>NZ_CP194010.1:0-315416 GCF_042055075.2 Roseobacter phycocola | reverse complement strand
ATGATCCCGACAACCGGACCGAAACTTTCCTCGCGCATCACGCGCATCTCATGGGTCACATCTGTCAGGATCTGTGGGGTCAGGTAGGCACCGCCATCATCCTGCGGAAAGGTTTCAATGTGGGCCCTGGCACCCTGCGCCAGCGCCTCGGCTGTCTGTGCGCGGACCTCATCAGCAAAACGCTTGTGCGCCATCGGACCGAGAGTGGTTTCCGCGTCCAGCGGGTTGCCCAGCCGGTAGCCGCGCACGATCTCAACGGCCCGTTCGACAAAAGCGTCAAAGTGCTGCTCAGCCACATATATCCGTTCGATCCCGCAACAGCACTGACCGGAATTGAACATCGCGCCGTCAATCAGTGTCTCGGCCGCCGCCCCGATATCCGCGTCATCACAGACATAGCCCGGATCCTTGCCGCCAAGCTCGAGCCCCACACCCGTGAACGTCCCCGCTGCGGCGCGCTCGATGGCCTGCCCGCCGGCGACCGAGCCGGTAAAATTCACAAATCCGAACGACTTTGCTGCAATCAGCGCAGACGTAGTGGCATGATCCAGAAAAACGTTCTGAAACACATCCGCAGGAACACCGGCGGCATGGAAAGCCGCAGCCATCCGCTCGCCCACCAGCGGCGTCTGGCTGGCATGTTTCAGAATGACCGCGTTACCCGCAATCAGGGCCGGAGCCACGGTGTTGATCGCCGTCATATATGGGTAGTTCCACGGGGCTACGACCAGTACCACACCATGCGGCACCCGTTTAATCACCCGGCGGAATGCGTCGCTGTCCTCAACCGTGATATCGGCCAGCGCTTCAGCTGCGATACCCGCCATCCAGGACGCGCGTTCGTTGAAACCGCCGAATTCACCGCCATAGCGCACGGGCCGGCCCATCTGCCAGGCCAGTTCCGGCACGATCCCGTCGTTCATGGCACCGACCGCGGCGACGCCTGCCATCACCAGCTCAATGCGCTCGGCCAGCGGGCGTGCCGCCCATTCTGCCTGTGCGATACGCGCATGCCCCACAGCCGCTGCCGCGTCAGCCGAGGACAGGACATCGCGCTCAGCATAAACCGAGCCGTCAACCGGCGAGATACATCTGATCACATCAGGCCCTTTCAAATCCACGCGCGATTTCCCAGTCGGTCACCACGCGGTCAAATTCTTCCTGCTCCCATTCCGCGCAGCGGGTGTAATGGTCGATCACATCGTCGCCCATTGCCTCGCGCAGAAAGGCCGAACCGCGCAGCGTTTCCGTCGCCGCGCGCAGGGTCTGGGGTATGTCCTGGGCGTCCGCCGCGTCGTACACATCGCCCGAAGTGGGTGGCGCAAGCTGCATTTTCTCCTCAATACCCCTGATCCCGGCCGCCAGCATCGCCGCCTGCGCCAGATAAGGGTTCAGGTCCGACCCGCCAATGCGACATTCGACGCGGATGCCCTTTGTGCCATCACCGCAAAGCCGGAAACCGGCCGTACGGTTATCAACAGACCAGACGGTTTTTGTGGGCGCAAAGGTCCCTTTGGCAAACCGTTTGTAGCTGTTGATGTAGGGGGCCAGAAAGAACGTGTAATCCGGCGCATAAGCGATCAGACCGGCCATGTAGTGTTTCATCAGCTGCGACATGCCCAGATCGTCGGATTTATCGAAAAACGCGGGCTGACCTTCCTGCCACAGTGACTGATGCACATGGCTGGAGGAGCCGACCTTGTTGTGGTGCCATTTGGGCAGAAAGGTCGCGGCAACACCGTTCTGCCAGGCGATTTCCTTGATGCCGTTTTTGGCAATGGTGTGGTGATCTGCGCAATCCAGCGCGGCCGCATACCGGATGTTCAGCTCTTCCTGACCGGTCTCGGCCTCTCCCTTGGAGTTTTCAACGGGCAGACCCGCTCCAAAAAGATGGTTTCGGATAGGCCGCATCACACCTTCTTCCTTGGTGGTCTGCAGGATCGCGTAGTCTTCATTGTATCCGCTGATCGGCGAGAGATCGCGGAAGCCCGATTTGCGGATGTCATCAAACGCATGCTCGAACAGGAAAAACTCCAGTTCGGTGGCCATCATCGCGTCAAAGCCAAGTTCTTTCAGCCGGGCCACCTGCGTCTTGAGCATCTGACGCGGGGCATGCGGCACGGCTTTGTGGGTGTGGTGATCCAGGATGTCACAGAGCACCATCGCCGTGCCCTCAAGCCAGGGCAGCAACCGCAGCGTGCTAAGGTCAGGGGCCATGATGTAATCGCCATAGCCCTTTTCCCAACTGGACGCGGCGTAGCCTTCGGGCGTGGCCATTTCCAGGTCAGTGGCCAGCAGATAGTTACAGCAGTGGGTCTCTTCAAAAGAGCTTTCCACAAAGTTCACCGCATGGAACCGTTTGCCCATAAGCCGGCCCTGCATGTCCGGAAAGCAGGCCAGCACAGTATCAATTGTGCCGTTTCGCACGGCGTTCCGCAGCGCTTCAAAAGTCAGGTTTCCAGGCATATCTGCGGTCCTCTCTGAACGGGAAGCGCCCCCGCAGAACGGGGACGCCTGTTGATCGTTGACGTGTTATTATTCGAAGTTGTAGGGCACGCCAGCCTGATTGATCACGCTGTTGTACTCTTTGAAGATGTTGACGATCTTCTGGTGCACTTCGCCCTCCTGGGCCACTTCTTCCCAGAATTCCTTGGCGGCGTTCTCCACCTCGGCCCACTCGCCCGCAGGGACCGACCGCAGCGCCAGTTTGTCGCCATTGGCGCGCAGAGCAGCCTCACCACCCCAGTACCACTGGTTGCGGTAGGTGTGACCCGCCTCGGTCGCGGCCATCACCACCGATTTCAGGTGATCCGGCAGTTCAGCCCAGCGCTCTTCGTTCACAAACCAGGAGCCGATCCAAGCACCGGAGATGTTATTCGTGAGGAAGTAGTCGGTCACATCAGCCCAGCCCACGGTGTAGTCCTCGGTGATGCCCGACCAGGCCATACCATCCAGCTCGCCCGTCTGCACAGCAACCTCGGCATCCTCGTAAGGAATGTTCACCGGCACGACGCCGAATTTGGACAGGAACCGGCCCGCTGTCGGGAACGTGTAGAGCTTAAGCCCATCCAGATCCGCGACGCTGGTGATCTCCTTTTTGGTGTTGAAGTTACAGGGGTCCTGACCCGCCGCAGACAGCCATTTTACACCGACCTTCGCGTATTCCTCTTCCCAGATCTCCTTCAGCCCGTACTGGTTGAAGAGCACCGGCACGTCGAGAATGTGCTTGGTGGCAAAGGGGAAATAGCCGCCGAACTGCCGCAGCGGTGTGGGCGACGCCATGGAGTCGTCATCAGAGTGCACCCCGTCGATTGTCCCGCGCTGCAGCGCCTGGAACAGCTCGCCCGTCGGCACGATCTGATCTGCATAGAAGAGTTCGACCTGAAGCTCGCCATTGGCATTCGCGTTGATGTAGTCGATCACAGGTTTTGTCACATGCTCGCCAAGCGCTGCACCCGCATAGGTCTGAAAACGCCACTTGATCGCTGTCTGAGCCTGAACGATTGCAGGGCTGGCCAGCGCTGCTGCGCCACCAAGTCCGGCGGTGGTCATAAACTTACGTCTTGTTGTCATTTTGATATCCTCTCTGTGAATTGCTCGTCTCAGATGCCCCCTGACGGGGTCTTTTTTGTTCAGTTTCCATAAACATACCCCGGCAGCCAGAGTGCGATTTCGGGGAAGACCATGATCGTCGCCAGCGCCACCACCATCACCAGCACAAAGGGCAGGATGGACGCATAAATATCGCGCAACGTGATCTCGGGCGGCGCCATGGCGCGCATCAGAAACAGGTTATAGCCGAAGGGCGGCGTCATATAGGCGATCTGCGTGGTGATCGTGTAAAGCACACCGTACCAGATCAGATCGAACCCGAGCGCACCCACCAGCGGCACATAAAGCGGCGCCACAATCACCAGCATCGCGGTATCATCAAGGAAGGTTCCCATCAGAATAAAGCTGAGCTGCATCAGGATCAGGATCATCCACGGGCTGAGACCCAGCCGTTCGGTAAAAAGGCTTTCGATGGCCTTTACCGCCCCCAGCCCGTCAAACACTGCGCCAAAGGCAAGTGCGGCGAGGATGATCCACATGAACATGCAGGAGATGCCAAGCGTTTTGCGCACAGACGTCTCAAAGACGTCGCGTGTCATGCGCCCCTTGAACACCGCCGCAACAAAGGCCGCGATGGCACCGATGGCCGAGCTTTCCACGAGAGATGTCCATCCATTTACGAACGGCACCATCATCGCAAAGAAGATAAAGAGCGGCAGGAAACCAGCCCCCAGCAGCCGCAGTTTTTCGGCTCTCGGGATGTCCCGCTCTTCGGCTGGCAGCACAGGACCCAGCGACGGGTTCAACCGGCAGCGGATCACGATGTAGATGATGAACATGGCGGCCATCATCAGCCCCGGCACGACGCCTGCGAGCCACAGCTGGCCCACAGGCTGGCGTGCGATCATGGCGTAAAGAACCAGAACGACCGAAGGTGGGACCAGAATTCCCAGCGACGAGCCTGCCTGGATCACACCGGTGACCATCAGCTTATCATACCCGCGGCGCAGCAGCTCCGGCAGTGCAATCGTGGTACCAATCGCCATGCCCGCAACCGACAGGCCGTTCATCGCGGAGACCAGCACCATCAGACCGATCGTGCCCACCGCCAGACCGCCCGACAGCCCGCCCATCCAGACGTGGAACATCCGGTAGAGGTCGTCGGCGATTTTGGATTCCGACAGGATGTAGCCCATGAAGATGAACATCGGCAGCGTCAGCAGCGGATACCATTTCATCAGTTTGATTGCGGCAGCAAAGCCCAGATCGTAACCGCCGCGATCCCCCCAGAGCAGGAAGGCCGCAATAACAGCCACAAAGCCGATAGCGCCAAAGACCCGCTGCCCGGTCAGCAGCATCAGCATCATTGACGAGAACATCAGAAGGGCAATCGCTTCATACGACATCAGAGCTTCTCTCCCATGTCGTGACCTTTGATGCGCAGGAAGTCCTTCAGCAGCTCGGAAATGGCCTGCAGCAGCATCAGAAAAATCCCGAAAACCATGATGGATTTGATGGGCCAGAGGTAAGGCCGCCAGACCGAAGGGCTGCGCTCCCCCCCGTAGCTCAGAGAGTACATAAGACTTTCCCAGCCGCCCCAGAGCAGAAAGATCAGATAGACGATCAGGAACAGAACGGTGATGGCATCTGTTTGCGCTTTGCGGCGGTCGGACCATTCGCCATAGAGCAGATCCATGCGCACATTTGATCCCATCTGGATCGCATAGGGTCCGCCAACCATATAGTACGCGACCATGGCAAACTGCGCCATCTCCAGCGTCCAGAGCGACGGGACAAAGAAGGTCTTGGACACCGACGACCACAGCAGAATGCCCATCATCACAAAGATGCCGTACATCATGATCCGGCCGATCCGGTAGTTCACCGCATCAATCACGCGGATATAGCCCTGCGCATATCTCAGCATGCCGCGGCCCTCGCTGATCCGATCGCCCGGGTGAGCCAGTCTGACAGGATACCTGCCATCTTTGCCTGCGCTGCCGCATCCGCGATCAGGTCGTTCCGCACTTCGAGCATGACGTTCAGAATACCGCGTGGCAGCGCATGTTCGCGCAATGTGTGTGTGACCCCATCCGCTGCGCCATAGGGCTCATTGCGCCGGACGACATGCGGCACAGAAGTTTCCGCCTGCTCAATCAATGCATCGGCGAGCCTGGAATCTCTGTCATGCAATACGCCGATTTCCACATCCCTGCGCCGCCCATGGTATATGGGTGTAAAGCTGTGCACGGTAATCAGAACCGGATCGGGGCGACCGGCCAGGGCGTCTGCGACGGCGGTCCGGAAGGGGTGATAGTATCGCTTTGTCCGCTCTTCTTTGCAGGCGTCGGACAATCCACGGTTACCGGGGATATCCACGATTTCGCTTTTTGCCGGCATGGCATCCGGCGCTTCGGGAGGCCGGTTGCAATCATAGACCAGACGCGAAACCCGGGCTGCCACCAGCACTGCATCCATCTTTGCCGCCATGTGTTCAGCGACTGAAGCCGCACCAGGGTCCCAGGCTGCATGGCTTTTGCGGTGTTCATCTGCGAGCCCCAGACTGTTGAATTCATTCGGAATTTCTGAACTTGCGTGCTCGCACACCAGAACGACGGCAGAAGCTGCCTGTGCATTCAGCACATCTGCATTTGCATTAGTCTGCGCATATTCAAGCTGATTCATCAGAGCTCCCACACAGGAAAGGTCTTGCCATGGCGACGTTCTGTCAACACAATTGTGAAAAATTTATCACACGCCGATCTATGCTGATATTTTTTTGCCCAATTGCGAGGCGCTGCCGATGGCCGACGAGAACCAGACGATTTCGGACCGCATTCAGGAAAAGCTGGATGAGCTCACACGGGCCGAACGGCAGCTCGCCCTGTCGATCCTCGAAAACTACCCGGCGTCTGGTCTGGGACCGCTCGCCGCACTGGCCAAAGGCGCCAACGTATCCGTGCCCACGGTGGCCAGGATGGTGCAGAAACTGGGCTACAAGGGGTATCCCGATTTTCAGGCGGACCTGCGGGATGAACTGGGTGCCATTGCCAAGGGACCGATTGCCAAGCACGAAACCTGGGCTGGCGCGGCCCCCTCTGAACACATTCTCAACCGTTTCACAGACGCCGTGATCGACAACATCCGCAACACGCTGTCACATATTGATCCGGCCGCGTTTGATGAGGCCTGCGCGCTGGTCGCTGACCGCGAGAGGCACCTCTATATCGCTGGTGGCCGGATCACGCATACGCTGGCCGAATATCTGTTCATGCACCTGCAGGTGATCCGCCCGAACCTGACACATGTCCAGTCGACCTCGAACACCTGGCCGCATTATCTGCTGAACGCCTCCGAAGGCGATGTTTTCGTTATTTTCGATGTGCGCCGCTATGAGAATAACACTCTCAGGCTGGCCGAGATGGCACGGGCACGCGGGGCGCGCATCGTGCTTTTTACCGATCAGTGGCGCTCGCCGGTTCACAGACTCGCTGACATCAGTCTGACAAGCCGGATCATTGTGCCATCCGCATGGGATTCGGCGGCCACAACGATGCTGCTGGTCGAAAGCATGATTTCCGCAGTGCAGACGCTGGATTGGGACAACACCCGCGACCGGATGCAGGAGCTTGAGGAAATTTTTGACCGCACCAAACTCTTCCGGAAGTTCACCTGACCGCCGGGGCTCGATCCCGCTCAGTTGTGATCGACCGGCTTTGACTGCATCCGCGCCGCAGTCTCACGCTCCGCCCTTTTGCAGCGCAAAGGTGGCAACCCCCGGTCCATCAGCGCCATATCCTCCAGCACCATCTCACCCATACCCCTGAAGGCAATGTCCAGCGCACCTGCCCGGTGCGCGGACCGGATGAATCCCGGCAACTGGCGGATCGGGTGGTCTGCCGGCATCGGCTCCTGGGGAAAAACGTCGCTGGCAGCCGTGATGTGACCCGACCGGACTGCCTCTGTCAGCGCATCGAAATCGACGACACCGGCGCGCGACAGCAGAATGAACGAAGCGCCCCTCTTCATCTGCGCAAAGGTCGACGCGTTCAGGAAATGGCGGTTCTCCGAAGTCTGTGCGGCAACGACGAACAGGAAGTCAGATCCTGCGACCACATCATCGAGCGAGGCCGGGATGACGCCATCCTGTTCCAGCAACGAACCCGGCAGCCAGGGGTCATAGACGCTGATGCGGCAACCGAAGCCCGCCAGGACGCGGCGCAGCGCCCGGCCGAGGTCACCGTAACCGATAAGGCCAACCTGTGTGCCGGACAGCAGACGTGCCTGCGCGTTTCCATCGCCGCCCCATTTTTCGCAGCCTTGCTGAAAATCCTGGTCGGCCTGCGAAATACCCCGGGCGAGGTCGAGCGCCAGGCCCAGACCCAGTTCAGCCACAGGAACCGCAAAAACAGCGCCCGTTGTCAGAACGTGGATGCCGCGTTCGAACAGCCGGGCATAGGGCATGTTGTCCAGAAGGTTGGATTCAACATTCAGCACCGCCCGCAACTGTTTCAGACGTTCGAGCGTTTCCGCGGACAAAGGTGGCTGCCCCAGAATGTACCCCGTGCGGGCCAGAACCTCATCCGGCAGGCCAGCCAGCGCGTCGTCCGTTGTTTCCAGCACGTCGTAGGTTGCATGAAGCTGGTCCAGCTTTTCCGGCGCAAAGATCAGCTCCAGTGTGCGGGGATACGGGGCGGAGAGGACAAGTGGTTTCATACGGCCCCCCTTTCAGTACTTCTCTGATGCACCGGCAGCCTGTCGCGCACAAGCTGCGCCCAGAATGCCGCGCCGATGGGCAACAATGCGTCGTTGAAGTCATAATCCGAAGCGTGCAGCGGCTGGGCGTGCGCACCCGTTTCTCCGTTGCCCAGCAGCAGAAAGCACCCGGGCACCGCGGCGCTGAAATGGGCGAAGTCCTCGGAAAAGCTCATGGCGGCACAATCCGCATCCACGTCCAGCCCCTGGCGGCGTGCCGCCTGTGCTACCGCCGCGACCGGTTCATCTGCGTTCACCGTTTCAATGAATTCCGTTCTGAACGCAACGCTGGCGGATGCGCCATGTGCCGCCGCGATCCCTTCGGCAATCTGCGCCATGAGGCGGGCGGTCTGTTCACGATCTTCCCGGGTTCTCGCGCGCACATCACCCTTCAGGGTTGCCCGCCCGGGCAGCACGTTTCGCTGGCCATCGGTCAGAAACTCCGTCACCGAGACGACGACACCGGCACCCGGCGCCAGTTTGCGCGAGACAATGGTCTGCAGCGCCTGAACAATTTCCGCGCCGATGGTGATGGCGTCGCGCCCGGTCTGCGGCATGGATGCATGCCCGCCCTGCCCGGTCACTTCGATCTCAAACAGACTTTCGCTTGCGCATATCTGCCCCGAACGGGTCAGCACCCTGCCGACCGGAATGCTCGGCAGGTTGTGAATTGCATAGACCTCGTCCACCGGGAAACGTTCCAGGACACCCTCGTCGATCATAGCGCGCGCGCCGAGGCCGTGTTCCTCATTCGGCTGAAAGATCAGTACGACGGTCCCGTCAAAACCGGCGTCCTCTGCCAGTTGAGCAGCAGCCCCAAGCAGCATCGTCATATGGCCATCATGCCCGCAGGCGTGCATCACACCCTCATGTTGCGAGACGTACCCGTGCTCGCTTGTTTCCGCGATCGGCAATGCATCCATATCCGCCCGCAGTGCGATGGCACGGTTGCCGGCGCCCCGCCGCAGGACACCGACAACGCCTGCACCTTCGTGCACTTCCATGCCGAGGTCACGCAGAACACCAGCCACGCGCGCCTTTGTTCGGTCTTCGCGGAACCCGGTTTCCGGGAACATGTGAAATTCCCGCCGCAGCGCCGTGAGTTCATCTGTTGTTTTCATCGCTCCCCCGATCTGGCAGGGTTTCCGCCCCCTTGCGCAACCAGAACACACCTAGCGACCATAACGCAATTCATTGCGCGAGGCCCTGCGGTCCTGCTACGCTCAGGCATATGAATACTGCCACCACTCCCCGTTTCGCCGCGCGTCTGAACGCATTCAGGATCGGCGCTGACCGCTACTGGCCACAAAAGAACAAGATCACAACAGCCGAGCTTCTCGCCAGGGCTGCAACCGCCGGTCTGAACGCGGCTGATCTCAACTATCCGGATCATTTTGTCGATGACACACCGGCTGACCTCACTACAGCGCTTGAGGAAAACGGTATGGAGCTCAATGGAATGGCCATGCGCTATTACACTGATCCGGGGTACAAGCTGGGCGCTTTCACACACCCCGACGCGGCCATCCGCCGGGCTGCCATCGACGAGACAAAGCGCGGCCTGGATGTGCTGGCAGAAATGGGCGGGCGTCTGATGACCCTGTGGATGGGGCAGGACGGGTTCGATTACTCATTCCAGATGGACTACGCCCGTGCCTGGGATCACACACTGGCCGCAATGGCCGAGGTGGCCGACCATAATCCAGGCCTCGATATCGCGCTGGAATACAAACCCAATGAGCCGCGTGCCTTTGCCCTCATGCCGGATGCCGCGACGACTTTGCTGGCACTGCGTGACATCAACCGGGCGAATACCGGTGTGACACTCGACTTTGCTCATGTGCTTTACGCCGACGAAATGCCCGCATTTGCGGCGGCGCTGGTAGCACGTCATTCCCGCATCCTGGGGGTTCATCTGAACGACGGCTACGGCAAGTGGGACAACGGGCTGATGGTGGGCGCCGTGCACCCGGTTCAGACGGTTGAGTTGCTGGTCGAACTGGAGCGCTCCGGTTACGACGGTACGATCTATTTCGATACCTTCCCTGATCACTCCGGCCTCGACCCTGTCGAAGAGGCCCGCACCAACATTGGCGTTGTGACCAAACTGCGCAGCATTGCACAGGGTCTGGTACACAATGAAGCGCTGGAACAGGCGGTCGCATCCCAGGATGCGCCGACAGCCATGCGGATCGTTCAGGACGCCCTGCTCAGATGAGCCTGCTGGTTGCCGGGTCTCTGCATCTTGATGTCGTTGTGCGGGCGCCCCGCCTGCCCCGGCTTGACGAAACGCTGCCGGGGCAATCTGTTCAGTATGTCTTTGGCGGCAAAGGCGGCAACCAGGCGGTCGCGGCCAGCCGGATGGGCGCCGGGGTGCATTTCGCCGGATGCGCGGGCACAGACCGTTTCGGGGATATGCTGCGCGAAAGACTGCGGGACGGCGGCCTTAACCTCGACCAGTTGCAGACGGACGCGGGTGCCAGCGGCATGAGCACCGCCATCATCGACGATCAAGGGGACTATGGTGCTGTAATTGTCACCGGTGCCAATGCACATACCGACCCTGAGCGTATCCATATTCCCGAAGGCGTGTCGCTTGTCTTGCTGCAGAATGAACTGCCGGAAACGGTTAACCTCGCCGTCGCGCGCAAGGCCAGAAAGGCTGGCGCGCAGGTCTGGCTGAACGCAGCCCCCGCACGCGCGCTGAGCGGCGAATTGACCGGACACACCGACCTGCTGATCGTGAACAGGGTGGAGGCTGAGTTTTACACGGGACTGGCGGACGGCCCTGCACGCCTCGTGACGCTCGGGTCCGAAGGCGTCATCTTTGAAGACAAACGCTATCCTGCTTTCCCGGTCAGCGTCATCTCGACCCATGGCGCGGGCGATATGTTTGCCGGTGCGCTGGCAGCCCGGGTCGCCGGTGGATCGGATATTCCGGCCGCGCTGCCGTTTGCGCAGGCCGCAGCCGCACTGCATGTGTCGTCGGATCAGGCCGGGCGTGACACAATTGACACCGCGCGGGTCACCGAATTTCTCAACGCTCAGTCCAGCCGGTAAAACCGCGTCGCGGTCCGGCCGAAAATCCACTCCTTTTCTGACCGGCTCAGATGCGCCGTCAGCTTTTGTGCGATGCTCATCCAGTCGCCGTATTCTGCCTGCAGCCGGCACACCGGCCAGTCAGATCCCCACATCACCCGGTCCGGACCAAATGCCCGGATCACATGATCCGCAAATGGTCTGAGGTCGTCCAGCGTCCAGCCGGGAGCCGCCTCGGTAACAAGCCCTGACAGTTTGCAATAGCCCTGTGTCTCTCCCGCAAGCCGCGCAATGCCTTCAGCCCAAACGGAAAAAGCGTCTTTGCCGGCCTGCTGATCCCGGATCTGTGGTTTCATGCAGTGATCATACACCACCCGCAGCGAAGGATAGCGCCGGATCAGCGTCAGAAAGTTGTTCTGGTGCGCCGGGAACCCCAGTGCATCAAACGTCAGGTCCAGATCACACAGAGCCTCAAAAGCCCATTCGATGTCAAGGCGCAGCATCCAGTCCGGGTCCGGAATGTCCTGGATCATCGGACGCACCCCGAGGAACTTCGGATGCTGTGCCAGCCGCTCCAGGTGCGCCCTGTCTGCAGGTTTCTCGAAATCGATCCACCCCACAACGCCCCGGATGAAAGGTGTCGCATCGGCAAGGCCCAGCATATACTCCGTCTCGGCCACGGTGGCAGCGGCCTGTACCAGCACAGTTCCGGCAATGTCATGCTGGCGCAGAACCGGTGCGAGGTCGGCGGGAAAATACGGCCTGTTCAGCACCGCACTGTCGCGCGGCATCCAGTCATAGTCACCGCGGGCAGGCTGCCAGAAATGCTGGTGCGCATCGATCTTCATACCGGTGCCCGCTCGTCCATCAGGCCTTTCTCCTTGAGCGCCTGCCAGAGCGCGCCGGGTATCTCTGCCCGTGCCGCCTCAAGATTACCCGCCATTTCTGACACGCCCTGCCCCCCCGGAATAACCGCCACATGCGCGGGATGCATCAGCGGGAAATGAAAGGCCGCATCGACCAGACGCACGCCATGGTCCCGGCAGACAGCTTCAATTGCATCCACCCGGTCCATGATCTCCTGCGGCGCGGGATCATAATTGTAATACGCACCGGGTTTCGCCCCGGTCGCCAGAATGCCCGAGTTGTAGGGCCCGCCCGTGACAATTCCGATCCCGCGCGCCTCGCAGAGTGGCAGAAAACTGTCGAGAGCTGTCTGTTCCAGGAGCGTGTAGCGCCCGGCCAGCAGAAAGAGGTCAAAGTCGCCACGTTCCGCAAGGGTCTGGCAGACCTCCCACTCGTTGATGCCGCCACCGATCGCCCGGATGACCCCCTGATCCCTCAGTGAAACCATCGCATCATACCCACGCCCGCCAAAGAATTCCCCGATCCGCATGTCCGAGATTTCCTTGGAGCCGTGACTGAAGACGCAGAGATCATGCACGTAGAGGATATCAATCCGGTCCACCCCAAGACGCGAAAACGAATGCTCAAAGGAGCGCATGATACCGTCATATGTGTAGTCGTAGTGCTCACGCCGCTGCGGGACATCGAACCATTTCCCCTCGCCGGTGCGGTGTTCCGCTCCGCAGGGCTGGATCAGCCGCCCGACCTTGGTCGACAGCACATATTCATCCCGTGGCTTTCCCCGCAGGAACGGGTTGAGCCGGGTTTCAGACAACCCCAGACCATAAAGCGGCGCCGTATCAAAATACCGCACGCCGCCGTCCCAGGCCGCGTCAAGCGTCGCGCGTGCGTCCTCGTCCGTGATCGCCCGGTAGAGATTGCCCAGCGGTGCCGTCCCGAACCCAAGCTCTGTAAATGTCAGCCCGCCGTTGCCCAGCCTGTCCCAGTGACGTGTCTTCAGTCCCATTGCCGCCTCCCTTTGCGTTGGGCGCAGTTTAACGCAGTAAAGCTTTACGTGAACAGGGCGCCGGTCATAAGATTGTGTGAGGGAGGAACGTTATGACGGCAAAATTCAGCCAGGTCTTCGGCGTCGCACGTCCGGTGATCGGGATGGTGCATCTGGGTGCACTGCCGGGTTCTCCGCTTCATAATCCGGACGCCGATCTTGTCGCCGCAGCGCGTGCTGATCTGACAGCGCTGCAGGACGCCGGGTTTGACGCTGTAATGTTCGGCAATGAAAATGACCGCCCCTATGAGTTCGCGGTCGATACTGCCTCCACCGCAACGATGGCCGCCATCATCGGCGCGCTGCGCCGCGAAATCACCGTGCCATTCGGCGTCAATGTGCTGTGGGACCCGATGTCGACCGTAGCGCTTGGCGCCGCAACCGGTGCTTCTTTTGTCCGCGAAATTTTCACCGGCACATATGCCTCCGACATGGGGCCCTGGACACCGGATGCCGGAAAAGCAATGCGCTACCGCGACCGGCTGGGCCGGTCCGACATGGCGATGCTCTACAATGTGAGCGCTGAATTTGCGCATTCGCTTGACGCCCGTGCCTTGCCGGATCGCGCACGCAGCGCAGTGTTTTCCTCAATCCCGGATGCGGTACTTGTCTCCGGGCAGATCACCGGCGAGGCTGCAGCACTGTCCGATCTCGAAGCGGTCAAAGCCGTTCTGCCTGACACGCCGGTGATGGCAAACACCGGGGTAAAACACGAAACAATCGCTGACGTTCTGTCCATCGCAGATGGCTGTATCGTCGGCTCGTCGCTCAAGGTGGATGGTGACACCTGGAACCCGGTCGATCCGGACCGCGCGAACGCGTTCATGGCGCTAGCCCGGAAGGCACGCGCATGAAGGAGCGCCTTTGCCGCGATCTGATGGACCTGATGCTGTTGCCGGGGCTGTCGGGTCATGAGGATCGCGTCAGGCGGGCAGTGACAGCCAGACTGGACGCCGAAGGCATCGCGACCCGCAGTGATCGGCTGGGCAATCTTGAGGCTTATTTTCCCGGAACAGGACCGCTCGTGATGATCTTTGCGCATATGGATCAGCTGGGGTTTGTTGTCCGGCGTATCGGCGACGACGGCCTGCTGTGGCTGGAGCGTCTGGGAGGGGTGCCGGAACGTGCGCTGCCGGCGCAGGATGTGCTGATATGTGTTGGCGAGGGACGGGATGTACCCGGTGTGATCGGGCACAAAAGTCACCACGCAACACCGCCTGCGGAAAAATATCGCGTCCTTCCCTATGCGGAGCTTTACGTGGACACCGGGCTGACCTCTGCAGCAGCCGCAGAAGCGGCCGGCATCCGGATCGGCACGCCGGTGATCTACCGCCCCGTCGCCACCCGGATGGGCCATGACCGGGTCTGCGGCACATCTGTGGATGACCGTGCCGGATGTGCTGTTCTGATCGAACTGGCCCGGAGCCTTTCCCGCCGCACGGACGGCCCGCCCGTGCATCTGGTGTTCTCGGTTCAGGAAGAATTCAACCTGCGGGGTGTGCTGCCCATGGCCCGCGGGATCGCCCCGGACATCGCCATCCAGCTCGATCTGATGCTGACCAGCGATACGCCCGACATGGCGGATCGCGGTGACATGAAGCTGGGCGGCGGCGCAGGCATGAGCCTCTATTCCTTTCACGGGCGCGGCACGCTGAACGGCGTGATACCGCATCCCGCGCTGGTGCGGTTGATGGAAGAGACGGCACATCAGCACGGGATGCCCCTGCAGCGCAGTGCCCAGACCGGAATCCTGACTGATCTGTCCTATGTCCAGCTCGAAGGCGAAGGCGTGGCCTGCATCGACATGGGCTATCCGATGCGCGCGTCGCATTCCGCGCGCGAAATCTGTGACCTGAGCGATCTGGTGGCCCTTACAGAAATGCTGGACCGCGCGATTGCCCGTATCGGACCCGATTTTTCACTTAACAGGGATGACTGCACCTGATGCCGCTGACGCTCGGAATTGACATCGGCACCTACGAAACCAAGGGCGTTCTTGTGGACGAAACAGGCCACATTATTGCCAGCGCTGCGCGCGGGCATAAAATGCTGGTGCCGCAGCCAGGCTGGGCGGAACACCGGCCTGAAGAGGACTGGTGGGGCGATTTTGTGTATGTCTGCCGGAGCGTTCTGCATAAGAGTGGCGCAGACCCAGACGAGATTGCCGCCGTTGCCTGCAGTGCAATAGGCCCCTGCATGCTTCCCGTGGACGCGGAGGGCAATCCCCTGATGAACGGCGTTCTTTACGGTGTCGACGGGCGCGCAGAGGCTGAGGTGCGTGAACTGACGGACCGCATTGGCGAAACAACCATCATCGAACGCTGCGGTAATGCGCTGACCTCGCAGTCAGTCGGGCCAAAAATCCTGTGGCTGCAGCGCCACCGGCCGGAGATCTTTGAGAAAACCGCCCATATTCTGACATCGACAAGTTTTCTGGTGCAGCGGCTGACGGGCGAGGTTGTGATTGACCACTACACGGCGGCCAATTTCTCGCCGCTTTATGATGTGGCCACTCAGGCCTGGGTGGATGATCTCGCGTCAGATATTATCGGTCTCGACAAACTGCCGCGCCTGCTGTGGTCCGGTGATATTGCGGGCCGGATCACTGCTCAGGCGGCAGCCGCCACCGGGCTCGCAGAGGGCACGCCGGTGACCGCAGGCACAATCGATGCCGCCGCAGAAGCGTTTTCGGTAGGTGTCGACCGGCCCGGCGATATGATGGTCATGTATGGCTCCACGATCTTCATCATCCTGCGTGCAGCCACCCGCGTCGCCGACCCGCGTATCTGGTATGCGCCCTGGCTCTTTGAAGGCGAACACGCCTCAATGGCGGGGCTGGCCACGTCCGGCACACTGACCCACTGGTTCCGGGACCAACTCGCGCGCGATCTGGACCCTGCAGAAGCTTTTCCCATCCTTGCAGCCGAGGCAGCCACGTCTCCGCCCGGTGCAAACGGTCTGCTGATGCTTCCGTACTATTCAGGCGAGCGCACGCCGATCCACGACGTGAATGCCAAGGGTGCCTTCTTTGGGCTGAACCTGACCCACACACGCGGCGACATGTACCGCGCGCTGATCGAAGGTATCGCCTATGGCACGCGGCACGTCACCGAAACCTTTGCCGAACTCGGCCAGCAGCCCGCGCGTCTGCTGGCCGTCGGCGGCGGGACGAAAAATGCGCTCTGGCTGCAGGCCACGTCGGACATCACGGGCATTGACCAGATCGTCTGCGAGAAAACGACCGGTGCCAGCTATGGCGACGCATTCCTGGCCGCGCTGGCGGTCGGGCTGGTAAAGCGCGAAGACATTGCCACATGGAACCCGGTAGCCACGTCCGTCTCCGCACAGAGCGACCCGCAATACGACAGATCGTACGCATTGTTCCGGCGCCTTTACGAACAGACCCGGGACATCGCGGCGGAACTCAGCGCCCCCTGAAACCTGATCCGGCCGGTTTGTGACGGTGCACCCTTTCACTGTTGGCGCCCCCATTCCGGACCCGTGTCCGGGTCGCAGAAGCCTGGTCAGCTTTCCGTACAGAGTAAGTCTCCGGACCGCACGCCGGTCTTCCGCCTTTCAGGTTCCTGAGAGCCGCAGGTTCTGCACGTCTTCAGACAATCTTCAGGTGAGCTTCAAGCAGGCAATCAGATTCCACTCCAGAAAGCCCGCATCAGGCCGTTCACGCGATCCGGCCACAATGCAGTTTTCAGAAAGCGGAGATACAAATGACCAATCCATTCCGGCAAGCGACACCTGTGGGGCCCGTACACGGCGCGACTCAACCTTCGCGAGCACCACAATGAAACGCGCCATCATATTTGCTTACGGCATTGCCGCATACGTTCTTTTCCTCGTTGTGTTTTCCTATATGGCCGGTTTCCTCCTGAGCTTTCTGGTGCCCAAGGGGATCAATTCGGAAAGCCTGAGTGATACTGGCCCCGAAAATGCGCTTTGCATCAACATCGGGCTGATTGCGCTGTTCGGCTTCTTTCACAGCCTGCTTGCTCGCGACAGGGTCAAGGCGGTTCTGCTCAGAGTTCTGCCGCGGGCTGCCGAGCGCAGTACGTATGTGGTACAGTCAAGCCTGTGTCTGGCGCTGGCCATGTGGCAGTGGCAGGCCCTGCCCGGCACGCTCTGGCAGGTGGAGGGCGCAGCCGCTCTTTTCGCCTATGTTCTGTTCGGTATCGGCGCGGGCCTGGTGCTCTGGTCCACGTTCCTGATTGATCATTTCGAGTTGTTCGGTCTGCGCCAGGTCTGGACCCACCTGCGTCGCGCCGACATGCCAGAGTCCGAATTCCGCACCCCAGCGCTTTACCGCATCGTCAGGCATCCGATGCAGCTGGGTGTGATTATTCTGGTCTTTGCAACACCGCATATGACCTTTGGCCATCTGCTCTTTGCGGGTTCCATGACAGCCTACATTTTTGTGGGTCTCTACTTTGAGGAACGCGCGCTGGTGCGCACTTTTGGCGAACGCTACCGCGCCTATCAGCGCACCGTTCCGATGCTGTTTCCTATCCCGGGTCAGCGCCTGAAGCCTGCCAGCCCGTGATCGGCAACTGCCCGCCCATTTTCTGCAGCGGGCGGGCAGCAGAACAGCGCTCAACAATACCTTTTCATCCCAAAACCCGGGCTGCGGCCCGCTCATCCGGGCGCCTGAACACGACGCCCCGCAGCAAAGAAAGACTACAATGTTAAGACACATCATTTTCGCAGGTGCGATGACCTGCCTGCCCCTCGCCGGTATTGCCGGCACAGTCAACGCCTGGGCGACAGCCGCTCACACAGTTGACGGTGTCTTCGAAGGAGAACGCAACCAGACAAGCTTCGACAGCTCCGAAGCAACTGCCGCAAATGTTGACGCACAATTCGCCTCCGCCTTTGGACTCACGTCGGCCAACACAAGGGTGGACTATGCAGAACAGTCTTTTGATCTGTTTGCGCAGGCATCGAATTTTGGCAACGGAAAGAAGGAGGCCTACTGGTCACGCTCCTACTTCTCAATGTACCGCGAATTCACTGTACAGGGCGACGGAATACTGCAGGTCGCACTGGATCTGACCGGCATTTTCGGTGCGCTGACGGATCGTGATGACAATCTGTCCCTGGCTGGTGTACATACGGCTTTCACGGTGATCCTGCCTGATACGGTGATCACTGAAGCCATTTCCAATCTTGGTCCCGGTTCCCAGCTTTTCGGTGCCGACGGCGTAACGTTTTCCGAGAGTGTTGAACGGTCCTTTGATGTCCGGGACGGCGATCTGATCCGCCTTCAGTTTTCGGGTACGGCCAGTGCCGGCGATTTCCCGGGCTTCACCATCCCACGGGAGCCGCAACAGAGCTTCTTTGCTGCCGAAGCTGAACTGGCAGGTCAGCTGACGATCGCCGGCGAAGGTATCAGCCTGATCGATGAAACAACTGACATCTCGCCGGTTCCGCTGCCGGCTGGCATGGTGCCGCTGAGCACAGCGATTGGTCTGATGGCGGGCATCCGGCGCCGGGCAGCCGCCGGACGGAACGGGGAGGCGCACCTGTGAAGCAGGCACCTCTGCCCGCCGTGCTGGCCATTCACGGCTCAGCCGGGTCCGGACGGCAGTGGAATGGCCCGAGGGACCGGCTGCCGGAACGCAGGATCATGGCCCCCTGCGTTCCCTCTGCCGACGCGCCGGAGCGGCTCGCGTTTTTCACCGACATTGTGCGGCGGCAGTCCGCACCGGTCGATCTGGTAGCACATTCATTCGGGGCCGCGATCGCCGTGAAACTTGCAAATGCCCTGCCAAACGAGGTCAACAGCCTGACAATCTACGATCCGGTGGTTCCTGTGACAGACGCCCGTTCGCACGGATGGCTGCCGGAAGAACTCTGGCAGCTGTGGCAAACGCACAGGCACAGCACACCCGACAGGCTGATGCAGGCATTTGTGAACTATTGGGGCACCCCGCATCTGTGGGATCAGCTGTCCCCGAATGCACGCCGCGTGCTGATGGCGCTGGCAGACGAAGTCAGGCGGGATTTCCGGCAGATGACGGCTGGGGATTGGATCACGCCTGCGACAACATTCGGGGGGGCGATGCATCTGATCCTCGGAAGCGCATCACCGGGTGTTATCCGGCAAATGAGCGATGACCTTCTGCGCAGGCATCCGCACGCTCAGATACTGCACGCGCCGGGTCTGGGCCACATGGCACCGACAACGCATCCGGACCGCATTAATGAGATGCTCGCCCGGTGCGTCACCCTGCCGGGCCCTGCCCTTTCCGACAGTCTTAGAGACCCAGACGGCTCAGCGTGTCCGACAGGCGGGCCTTCAGAACCGGATCGCCCTGCATCGCGTAGTGCCTGAGAAAATCTGCCCGGCCGAAGGATGCATTCTTTGCCCGCACGGTTTCGATACAGCGGCGCGCCCTGTCCTGCGCACCGCTTTCGTCAAAGATCAGCGCGGCGATGGTATAGACGTAGAGATGCGGATTGGGCGCGTTCACCGCACGTTCGGCAAAGTGGATCGCAGACTTCCGGTCGCCCGAGATAAACGCAGCAAAGGCCCGGGTGCCGTACATCGACTGAAGATGCGGATCAATCGGGCTCAGCTGAACGGCAATCGTCGCGTTTTCTTCGGCCCCGGCTCCGTTGCACAAGGCGTTCTGAAGTGTGGCCCGGTTAAAGTACCCGAATGCATAATTCGGGTTGACCCCGATAGCATTGTTCACCCAGTTCAGGGCGTCTTCGGGATCGCCCAGAAGCCATTTTACCCGCCCGTACATCAGGTTTCAGAAAGGATCGAGCGGATCCAGTGTCATGGCCTGCTCGGCATGGCTCAGCGCGAGTGCCCGGTGATCATTTCCGTCTGATCCAAAGTGCTGAAATGCATTCTGAAATTCCGTGTAGGACAGCCCGCTGGACGCTCTGGCAAACGACGGATCCAGCGTCAGAGCCCTCTGAAAATGGCCCGCCGCGATGTCATTGTCGCGCTTGTTGTAGCGGTACATATGGCGCACAGCGAGATGGTAGTGGTCCCAGGCATCGAGGTTGTCAGACGGCACATGCGCCTGCATTGAAGCTGCATGCTGCGGAAGGCGCAGTTCCATCATGGTCGCAAGATCACGGGCAATCTCTTCGCGCATCGTGAAAACCGTGTCGATGGTTCCGGTCAGCCGGTTGCTCCAGATCACCTCGCCTGACCGCGTGTCAGACACGTCAACAGCGATGATAATCGTGCGGCCCAGATGCTCCACAATGCCAGAGACGACGAACCGCGCGCCCAGCGTTTCACCCATGCCGGCGAGATCCGGGTCGGCCTGTGCGAACTGAAAACTGGATGCGCGCGCGATGACTTTCAGCCAGCGCAACCGGGACAGTGTGGCAATCAGCTCGGCCGGAATTGCTTCGGCGATGGCCTGGTATTCGCTGCTGCCGCCCAGCAGCCGGAACGGCCGGATTGCAATTGTCGGGCGGCCGGAGTCGCCCTGCGGCTGCGTGGCAACAGCATGATCACTGCTTTTTGGGAGGGCTGCACCGGTTTCACGCGTTTCAGCAACGAACCGAAACCCGTGCCCCCGCACGGTTCTGATAACCTTCTGCAGATCGCCGTCATCCTTCAGCGCGCGTCTGATCTGGCGTATCGCCGTAGACAGCGAGGCATCCGTCACGAAAACGCCGGGCCAGACTTTTTCGAAAATTTCCTCTTTCGATACTGCCCGGTGACGTTCCCCGACCAACAGTTTCAGCAGCGCAAAACTCTTGGGCTCCAGCGGGACAGGCCCGTCAGGTCCGCGTAATTCCACACGCTCCGTATCGAGGCGGAAACCATCAAACTCAAAAATCATGGCGCAAGAGTAATAGGCTGAGAAAAGCTGTCAAAGCCAAACAGCCGCATGTATCTGTTGTGCCTGCGTTTGCCGGTGCCGACCTGCAAAAGGCGGGCCTGGGCGCGCTGTTGTCGCTACAACGCCAGCGCCTGTTCAGAACTGGTCGTTTGCGCGTTGCAATCTGTCCTACATCGTGGACCGGTTTGTTACTTCACCGCGCCGGCTGCCATGCCTTTGATGATGTATTTCTCAAGGAAGATAGCGACGATCACCAGAGGCAGAATAGCCGCGGATGAGAGGGCTGCCATAGACCACCAGTTAATCCCCTGTGAGCCTGTTTGCGACGCGACCATCACCGGCAGGGTCGTCGCATTCGTCGCTGTCAGAAGTGCCGCAAAAAAGTATTCGTTCCAGCACAGAACCAGGCTGAGGATGAAGGCTGCGACCATGCCTGGCAGCGCAATGGGCAGCACGATCTGCATGAACGCGCCCCAGATGCCCAGACCGTCCACCAGAGCTGCCTCTTCGAGCTCCACCGGGATGCCCTGGAACTGATCCCGCATGATCCAGATAACAATGGGCAGCACCATCAGCGTGTAGAGCAGGATCAGACCCACGCGGCTGTCGAGCAGGTTGAGCGATTTGTAGAGCACCAGAAACGGCAGGGCGAGCACTACAGGCGGCAGGATCATCTGGCTGAGAAAGAAGAAAGAGATATCGGAATTGCGCATGAACCCGAAACGGTAGCTGAACCGTGACAGCCCGTAGGCAGCAAGAGAGCCCATCACCACGGCAAGAGTGGATGCGGAGATCGAAACGATGGCGCTGTTCCAGAAGCGTTTTAGGAACTCTTCGCGCACGGTGGAAACCTCGCCGATGAGGCGCGGTGAGAGCCCGATGCTCTCCCAGCCTTTCCAGCGCGGGGTGAAATCCACCCAGGGGATAAGGTTGCCGCGCATCACATCCGGCGCCAGTTTGAAGGAGGTCGTGATGGTCCAGAAGATCGGAAAGAGGCAGACAACAGCCCAGGTCAGCAGGGCCGCATAGATCGCAACACGGCTCGCCCACCACTTTGTTTTTACGCGCTTATCTGCATCATGATCTTTGAAAACAGCAGTCATGCGGGGCGCTCCATCCAGCGGCTGACCAGTTTGAGCAGCAGCGTGACAAATATGATGATCAGCACGAGATAGACGATGGCCAGAAGTGTTCCGTAGCCCACATTGGACCGATCCCGGTATTCACGGAAAATGAAGCTGGTCACACTGTCGGTAGCACCGCCCGGTCCGCCGGAGGTCACGTTGATGATGATGTCCGCAAGCTTCAGCTTGAAGATGATGCGGATCACGATGGCCGTCACCGAGACCGGCAGCATGAGCGGGAAAATCACCTCCCGGAAGCTTTGCCAGCCGGTGGCACCGTCGACCTTTGAGGCTTCGATCACTTCACGCGGCAGGGCCTGCAGACCGGCCAGCAGCATGATCATCATGAACGGAATAAAGGTCCAGGCGTCCATCGCCATGATCATGAAACGCGCGATTTCGGGGGTGCCAAAGAAACTGGGCTCGACCCCCATTTCACGCAGGAGGCGGCTGATCGGGCCGAAACGGATCTCCAGCATGGACTTGCCGATCATCCAGGACACGGCCACCGGGCTGAGCATGAGGGGCAGCAGAAACACCACACGGAAGAATTTGCGCGCCCTGATCTGGGCATTCAGCAACAGGGCCAGGCTGAAGGCGATGACATATTCCACACTGACCGCCAGCACGTAATACACCATATTTTTCAGGGCGTTCCAGTAAAACCCATCCCCCCACATCTGGCGCATGTTGTCCCAGCCATTGGGTTGCGGGCCATCGGGGGAGGCGAGGTTCCAGTCGGTAAAGGAAATGTAGAGCGCAAAGAGCAGCGGGAAAACCACGAGGCTGATCACGAAGAGGGCTGCGGGCAGGACAAAGAGCGTGCGCTTGCCCTTCTCTCCGTTGACGATCACCTGGGCTGCGCAGAGCGCTGTGGCCCAGAGCATGTAGGCGTAAAGCACGGGCCGCCAGGTTTCGAAACCTGTGGCGATGCGCCCTGTTTCAAAGGCCATCTGCCAGACCGCCAGCACCACCACCAGCAGCGCGGAGCCCCAGACGATGGTCTTGCCGAAACGCCTGCGCGCCTCGGAAATGTTCTCGGCCGTCACTGTGTGGAGAAGGTCGCCTTCAGTCAAACTCATACTGAGATGTTAACGCCCGCCGCGGCACCTGTTAAGCATGAATGTGCCCGCCCGCACGGGGAGTGGTAAACCGGGCGCACGGTGCGGTTCGGGGGGCCGGACCGGCCTCGTGCCAAAACTCCATATTTTACGGGCAAAACCGACGTCGGTTTTACGTCGGTATAACGTCGGTATTTTGTCGGTGTCCTGATCGGTAAGGGACCCCGTTAATCCAGCGCACGGCCCCCTTTGTTAACCATTGCCGCGCGGGTCAGCGGTCAGCTCAGCAACACAGCCTGCGATGTCCCCTCGATCCCTTTGAGGTCCACTTCGACGATATCGCCTTGCGGCATGTCGATCCCGGCGGCGGCATAGGTGTGCGGGCTGATCAGCGCCTGCCCTGCGGTTGCTGAGGCGGACAGCCGGGCCACGAAATTGACGCTTTGTCCGAAGATGCTCACACCCTGCATGTTGCCACCTGCTGCCGAGACCGTGCAGATATAGACCGGACCGGTGTGCACACCGATGCCAATGGCAAGCGGCTCGTCAGTGCCATCGATGGTCAGCGATTTCCCGAGTATGCCGCGGGCCGCAGCGATGCCCATTTCCGCATGGTTCGCCCCGGTGAACCCGGGCGGGAACACAGCAACCACAGAGTCGCCCTGGAACTCCAGAATGAAACCTTCGTTCTCTGCGAGAACCCCGCTTGTGACCTCGCGCATCCGGTTGACTGTATCGGCAAACTGTTTGGGCGATATACGCCCCGACAGATCCACCGACCCGCGGATGTCCAGGATCAGCACGGTCATATCGACCTCTGCCCCACCCGGGAAAGCCTGCAGGAAGCCATCGCATTTGTTGCAGTAATGCGGGTTGCGGTCCGATGGTACGAGCCCGCCCAGACGAACCAGAAACCCGCCGAGCCCGGCGAACGGCGCATAGCACAGCTTGCAACGCGGATCGTTGGGCCATTTCAGAAAGCGTTTCTGTTTTTTCACCAGCAGCGGGTGGCCCTCGCCGAAGATCTGTTTCCAAAGCTCCTCATTGCCGGTCTGCATGTCGGTATCACTCATTGCCGATCTCATCCTTCAGGTTGGAGGTCTTGCGCTGATCCGCCCAGTATTCCATGGGCGCCTCTTTCATGAACATCGTCCGTTCCGGGTCTTCCGCCCCGGGCAGCGACATGTCCGGCACCGGCATGATTGCAGGGCTGGTGGAAACCTGCGGCCCGAAGACAAACGTATACCCGGCCCGCGCTTTGTACGGCTGACCGATCCCGCGATAGAGCACCTCGAACTTCTGTTTGTACCGGAAGGGCCGCAGGGTCGGCAGCGACACCCGGCGTTTTTTGCCCGCAGCACGCAGCCGGATGGACGGCACGCTGACCGTGATGCCCGCCCGCAGCAGCGAGGGGTGCACCCAGTCCGGCGCATGTTTCAGCGACATGATATGATCGTAGTCGGGCCCGAAGGCAGGTGCGTCGTATTTATTGCTGGCCATATGCGCGGTCTGCAGGTGCGTCATATGGGCCTCCTCCCCCTCGCCCCAGATCAGGTAGTTGGCATATTGCGGCAGGAGCTCCTGGTGATTGAACGGGCGGAAGAGAACTACCCGTCTGACGCTCACTTCAAAGGATTCAGGCATCACGGGTTTCATGATGTCCGCCGACCACGGGAAGAAATGCATGCTCTCCTCTTCGCCGGGCTTGAGCTGGTCGAGCGGGAATAGACCGGGAAAAAAGTTTGCCGCGAAATCCTGGCGTGTGCCGCCGCCCAGATCCGGTACCATCAGCGGGTCATTCACGTCATTGCAGAGGACCAGCGGCATCTCGGGCCAGGTCTTGCGCATGCGCAGGTATTCTTTTCTGGCCGGCTCCGGCAGTTCAAGCTCAAGGATCATCTGATACTTGTGCTCTTCGTGATGATACTGGGTCATGTGCACGCCATAGATCGTCTCGGACCCGACCAGTATCAGCGCATGCTGATGCGGCATGTTGGTCACATATTTCGGCAGGTTCATATTGCCGCCGGAGGCTTTGTAGTCTGTGTGATCCAAGGTCTTTCCTTCCGTCAGCGTCAGCCGGTCAGCCCGGCATACTCAGCCCATGTCTTCTGATTACTTTTGCGGCCGATTTTTCAGCGGCGCGCGCCAGCGCCTTCATCACTTCGGGCAGCATGTTGCCGTTTTCCGCTTTGTGATTGTGCACCGTCTCGGTCAGCCAGGGATTCTGGGTGGTCGAGATGAGATAAAAGAGGCTTTTGCCGGGTTCGGGCACCACGCCACAACGCTGTGCATAGTGGTCGACAAAGTCCTGCCCGAAGGTAGCCGGGTCAAATTCGGAGGAGGTCACAAACATCTCCGCATGCGGCACGTGCCCGCCGTTGAAAGACTGCAGGCTGAGCTGGGAAAAGATGTCCGCATTCATTTCGTTCATCAGATCGAGGCTGGTGTTCAGCCCTTCGCCGGTGCGGAAGTTGAGCGCATAGGTCACGATGCTCTGATCCGAGCCCGCCTCCCGGAAGAGCTCAAACACCTCGGGACGGGTTCTGAAAATTTCAAGCAGCTGTTCGTTCGACCGGGGGGCCACGCGGCGTGCGAGGACCTGTTTCTGCGCGTTGATCTCGTATTGCGTGCCGCCCGCCTTTTCCGCCGGCAGCCGCTGGAGCGGGGTCACAGATATGGTGGGATGATCCGCATCCATCTCAAAGAGCGCCGCATAAAGGCGTTTGCTGTTGAAAATACAGCGCCCGAGCAGGCGGCCGTAGCCTGACTGATCCGTTCGGATCACGCTGTGCGAGAGCCAGACCGCAGCGGCGGCCGCCCCGGGTTTCGACCCTTCGATGCCATAAACGCCGGTCGTGGGGTCCATGCCACCGTGATAGACAACCGGTGCCGTGAACGCGATCAGGTCACGCATCGCGCCATTGCGGTAACAGAGCGCGCCCGCCGGATAGGGAATGAAACCCGCTTTGTGCGGATCGACGGTGATCGTATCCGCGCGGCCCAGCGCGCGGTACTGGCGCATCACATAGTCGTTCATGTGCATGCCGGCCGCGATACCGTCATAGGTGAAGATATCCTCACGGATGATGCGGCGCACCTCGTCACGGAATTCCTCGGCGGCATCGTCCTCGGCTTTGTCGGTGTCGGAGAATTCCGGCACGTCCGTCTCGTCCTCAAAGACCTCAGCCTCATGCAGCATGGAGGCGAAATAGCCCCCCCATGCGGCGTCGGCATGCACCGAGAACTCCATCCCGAGCTGGCGGTATTCGTCGCGGATTTCCAGGATGTCGTGCAGGGGGTCGACGGCACTTTCCTCGGTCGTGCCGATGACCGCAACGACCTCCATGACCGGCTGCCCCTCTGCCAGGCACTGATCCAGCGTGGCGCGCAGATCAACCATGCACATGCGCGCATCCAGATCGACCCGGATCACCCGCATGGCGTTCCGGCCTGAGCCTACAAGCGCCAGCCCTTTGGGCCAGGAATAATGCGCGGGTGACGGTGCCAGCAGCACAGGTGGTGGCGTGTCCGGCAGGAAACGGCGGTGGAATTCAACCAGTCCGACGGACTGCACGGAATACTCCGCAAGAACTCCGGTGATCACCTCTGTCGCGATGCCGGTGGCTTTGGTGATGCGCGGCGTGAGGCCGATCACCTCATCCAGCGGCAGGTTCAGCAGCTGCCAGGCATCAAGGTCCAGCAGGCGCCGGCGTTTGCCGTCGAGCAGCCGGACCGTCAGGTTCCGGGCAGGTGCCATGACGCCTTCGGTACGGATGGCTGCGGCCAGGGCCACGGGCAGATATTTCGCGTTGCGCGCGGCCCAGATGCTTTCGGCATTGGCCACCGAGCCATCACAGGTGATGTGCCCCCAGGGTTTGAGCGCGCCGTCGCGGATCTGTGTCTGGTTGGGAATGTGATAACCCAGCATGCGGCAGAGATCGTCACAGACTTTGATCTCGAGCATGGTCGTCACGGGCGAAGCTTCGGCCGCGACATTGTTCTGGTTGTAAAGCAGCGCCGCGATATAGCCCACCACGCCCGGCAGCGAGACATCCCAGTACATATGTGACTGGTTGCGGTAGCTGGCCAGCGGGATCGAGCCCTTAAGATACCGGGTCAGTTCGTCCAGGCGTTCATGCAGCAAGGCCCGGGACCGGTGGTAGGCCTCGGCGCGTGGCCTGTCGGGCGCAGATTTCGTGTCGATATCCTCGGGCGTAAAAATCGGCGGATCGTGCGGCGCGTATTCCTGGCGGAAGAGATAGTTTCCTTCCAGCGCCTGCCCTATGAGGTCCGACATCATCTGCTGGTTTTCGGCCTTCGGCCCCAGAAACCACGTCTCAGGCACCTGTGATCCGGGGCGGTTCAGTCCAAGTTCGCGGGACTTGTCCCTGAGGTGATACTGACCGAGTTCCCGGAGAAGATCGTCACTCAGTGGGGCTCGTGTCATTGCGTGTCC
Source organism: Roseobacter phycocola (assembly GCF_042055075.2). GTDB lineage: Bacteria > Pseudomonadota > Alphaproteobacteria > Rhodobacterales > Rhodobacteraceae > Roseobacter. The sequence goes on along the minus strand of NZ_CP194010.1, from coordinate 287,691 downwards.
GGTCTTTAAACATGGTTAACGTAAGGTTAACCGACGGTAGTAAGCGATTTTCATTCTGTCCAGATATTTCCAGGAAATCCCATAAATATCAGGGAATAACGGTCATCTGGTCTGACCCACCGGTTGCACGGACCCCGCACCGGCGCGATGTTCTTGCGGTGCGGCACGCCTGCGCACATACTCGTTCCGGTGGCCGGAGCACCTGTTCGCACAGGTCTGCCGGGCACCGATGTATGCGTTCAGGAGGCCATGATGAGCCAGGCAGATTTCACCCCATATGGCGCCTGGGTGTCGCCGATCTCTGCGGCAGATGTTGCCGCTGGCGCCCGCTCGTTCGAGCAGGTCTTTACCGACGGTGCATGGGTATGCTGGGTCGAGACACGGCCGGAGGAAAACGGGCGATCGGTCGTGATGCGCAGCAACGGCACCGACCCCGCCGAGACGCTGACGCCCGTCGGGTTTTCGGCGCGCACGCTGGTGAATTCCTATGGCGGAGCCGCAGCAACAGCGCAGGGTGGCACATTCTGGTTCAGCAATTTCGCAGCAGCCGATTTTCCAGGCTCGAAAGACCAGCGTATCCACACGCAGACTCCCGGGATGCAGCCGCGCCCGATCACCCCGCAGGTCCGCACACGCTATGCGGACGGGGTGATCCACAACACTGGCAGGTTCGGTATCTGGGTTCAGGAACAGTCGGATGTAAAACTCAACGGCCAGGACAAACAGAGCCTGGTGGCGATTGATCTGACAGGTGAAAAACTGCCGAAGACACTGGCAGAGGGGGCAGATTTCTATGCCTGCCCCAGACTGAGTGCCGACGGCAGAAAACTTTGCTGGATCACCTGGGATTATCCGTCGATGCCCTGGGAGGGCACACAGCTGTGGGTGGCGGATATGGATGTCCAGGGCGGTCTGCGCAACGTCCGGAAGATCGCCGGCGACCCGGTGCCCGAAGCTGAGATTGATACGTCTCTTAACCCGGTGCTGCAGGACGCGCTGCGCACCTCTTCGGAATCCATCCTAGATCCGAAATGGTCACCGGATGGCACGCTTTATTTTGCCTCGGACCGGGTGGAGGTGGACGGCACGCGATACTGGAACATCTGCCGGTATCGCGAGGGGCGCATTGAAACGGTCACGCGGATTGCCGGGGAATGCGCAAAACCGCTGTGGCGGCTGGGCACCTCGGGCTATGGGTTCATCTCCGACACGCAGATGCTGCTGAGCTACAGTGCCGGGGGGCGGAGCCTTCTGGCATTGGTGGATTGCGACACCGGCGCGCTGCAGGACATTGATCTGCCCTGGACGGAAATTTCCCATCTGCAGATCAGCAATGGTTTTGCCGCTTTTGTCGGCGGTCGGCCCGATGCGCTGTCGGTGCTGGTTCGGCTGGATCTGGACACCATGGAGCCCCGGGAAATCCGCGCCGCCGGTGCCCCCCTGTCCGATGACGTCAGGGCCGTGATTTCGACACCGGAAGCGATCACCGTCGCCACGGGCGCGGACGGCACTGAGGAAACGCATGCGTTCTTTTATCCCCCCTGCAATCCGTCGTTCAGGCCTGATCCCCGAGAACGCCCGCCGCTGATCATCTTTATCCACGGGGGGCCGACCGCTGCTGCGGGCAGCGCGCTGAGCCTGCAGATCCAGTATTTCACTTCGCGCGGCTTCGCGGTGGCGGATGTGAACTATCGCGGCAGCACAGGGTTCGGGCGGGCGTACCGCCAGCGGATCTACGGCAACTGGGGCGTTGTGGACACCGAAGACTGCGTAACTGTGGCACAGCATCTGGTTTCAGCGGATCGTGTCGACCGCTACCGCATCGCCAGCCGGGGCGGCAGTTCGGGCGGGTACACAACGCTGGCACTGGCGACCTTTACCGACCTGCTGAGTGCTGCGGCGAGCTATTACGGCATCTCGAATCTGGAGATGATTGCGACGGACACCGACAAGCTGGAGGCGCATTATGCCGAACTGCTGGTCGGGCCGTGGCCTGCCGCCAACCGGGTGTTCAAGGCCCGTTCGCCGCTCTTTCATGTCGGCGACATCGGCTGTCCGATGATCATCTTCCAGGGTCTGGAAGACCCCGTTGTGCCGCCCGATCAGGCGCAGGTCATGATTGATGCGTTGCTCAAAGCCGGGTTGCCGGTGTCATCGACATTCTTTGAGGGCGAGAGCCACGGGTTCCGGATGCGGCCCAACATTATTGCGTCGCTCGAACAGGAACTGGGGTTTTACGGAGCGGTCATGGGGTTCGTTCCGGCAGGCCATCTGACCCAGCCGGACATCAGGAACTGGCCCTGACGGCGGGCCGCCTTATTGCGGCAGATCGCTGTAGGGACAGACATCGTCTTCGAACGGCACATGCCGGCGGCGGAACAGCGTGTCGGCAAGCGTTTCCGGCGCGCTGATCCGGTCCATGCGGAAGTGGCGGAAGTCATCGCGCGCAGGGTCCCAGGCCACCAGGTACCATAGTGGCGGCAGGATCAGCATCGCCTGAGGTTCGACCTCGCGCGTGGTGACGCGCCCCCGCGCGTCGCGGTAGCGGAACCGCAGGCAGCGGCGTTCCAGAAAGGCCGTTTCAAAAGCGGGCAACAGCGCGGGGTCCATCGTGCCCATGTCTGACAGATCCTGGTGCGGGGAGAGCTGGCCCACATGCAGGCAGTCCAGCAGCCGGCGGAGATCGCGGATTTTGTCGGACGGCAGGGCCTTTTCGATACGCGCCAGCCCGGCATCCGCCAGATCGCCAAAGGGCAGACTGCGCGCAGCCCGCATCGCGGCCACGCTGAGCAGCAGTGCGAAGACCTCTGCCACAGACAGCCGCGCCGTGGTCTGTACAGACTGCGGATCGAGCTGCAGGCCCCCGCCCCGCCCGGGTTCAGAGTGAATGACAAAACCCTGATCGCGCAGATCGCTGATATCGCGCAGCACGGTGCGGCGCGACGCGCCAACCTCGTGCGCGAGGGCGTCGACGGTTGACGTGCCACTGCGGCGCAGGCTGCGCACGATGGCGTCATGACGGAGGCGGATATTCATATTTCCGTCCTGGCACTATTTGGTGACAAATTTTGGCACCTTTTCACTTTAGGCAGGTCTCAGACACCCCATCAAGGAGATTCTGATCATGAAACGCACTGCAGTGAACCCCTGGGACTGGTCCCTTCGTTTTGGATACAATCAGGCCGAGATCATCGAAGCCCCTGCCCGGCAGCTGATTGTTGCAGGCCAGACCGGCGTCGACGGCGAAGGCAACCCGATGCATCCCGGCGATATGCGCGGCCAGATTGGCCTCGCACTCGATAACCTCGAAGCTGTGTTGAGCCAGGCGGGCATGGGACTGGGCGATGTGATCCGGCTTGGCGTCTATGCCACGGATGTGGATGAAGCGCTGAAGAACTTTGACATTCTGGGCATGCGTTTCGGACCCACCGGGAACACCCCGCCGATGACCCTGCTCGGCGTTTCGCGGCTCGCCATTCCGGGTCTGTTGTTCGAAATCGAGGCGACGGCTGCGGCCTGACGAGGTCACAGAAAAGACAAGGGCGCGACCGGATGGCCGCGCCCTCTTTCAACTGAACACCTGTCGTCAGAGACCCAGAGAGGCCTTGTAGACAGCGATCTGGCTGTCACGCCCGATCTGATCGGTGATTTTCTCCCAGGCCGCGGCAATCGCATCTGCCGTTTCCTGAGCAGAGCCGTACTGACCGGCATAGCCCTTGGCCAGCTCGTCCTCTGCCACCGAGTAATACTGGAAGATACCCGGGATACGGGGCTCAATCGCAGCATTGGGGTGGTTGTAGCTGTCCGCGTTGGAACCGAGATAATCCTCGATATAGGCGCGGTCGTAGCCTGCCTCTTCCCATTCCTCGAACTGGAAGTGAGAATTCCGGTAAGGCTGGAAGCCCGACGGATAGGCCGACGCCCAGAGCGACAGATCCTTGCCGCCCAGATGCGCCGCTGCGGACCAGGCCGCTTTCTTTTTCTTCTCGTCGCCTTCAACGGTGGCCATCACATAAACGCCCCAGCCGATGTAGGCCATGTTGGGCGCTTCGTTCATGGTGTCTTCCCAGGCACCGGCCTGGGCGTTGTAGACGCGCTCGGACGCCGGGTTGATCCCGAAGCCGACCACATCGCCCACAACAGAGGTATCCGAGGTGCGCGCGGATGAGCCCACATCGCCCCACCACATCAGCATGGAACCGGTGCCTGCGAGGAACTGCTGGAAGGCGGTTGTGCCGGGGTCAGCGTTGATCTGATCCGCCGGATAGGCACCGGCTTCGATAAGATCCATCACATCCTGGATCGCCTGCACCCAGGCCGGATTGTTGACCATAGGCTTCATGGTGTCCGGCTCAAAGAGCCATGCCGGGCTGTTGGGGTGCTTAGCATAGGCCGACGCCCGGTTTTCGAGGAAATAGAACCCGAAACCGCCCCAGCCTTTGAGCGGATCAAGATAGCCATGCGCGGGCAGGCCCGTAAGCGGGTCCTCTTTGCCGACCAGATCCTTGGTGACCTGGTTGATCTGCTGCCATGTAGTCGGCACTTCGGCACCGCCGATACCGTCCGCCCCGAAATAGTCTTTACGATACGCAAACGTATGGCAGTCACCATCAATGGACACACGGTAGGTCTTGCCATTCCAGGTACCGACAGGGGCCTTGAGGTAATCCACATAATCGTCCATGTCGATCTGTTCTTTGACCCAGTCGGGCATCTCGGATGCCAAGCCCTTGCCGAGCACATCACCCTCAAAAGGTGCGCCCATCTCAACGATGTCAAAGTCCACGGTTCCGGTCGCAATCGACTGCTGCAGGCGCGCGTTGTAATCGGCCTGGGCCAGATCGATCCAGTTGATCTTGGCGCCTGTGTAGGCTTCCCAGGGCTTCAGGAAACCGCGGAACAGGAAGTTGTGCAGGTTCTGGTTGTTCAGGCCCATGAACGTCAGTTCAACACCTGCGAACTCTCCTTCGGCGACATTTTCCTTTGTTGCGCCAAGGCACATTTCGCCGACCTTCTGCCAGTCGCTGTCGGTGGGCGAGCCTGCTCCGACGCCCGGAATTTTGAGAATTTCGGCACGTACGTTTCCGTGCCCGTCCGCAAAGGCAGATTTCGGCATCATGGCCGCGGCACCCACCGCTGCAGTGCCCTTGAGCATCTGCCGGCGGTTCATTTTCTGCGCCGCTTTAATATAGTTATAGAGTTCGACTTTCACGTGTTTCCTCCCAAGACAACAGGTGTTGGTTTCACTGTGAGAAAAGGACAAGCTGAAGAAATTGTTTGAAAATTATGCAAGCTGTGTTCTGACATCCCCCACTGAAAAATCAGTATGAGCCATATTGACGACGAGTCAACAAAAGCTGTCCGGGGGGCGTGGACAGCTCAGAGACCTTTGGCTAGCATCAACCCGAAGGTGGGGGGACAACGCTGAATGGCTGACGTTAAAATCCAGGATATCCGCAAATCCTATGGTGCGGTCGAGGTCATTCACGGGCTCGACGTCGATATTCAGGACGGTGAGTTTGTCGCCCTTGTGGGCCCCTCGGGATGCGGCAAGTCAACACTGCTGCGCATGATAGCCGGCCTTGAGCCAATCAACAGCGGCACTATCGCCATCGGGGATCGTGTGGTGAACAATCTGCCCCCGTCGGACCGGGACATTGCGATGGTGTTTCAGACCTACGCGCTTTATCCGCACAAGTCGGTAGCCGAGAATATGGGCTTTGCCCTTAAGGTCGCAAAAGTTGACCGCGCTGAGATTGACCGGCGTGTGCGCGAGGCCGCTGAGATCCTGAGCCTGACGGAATACCTGGACCGCAAGCCCCGGCATCTGTCCGGGGGGCAGCGCCAGCGTGTCGCCATGGGGCGCGCCATCGTGCGGGACCCGCAGGTTTTTCTGTTTGATGAACCGCTGTCGAACCTCGACGCAAAGCTGCGCATTCAGATGCGGACGGAGATCAAGGAGCTGCATCAGCGGCTGAAGACCACCACCGTTTTTGTGACGCATGACCAGATTGAGGCGATGACGCTGGCGGACCGTATTGTCGTGATGCAGGCGGGGCGGATCGAGCAGATCGGCTCACCCCTGGAGCTATATGACAACCCGGCGAATGAATTTGTGGCGACCTTTATCGGGGCACCGTCAATGAACCTGCTGCAGGGCGAGCTGACAGATGGTGGCGTGATGGTCGCCGGTCAGCTTTTCCCCGGACCAGGCGGCAGCGGCCCTGCGAAACTGGGGGTCCGGCCCGAGCATCTGATCCTGTCGGACGATGGATTGCCGATGGAAGTGAAAGTGGTTGAACCCACCGGATCCGAGACCATGGTTTTCCTGAATTTTGACGGTCAGGATGTGACAGCGGTTTTCCGGGAGCGACATGCCTTTGAGGCAGGCCAGCAGATCCGTCTGAAGCCGGATCCCGACCACCTGCATCTGTTTGATGCCGCCGACGGCAGCCGGATCGGATAGACAGCATGCCCGGTGTTCTGTGTTTCGGTGACAGCAATACGCATGGGACACAGGCCATGCGATTCTGGGGCGACCGGCGCAGATTTGCGCGTGAGGCGCGCTGGCCCGACGTGATGGCGCGGGAGCTGGGTGCGGGCTGGGACGTCATCGCAGAAGGGCATCCGGGCAGAACGGCAGTTTTTGACGACCCCATCGAGGGGTCGCACAAAAACGGGCAGCGGGCGCTGCCGGTGCTGCTGGAGAGCCACCGGCCCCTTGATCTGGTTGTTGTGATGCTGGGTACCAATGATCTGAAAGCCCGTTTCGGCGTATCGGCCACTGATATTGCCCTTGGCATTGAACGTCTTGTTCAGGACATCAGCCGTTCTGATGCCGGGCCGGATGGCAATGCCCCGACGGTGATCATCGCGGCCCCGGCTGGCGCCACAGAAACGGGTATCTTTGAAGAGATTTTTGCCGGTGCTGCTGCGAAATCTAGAGCGTTACCCGCAATCCTGGAACAGATGGCAACGCGCCACGGTGTGGGGTTTTTCAATGCCGGTTCTGTTGCCGAAGTGGATCCGGTCGACGGCATTCACCTCAGTGCGCAGGCCCATGAGGCAATCGGGCGGGCGATGGCGGATACGGTCCGCAAACAGCTGAACACTCAGGAGGAATAAAACATGCTCAAAGGCGTAAACCCTATTCTGAACGCGGATGTGCTTTATGCGCTCCGGGCGATGGGCCATGGGGATGATCTGATCATCGCGGACACTAATTTTCCCTCCGACAGTGTCGCGCAGGAAACCGTTCTGGGGCATGTCCTGCGGATTGATCGCCCGGCCGCGGAGGTCGTTCAGGCGGTACTTTCGCTATACCCGATCGACACATTCGTGGACGACGCCGCCGCAAGGATGGAAGTGGTTGGCGAGCCCGACACCATTCTGCCGGTGATGGAAGAGGTTCAGGCAGAGGTGACCGCAGCGGGCGGGCCAACCATGATCAGTGTCGAGCGGTTTGATTTCTACGACCGGGCGAAACAGGCCTATGCGGTGATCCAGACCGGGGAACGGCGGTTTTACGGCTGCTTTGCCCTGCGCAAGGGCGTGATCCCGCCGGATGAGGACTGATCATGGGCAAGGTTGTCATTCTCGGGGTCTTTGTGGCGGACACGGCATACCGTGCGGACCGGATGCCGCGTATGGGCGAGACCATCATGGGCACTGCCTTTGCGCTGGGACCCGGCGGTAAAGGGTCAAACCAGGCCGTAGCAGCGGCGCGGGCAGGTGCAGAAACGCATTTTATCTCGCGCCTGGGGCGGGATGATTTCGGCAAGCTGGCCATGGACACATGGGCCGCGGCTGGCGTGCATCCGCACATCACAGAGGTGCCGGACAGCTATACCGGTGCTGCCCATATTTTTGTTGAGAATGCCAGCGGGGATAATGCGATCATTATCGCCCCTGGCGCAGGTGCCCTGATCGGGCCCGAAGACCTTGATGCGCAGGCCGCACTGATCGGGCAGGCAGATGTGTTTGTTACCCAGCTGGAACAGCCGATGGACGCTGCGATGCGTGGGCTACAGATTGCCCGCGACGCCGGTGTGCGCACAGTGCTCAACCCGGCACCGGCGGCACCGCTGCCCGACGGTATGCTGGAGCTTTGCGACTTTGTGACACCCAACGAGACGGAGTGCGAAGCCCTGACCGGCGTGACCGTATCAACGGCCGAAGACGCAGAAACGGCCTGCCGGGTCCTGCACGACAAAGGCGTGAGCACGCCGATTATCACCATGGGCAAACAGGGCGCTTATCTGTGGGGGCACGGTCTGGTGCCGGCGATCACGGCCGGCCCGGTTGCCGAAACCACCGGTGCGGGCGACGCTTTCAACGGCGGGTTTGCGGCAGCCCTTGCAGACGGGAAAACGCCGGCAGAGGCCACGCTCTATGGATGTGCCACTGCCGGTATTTCGGTGACCCGACCCGGCACGGCACCGTCGATGCCGGACCGCGCGGAGGTCGAAGCGCTGGTCGCCCGTCACAGATAAACGGGCGGCCAGAGAGTTCCAGCATCAGGACTTGTGATGGCTTTCCTGCAGGCCATAGACCGGTGTTGGAATGCCTTCCATCCGTGCCTTGATCTGCAGCGACAGGAACTGCGAGTAATGGCGCGACTGGTGCAGGTTGCCGCCGTGAAACCAGAGCGCTTCCTGCTGGGTCGGCTTCCACATATTGCGCTGCTCGCCTTCCCACGGGCCCGGGTCTTTGGGCGTATCAGACCCCAGACCCCAGACTTTGCCGACCTTGTCCGCAGTCTCCTGGTCCACAAGGTCCGCCACCCAGCCATTCATGGAACCGTAGCCGGTTGCATAGACGATCACATCCGCCTCAAGCCGCGTGCCGTCATCGAGCACAACGCCATCTTCAACCACTTCTGTGACCTGACCATGCGCCAGTTTGATCTCTCCATCGATGATCAGCTGGCTAGCACCGACATCAATGTAGTACCCCGAACCGCGGCGCAGGTATTTCATGAAAAGCCCGGAGCCGTCCGCCCCCCAGTCCAGCCGGAACCCGGCCTTTTCAAGCCCGGAATAAAAATCGGCATCCACCTCTTTGATCTTCTCGTACACAGGGATCTGAAATTCATGCAGGATCGCATAAGGCAGCGACGCAAAGATCATGTCCGCCTTGTTGGTGGTCATCCCCGCCGCCACCGCGCGCTCAGAATACAGATCGCCGAGACCGATCTCCATCAGCGGTTCAGAGCGCACAATATGCGTGGTGGACCGCTGCACCATCGTCACATCAACGTCGTTCTCCCAGAGGGCTGCGCAGATGTCGTGCGAGGAGTTGTTGGAACCAATCACAACGGCCTTTTTGCCCTTGTAGGCATCCGGCCCGGGATGCTGCGAACTGTGGTGCTGGTCGCCGCGGAAACTGTCCATCCCCGGCAGGTCAGGCACATTCGCCTTGGCCGACATACCCGTGGCGAAAATGAGCTGTTTGGGTTTCAGTACAACCTCTTCGCCATCGCGGTCGACCGTCACCGTCCACTCTTTGCTTTGCTCATCGAACTGCGCGCTTTTGCAGGTGGTGCGGGTCCAGTAGTTCAGTTCCATGATGCGGGTATACATCTCGAGCCAGTCGCCGATCTTGTCCTTGGGTGCGAAAACCGGCCAGTTCGGCGGAAACGGCAGATAGGGCAGATGGTCGTACCAGACGGGGTCATGCAGGCAGAGCGATTTGTATCGATTCCGCCAGCTGTCGCCGGGGCGGTCGTTCTTTTCGACGATAATGGTCGGGACACCCAGCTGCCGGAGCCGCGCGCCCAGCGCGATACCCCCCTGCCCGCCACCGATAATCACGGTGTAGGGTTGAGTGGTGTAGCCGAGTTCCGCGGCCTCCTTTTCACGTTCTTCTTTCCAGGTCGGGCGGTGTTTGCCTGCGCCATGTTTTGCGCCAAGCGGGCGCTCCATACCCATGGGCTCCTCGTGTCCCTTCAGTTCAACCATCGAGGTCAGCAGGGTCCAGATCAGGCCATCCCTGAGACGGATAAGGCCGTATCCGCGTGAAACGCCGGTTTCAAAACTGATCCAGGCCGTGGTGATCCCGCCATCCTCAGCGGCCACTTCGCCGTCCGCAATGCGCCAGCCTGATGGTTCGACGGATGCGACCTGCGAAGCCACCATGTCTGCTATTGCTTCGCGGCCCTCCATCGTTCTGATGTTCCAGGTGAATGATACGAGATCGCGCCAGTAACTGTCTTCAGTAAAGAGCGCTGCGGCAGCGGCCGCGTCCTGTGATGTCAGCGCACTGTCGAGTGCACCCAGCACTTTTTCCACTTCGGCGTTTGGTGTCTGGTCGAGCATATTTCCCCCCTGCAGGCGACGGATATGAAAGTGATTGTTGAAAATTTTGTCGCCCGATCAACCTAAGCGGTAAGTCTGCGATCTGGCAAGCGAGGCCGTCCGGCGGGCAGAACGGCGGCTGTTCCCCGCGCAAGATTCCAGACGGATGCGTATGTTTCTGAGGTAGGGTGTGTGCGCCCCCGAGGTGTCCGGCCGGACACGGAGTTTCTGCCTGATGTCCCGGCTCATATGACGCCGGCCTGTCAGTTTCAGCCTGCGCGGGGCTGTCTGGCGTCCGAACCGGTTGTGCCCGGTCGGGCGATGAAACTGTCGAGGTCCTTCAGAGACAACGGATAGGAATGGTAAAATCCCTGGTGCATCGTGCAGCCCGCCTGGCAGGCAGTTTCTGCCTGTTCGGCGGTTTCAATGCCTTCGGCAACCGTATCCATGCCCAGCGTCTGGCCAAGATTTACAAAGGTTTCAAAGAGCGCTCTGGCGCGTGCGGACGTACCGATCTGTGCCAGATAACTGCGGTCGATTTTCAGGATCTCAAACGGGAAATGTTTAAGGTAACTGACCGACGCATATCCGGTGCCGAAATCGTCGAGCGCAAAACGGAACCCGTGCGACCGCAGCGTGTCGATGCGCGCGCGAGCTGTTTCCGGAACATCAATCAGCGCGTTCTCGGTCAGCTCAAGAATGAGCCGCTCCGGGGCGACTCCGGCGGCCTGGGTGATATCAAGCACACGGTCGGCAAACTGTTGGTCGATCAGCTGCAGCGGCGAGATGTTCACGCTGAGTGTAAGATCAGGCCGGCTGGCAAGAACGTCGCAGCATTCGGCCAGCACGTGGGTGCCGATTTCAGGCAAAAGGCCACGCGCCTCCGCAATCGGGATAAAGGCATCGGGGCCGACCTGGCCCAGCGACGGATCACGCCACCGCAGCAGGGCTTCGGCATACAGAAAGTGACCATCCGCGCCGTTCACCACTGGCTGAAAAACCATCCGGAACGGCGAACGCCCGCTTGCGGCATCTGTGAGACCCAGCCTGAGGCGTTCCTCGACCGATTTCTGCCAGCTGTGCGCATCGCGCAGATCTTCGGAATAAAAAACAGGCTCCAGCGTTCCGGAGCGCTTGGCATGATACATGGCGACATCCGCCCGCACCATCTGTTCCTCAAGGCTGTCTCCCCTGCGGCCAACCGTGACGCCGATTGAGCTGCGCACAACACGCATCTGGCCATCCAGATCCATCGGCACGGCCGTCTTCTCCGTCAGCCGGACACAAAAGTCCCGTACCAGATCTTCGGGGTCTGCGCCAACCAGCAGGCAGACGAATTCGTCCCCGCCAAGCCGGGCAACAACATCCTGGGAACGGGCGGCGGCCCTGAGACGTTTTGCTGTCTCAATCAGCGCCCTGTCACCGGCATCATGTCCCAGCTGGTCATTGATCGCCTTGAATTCATTCAGATCCAGGTAGAGAAGCGCGACGCTGCCGCGCCGGATCCAGTCAGCGGTTTCCCTGCGTGCAGTGACTTCTTCAAAGCCGATGCGGTTGAGCAGCCCGGTCAGCGCGTCTGTGCGCGCGGTCGACCTTGCGTCTTCACGCTGGCTGACAATTTCTGAGGCCAGGCCTGAGGACCGGCGCGCGACGATCAGCACGACCACCAGAAGGATGGCAGACATACCGCCAACTGCGGGCAATGCGGTTGCCAGCAACGCATCACCAGGCCGCGGCATCTGCCAGATCAGGTTTGCCACCGGCGTCCCATCCGGACCAAGGAGCGGTCGGGCACCATAGGCGTCCGGCAACGGCGCGGTCAGCGGCTGCAGACGGAGATCGTCAACAAGGTATTCCTGTGACTTTTCCCGCAGCCGTTCCGGTGAGAGATCAACCCCGGAAATCAAAACCGGCGGGACGCCCGGCTTCATTTCGGCCGGGTCGTAAGCAAAAACGTAGCTCGCAGCGAGAAGATAGGACACGCCATCTGTTTCCGCGACGCCGACGACCGTTCTTTCAGGCTCCGTCGGCCCTGTACGAAGTCTGTTGACCAGACTGTCAATGACCGGCTGGGGCAAAACAGCTGCCTGGTCAGCATCATCTGCCGGTGAGTAGCCGTAAAGCGGTACACCTGAACCGTCGGTGATCTGCGCAATCTGCATCACGCCTGTTTGCGAAACACTCTCTGCTATGTTTGATTCAATCCACGGTTTGTCCCTGTAAACGACCGCGTAGTAAGCCTCTTCCCAATAGGCGAAGTCCACGTTCGTCAGTTCGACACGGCCGGTAAACCCAGCAACTGCACTGTCTACAAGGCGCCGCATGTGATCCGCCGCCTGGTGGTTTGCCTCGCGGGCCATCCACATGGACAGAAGCAGCACAAATCCAATTGCGGCCACGCCAGCCACAACCATGCTGGCAAAAATATACACCGGCACACCGGATTTTTTTGACCTGAACCCAATCACGACCTGTGATCCCCGAACTCATTTCCCCGGGACAGGCGTAGCAGCCCCGCCTTACTGTCTGCTTAATTCTGGTCCCGTGCGCCGGCGCACTGATCCGGAGCGCATCTTTCGCCTTTCAGGAAACACCGGCCCGCTGCCCCGGAAAGCCTTCGTTTCAGGCATCATCCGCGGCCCGTTCCGGCGCCGGGTGGCCGGCCCCCGCGCACCCGACGGGTGGCTACCGGCTTGACCTGACACCCTTTTCTGTCACAGGGTCAGGCGCACCGAGCCGTATCCGAGGCGGCCAAAGCGCAAAAAGGAATGCCAGGATGGCCACGACCGCCACCGCCGGCGCCCGGGGGGCAAAACTGCGGCTCAGAATAATGATCGGGACGGGCATGGTCATGTTCGTCTTTATCACCATGCACCTGACAAATCTGGCCCTTGGGCTGCATTCTGTTCAGATGATGGAAGACTGGCGCGGGATACTCAGCGGCGTCTGGTCCTCCTTTGTCCCGCTCAAAGTGCTGCTGCAGGTATCTCTGGTCCTGCATTTTCTGGTAGCACTCGCCTCGCTCTACTGGCGCAATACACTGCGGTTGCCGGCCTATGACATGCTCCAGCTGGTCGCGGGGGTTCTGATCATCCCCTTGCTGGGGATGCATGTTTTCGGTGTTATGGCCATCAAGGATCTCGGCCTTGAGCCGACATATGCCATCGTTCTGGGCCAGTTCTGGGTCGTGTCGCCGCTGGATGGTCTGCAGCAGGTCATCATGCTCGTGGTCGCCTGGATTCACGGGGCCATCGGTGTTTTCACCTGGCTGCAGTCCCGCGATGATGCGGTGCGGGCGCGCAAATTCTTTTACCCTTTTGTTGTCGCTCTGCCGATCCTCGCAATGCTTGGGTATGTCGAGGCAGGTCGCCAGATCATTCCTGTTGAGGAAGGCGGCGCGGGGTTCGTGCTGGAGAACGACCCGAACGCCAATGGCCCCACCGTTGATCCTGACAGGATCCCCGCGATCATCGCGCAGGCCAAGGAACGGCCCGAAATGGCCACACGCATTTCGCTCGGCCTCGTGGCACTTGTTCTGCTGGCGCGGTGGATCAGACTGCAGAGATCTGTGCGCAACCCGCTGACGGTCACCTACGCGGGCCGGAGAAGTGCGACCTTTCAGGCGGAGACCGGTCTGACGCTGCTGGAGATGGCGCGCGCCAATAATCTGCCACATGCCAACATCTGCCGAGGCCGTGGCCGGTGCGGCACCTGCCGGGTGCGGGTCCTGTCCGGCAGCGAGACCCTGCCGCCGCCGTCAGATGCAGAGGCAAAGGTACTGGCCCGCTGGCAGGCCACGCCGGAGGAAAGACTGGCCTGCCAGCTGAAACCGGAAGCCGGAGAACTGGTGGTCGAAAGGGTCATCGAGGCAGATTATTCCAACCTGGAGGATGCGCGCGCCCTGAAGGACAGCGATATTCCAGCGGGTGCAACGTGAGATTTCTGGCGGCGTTTTTCCTGGCGGTTCTGACCTGGATGTGGTTGCCCGGCCCGGCAGACGCCCAGTTCGTGCCCGGTGCCTCCGCCCCGGAAGAGGTGGTCATTCCGGACCCCTCGCCCAATGACGTGCGGGAATTTCTCCGGCTGCTGGGCGATCCGGGTATCCAGGACTGGCTGCGCACCAGCGTTGATGATGCAGGCCTGCCTGCTGACGGCGAGGTTCTGAGCCTGCGCGAACAACTTGAAGTGCAGCTGGCGCGGATCACGGAACGGGCCCAGTCGCTGGCGCTGGCGTGGAACATCGTGCCCCAGATGCCCGCGCTGCTGACGGATGTCTGGGTCAGCGAACTGTCGCATGCCCAGAAAGTCCGGTCGCTCACCTACATTCTGACGTTTCTGCTGATCGGTCTTGGCCTGGAATGGCTGTACCGGCAGTTCATGCGCTATCCGCTGCTGCGGATGGAGCAGGCCCCCAAGGACGCGCCGCTCGAAAAACTGACCGGTGCCGCGGTGCGCGCCGCGATCATTTTCGCAGGTCTGGCCGTGTTCGCCATCGGCAGTATCGGCGCATTCGATGCCTTTGACTGGCACCCGCTTGTAGAAGCTCTGGTGCTGGATTTTCTGGTGATGGTGCTGTTGTTCCGCGTAGTAACAACCATATCCCTGTTCTTTCAGGCGCCCTATGCGCCCGAACTGAGACTGGTTCCCTACAGCACGCCCGTGGCGCGATACCTGCACAACATTGTCCGCTTACTGACCCTTGCTGTGGTGCTGGCGCTGGCGCTCTCTTACATGCTGAACCGGGTCGCAGAGATGCGCGAGGCAGACCTTGATGGCAGCCTGACGGCGGTCGCTCTGGCGCAGACCGTGTTTCTGGCGTTTCTGGTGCTGCTGGTCACGTGGGCCTGCATCTGGGCCGCTTTCCGCCGCGTCCCGGCGCTTTGCGACGTGCCGGCCGATCCGCGACGGCTGACCTTCTGGCGCAACTACCTCATCGTCCTGACAGGGCTTGTGTTTGCCCTGTGGCTGGTCGGCCTTTTCGGCCTGATGTGGGCGGTCACAGTCCTTGGCATGGTCGTGCCCGGCCTGAAACTGATGTGTGAGTGGATCAACCACTTTTTCGATCAGTCAACCTCAGCTCTGCACGAGCAGCAGATGGCGCGGGCGTTGCAGGCCCGCGAAGCGCAGACCACCGAAGAGGACACGGAAGCGGAAACCGACGACGAACCGGAGCTTCCGGAATTTGCGGATCCTTACGCCACCACACGCCCGATCGTGCAGCGGGGCGCGCGCTTTGTGTTCCTGATGGCGGCTGTGCTTTTGCTGTCAACCGCCTGGGGTGTAAACATCTTTGATCTCTCCGCCGACCGCAGTGTGCTGGGCCGCATTCTGGAAGTGCTCATCGACAGCATCGTGGCGCTTCTGCTCGCTGATCTGATCTGGACCTGGGCAAAGACCGTCATCGACAAACGCGTTGCCGATTATGAGCCGCCTGTCGATGGTCAGGCGCCCGGTCCTGAGGCACGCATGATTACCCTGTTGCCGCTTTTGCGCACCATCCTGATGGTTGCTCTGCTGATTATGGTTTCGCTGAGTGTTCTGAGCGCAGCAGGCGTGAACATCGCGCCAATTCTCGCCGGTGCGGGCATCGTGGGGATCGCCATCGGCTTTGGTACACAATCCCTGGTACGCGACATTGTGGCGGGTATTTTCTTTCTTATTGATGACGCTTTCCGCCTTGGTGAATACATCGAAGTGGGCGACCTGATGGGCACAGTTGAAAGCATCTCGGTGCGGTCCATGCGCATCCGGCATCACCGTGGCAAGGTGCACACCGTACCCTACGGCGAACTGAAAAGCCTCACGAACCACAGCCGTGACTGGGTCATTATGAAGCTTGAGTTCCGGGTGCCGTTCGATACCGATCTGCAGCTCGTGAAGAAACTGGTCAAGAAGGTCGGCGCTGAACTGGCCGCCAATGAGCACTATGGGCCATCCATTCTCAGCACGCTGAAATCCCAGGGCGTGCGGCGCATGGAAGAATTCAATATGGTTGTGGGGGTCAAGTTCATGACCAAACCCGGCGAGCAGTGGCTGGTGCGCCGGGACGCCTACCAGAAGGTACGTGATATCTTTGAAGCCAATGGTATCCGAATGGCCGAGCGGAACGTCAAAGTAGAGATCGAGGGTGGTGAGGCGCTGACCCCGGAGCAGCGCAGTGCCGTTGCAGGCGCCGCGCAGGAGGCTGCCCAGGGGCCATCCGGTCCGCCAAAACCTGTGCCTGACGAGCCCTGAGATCAGCTTTTACGCGCCGGTGCCCGAGCTGCGGACATCTCCCGCCGGGGACACCGCTCCAAATCCGTGTTAATGTTTTTCGGAGGATGGAGGGGGACCCATGTTCGACGAAAAACCTGACCGAAGGGACAGCACGCAGTCACATCAGACAACCTATGATCTCGTTGTCATCGGCGCAGGCGTTGCCGGCCTGAACGCGCTGTTCGCCGCGACCGGTTATCTGGCCTCGGACGCCCGGGTCCTGCTGATGGATGAAAAAGACACCGCGGGCGGCATGTGGAACACTGCGTACGACTATGTCCGGCTGCATCAGCCCCACCCGATGTTCACGGTCGGCAATCTTAAGTGGGGCTGGAACAAACCCCGCGACTATCTCGCCCGGCGGGACGAGGTGCGCAACCATCTGGCGTCAGCACTGGAACCGGTATCGAAAGCTGTCCGGCTGGAAACTGCGTTCGGACAGCATGTCAATGCGTGCCGCGAGAGGGTGGACCTGGACGGTGCCCGTGCCGAAGTGACCTGTCACCCGGTCGGCGACCCCGGGGCATTGAGACACCTGCGGGCAAAGCGTGTTATCCATGCGCCTGGGCTGAATTACCGGGTCGCTCAACCTCTCGAATTCACCAGCGACAGGGTCCTCTCGATTGTGCCACAGGACCTGCGCAAAACGCTTGAAGACCACCCGGAGGCGGAAGTCTTTGTGGCCGGTGGCGGCAAAACCGGCATGGACACGGTTCTGGCCGCGCTTGAGCTGGACCCGAAACGCCCTGTCAGCCTGATCAACGGGCGTGGCACGAATTTTCTGAACCGCACGAAATACATTCCTACCGGGCTGAAACGCTGGACATCCGGCATTCTGGTGTCGGAGCTGTTCCGCGATCTGGCGCGGGTTTTTGATGGCACAAACGGAGATGCCGTGGTTTCGCATTGCCGGCAGAAGTACTCCACAGAACCGGACGCCGACAATGGCGTTTTCCTCTACGGCCTGCAGTCTGAAGATGAGCTCTCGCGGATATCCGGGGGGCTGAAGCAAAAGCTGACAGGATACCTTGAAGATGTGAAGGATACTGCATCCGGGGTCGAACTGCACCTGAGATCGGGGCAGGCTGTCACCGCAGCGGCGGGCAGTATCTTCGTGAACTGCACCGGCAGCTTTTTCCGCGACGCGCTGGAAGCCCAACACGTCCCCTGCCTTTCAGATCATGGCACCATTCTGAGCATCAACGCGCGGGATGCTTTCCATTTTCTGACCAGTGTTTCCGGGTTTTTTCTGGTCCACCTGCTGTTCCGGGATCAGTTGCGGGGACGGGGGTTTTATACGCTGGATCAGGAACACCTGTTCCGCATTGACCGCAATCTGTGGGTCGGCGCATCAGCAGCGCAGGCGTATCTCAATCAGGTGATCGCGGTTCAGACCCTGCCCCTGATGCTGCTGGACCGCTGCGGTCTTGATCTGGACCGCTGGTATCCGCTGCCAAGAAGGATGGCAGGTCTGTACCGGATCCGGGCCAATGCCTCCAAAGACATTGCGCATTGCTCAAAGGTACTGGACCGCATAGCACAGGAATACGGAGTTTCGGCAACGCCGCTGGTATAGTCAGATACTGCCGCCGGGATGCAGATCGCTGGTGGTCGATTTCTCGGTTTATTGCTGCGCTGACGGCCTGCTTCAGGCGCGGTTGCGGTCCTCATCATCCATGCCCAGGTGTGCCACCAGGTCGGCAAATGGCATGGGACGCGCAAAAAAGAACCCCTGAAGACGGTCACAGCCAAGTTGCGCCAGAATGTCAGCCTGTTCCCGTGTCTCCACACCTTCTGCCGTCACGCCCATTTCCAGCGCCAGGCCAATGTCCACAATCGAACGCAGCAGCCGCAATCCGTTGCCATCTTCGGTAACCGGCGAGACAAGCCGGCGGTCAATTTTCAGACGATCCGGCCCGATCCGCTGTAGTGCGACCACCGAGGCACGGCCGCTGCCAAAATCGTCTACCTCGATCGCAATACCAAGATCCCGCAGACGGTCGAGCTGGAAGAGGAAATCGTCGTTTTCTTCTTCGAGGAAAATCGTTTCGAGCAGCTCGAAAGCCACCTGGCCGGAATAGGTGTGCACAAGGTCCCTGATTGCGCCAATATCGCCGTCATGAACCCGTTTGGCGCTGACATTGAAAGACAGCGACGGCGGGTCGGGCATCTGGCCGAACAGGCTCTGACACTCAGTTATGGCCTTCTCAAAAATCATCCTGTCAATGTCTGCGGCTACGTTCAGATCCGTCGCAACGGACAGGAAAGCATCAGGCGCCAGTATGCCCTTTTGCGGGTGGTCCCATCGCGCGAGCGCTTCCAGCCCGACCACCCTGCCCGTCACCGCATCCACCTGCGGCTGGTAGAACGGGACAAACTGAGCTCCTTCAACGGCCCGCAGAATATCATCGGCCAGCGCCTTGTTCCGGTGCAGCTCCTGCAGATCTGAGCTGTCAAAGATACCCAGCTGCCCGCGACCATGCCTCTTTGCTTTGTAGAGAGCCACGTCTGAGTTGATCAGAAGCGCGTCAACGTCGCTCAGAGGCGTGCGCGCCAGCCCAATGGAGGCGCCGAACCGGCATTCCCGGCCTTCAAACAGGGTTGGCTTTGCCAGTTCCAGCAAAAGCGTCCTCGCCAGTTCCTCAGGTTCATTGCTGTCATTATCCAGGTACTTCAGTACAACGAATTCATCACCACCGATCCGCGCAATTACGTCATCACCTGTTGTGTGCCGGCGAATTCTCTCAGAGGTTTCCACGAGCACCCTGTCGCCCGCCGCGTGACCCATGGTGTCATTAATCTGCTTGAAGCGATCGAGATCTATGTGAAGCGCGGCAATTTCCCCGCCCTTTGCGCTGCGCCGTCCGGAGAATTCCGCGAACCTTTCTGTCAGATGCCTGCGGTTTCCCAACCCGGTCAGGTCATCATGTTCGGCCTTGTAGGTGATCTCTTTGTTCGCGGTCTCAAGGCGCGCCGCATATTGCTCCACAGCCCGGCGTTCGCGCACCAGTTCAGTTGTGTCAATCCGCAGAATGACAAGATCGCCGTTTTCGGCCCGCGACCGCAGGATCCGGTGATGGATATCACCGGTCAGTTCCAGATCCTGAACCGGGATTTCCACCGTAGCCTGCTGGTGCGCATCAGACATAAATTCTTCTTCCCGCCCGATTGCTTCTGCGATTTTGCCCGCTCTGATGGCAACACAAGCGGCCTCGGTGCGATGCATTCCGACACGCAGACCATCCTCATCATCTGTCATAGAATCCCGGTAGGCATCGTTCCACACAACCAGACAGTCATCCGTGTCATAGATAGCAAACGGAGACGGATAGGCGTTCAGCGCGGCGATCAGCCTTGCTTCCGCTGCTTCTGCAGACCTCTTCTGGCGCACGAACTCAGTGGAGTTCAACCGAATGACAACATAGTCACCGCCCGAGGATCTGGAACGCAGAAGCCGGTGATGCACATCGCCGTCAAGCTCTACATCTTCCCACTGTTGTTCCGCTCTTACGGATGCTTCAACTTCCCTGATCCATTCATCTTCGCGCCCTGTCGCATGCGGGTACCGTCCGTTTGCAGCCGCTTTGAGCAACACATCACGCAGGTGCATTCCCGCGACAAGATCTTCGGGGTTGTCAGTAACCGATGCAGCGTAGCCCTCATTCCAGTGCACAAGATGAAGATCCGCGTCGTAAATCACAATCGGATCCGGGTAGGCATTCAGCGCTTCAAGCAGTCGCTCTCTGTCGCGGACAGCGTCCCGCCACTTTTCCAGGATTGAATCCCTTTCCGGGTCTGATCTGCGGCTTTCGGTCCACATCATGTCATCAGGCGTTGACCGTCGAAAGCGGCGCTGTCGTTTCGGCACGGAGAATTTTTTGAGTGAGAATTCTGCGTCGGGAGACTGACTGGTGTTCTGTCTGCATCCTCACATCCCGGCTCCCATTTTTCAGGAAGGCAGAGGTTGGGGGCATGCGGGACCGACTGCGCATTTTGCATTTGGCATCTGCCTCGTCGACAGACTTTCCGGCAGTACCAATTGGAAAAAATGTGACTTCCATCCAGCTCGCGCAGACAAATGGGAATGCTGCCTTGCACGATGACTTCGGTTCCTTTGTTCTTCTTCCGCTGGTATTGGTGTTCAGGTGACCCGCTGGTTTTCCTGGCGTTACGGGATGTGATGCCGGCCATTTCTGCGGAGTCCGGATCATGTTGGTTCCTACCAGGGTTAAAGATACTGCAAACAAGCCTTCGTCCCAACTTGTCGGCAGAAAGGCAGACTGAGTTCACCCGGCATTCAAAAGGCTTTCCATCCCCTGCTTTGCAGAAGATGTTTATTGTATGCTCATCATCGAAAATGCCATCCGGCCATTCCGAGGGTGCAGCCAATTCCCAAAGTGTTCCAACCGGGTCTGCGCTCAATGGGTTTTCGCGACAATCGGCTTCCCCCCTAACCAGACCAAAAAGGTCGTGGAGAGCGTGGTTATAGTAAATGGTTCCAACGACCTCATTCGCTTCGGACAGAAGGCCAACGATTATCGGGTTAGTTGACCGGTCCAGCAGCCGTTTTTCAAATTGGTCAAAGTTCATTGCCGCCTCTGATCTTCGTCACTTCTCACCCACACCTGTCGGGCGTGAAATGAGCAGCTCAGTTTGAGCTCGCAACAAAGTTAAGCTTCGTTTCTCTCGGTCACACCACTGCGCCATGTGTCGTTCTTAGCGATTTCGGCCCTGCACCTAAATAAGTGAGACCTTGAAGAAGGGCATCGGAGGCACAAACCCACGGAGGAACAAGGCTTGCCGCCCCCTGATTCCATAGTGCCTCAACAAAAAATTTTTCTATGCGGCCCCCTTCGACTGGTGATCTGCCTCTTCGAAAGCAACGTTGTCGCTAATCGAGAACCGCTGAACCTCACTGGTCAATTTGTCGGAAACGACCGACAGATTCTGACTTGCGGCAGTCGTCTCTTCAAACATAGCGGCGTTTTCCTGCGTGACCTGATCCAGCTGGTTCATCGCAGAATTGATTTCCGCGATACTCTGAGACTGTTCTCCGGAAGCGTTGGCAATCTGGACCACGTAACCTGACACGTCAGATATAGAAGAGATGATGCGCTCCAGTGCTTCGCCGGCGTCGCCAACCAGTTTAACCCCAAGGTCGACACTTTCCGTCGAAGAACTGATAAGTGATCCGATTTCGCTTGCTGCTTCGGAGGACCGCTGCGCAAGAGCACGTACTTCAGAGGCGACAACCGCAAATCCTCTCCCTGCGTCGCCGGCTCTCGCGGCCTCAACACCCGCATTCAGGGCAAGCAGATTGGTCTGGAACGCAATGTCGTCAATGACTTTCACGATAGAAGAAATCTCGGAAGAACTCTCAGCAATCTGACCCATGGCCGAGACTGCGTCACGAACCACTTTCCCGGATGACTGTGCGTTGTCCTGAGCCGCACTTACGACAGAATTTGCATTTTTGGCCCCTTCGGCAGAATTGCTGACAGATGCGGAAATCTGCGAAACTGCCGCAGCCGTCTGCTCCAGCGTTGCAGCCTGGCTTTCTGTGCGCTTGCTCAGTTCGTCAGCGGCAGCCGCAACCCCTTTGATTTCTGTTCTGATGGTATCTGCGCTGGAAATCACTGAACCGATTGCATCTTCGAGACGATCAATTGCAGTGTTAAAGTCCTTGCGGATCTGGTCATTTGCTCCTGCAAATGCGGTGTCGATCCTCGTTTTCAGATCACCTCCGGCGAGAGATGCAAGCGCAGCGCTGAGCTCGCTGATCATTTCATTCTGTTCTTCTGCGAGGCGCTTGCGCTCTGCCTCTGCCGCGTTTTTCTGCACACGCTGCTCCGTCACGTCCGCCCCGATCAGAACGCTGCGCTTAAGAGACCCATCGTCCGAGAACACCGGACTAATTCCCCCGAGAATATTGGAAACAGATCCATTCTCCGCGCGCACTTCGAATTCCCGGAACAGCGGATCCGCCGGATCTGCCGGTTGACCGTCAGCAAAAACGGTTTCAGCAAAATTGCTGGACTTTTCCTTGTCGACCACGCCGGCAAGCTTCCGGAACGCGTCATTTGCATCGAGCAGCTGCCCGTTACTGCCAAATTCAGCACGCGCCTGATTTGTATCAAGCGAGTCCATGATTGCCGCGTTCAGGCGTTCCTCGCTGACATCGGACCATTCGACCACAAAACCGATAGTCGCGCCCTCTTCATCCCGGATCGGGGACGCAGTCAGCACCAGCGTAACTTCATCAAGTTCAAGGGCCGAGCTGAGACCACCTTCCTGGGTAGCCGCAAGATCCTCCGGCGACATGCCGCTTTTGCGCATGAGCCCGTCAATACGCTGACCGCTGAGCTCGGCGGTATCGAGGCCTGCGTCCAGTTTCCGCATCGCTGAACGATGTGTCCCGAGCAGTTCAACTGCTGCCGGGGAGGCGTATAACACCCCGTAGTCAACTGAGGTAATCATCACCGCTGCCGACCCGGAATCGAGTGCCGCACTTTTCATGGCCGCATCCTTGCGTGTCGCCTCTGAGGCTTCAAGCTGGTCACGGAATTCTTCCAGAGTTCGCGCAACAATGCCGATTTCATTGCCCCGACGATACTTTGGCACTTCGATACTGTAGTTGCCTGCGGCGACTTCCCTCATCGCGGCAGCGATGGCCAGAAGCGGGCGGGCCACTGTTCGTTTGATCAGGAAGCCGACCACGATGAGCATCAGCGTGCCGACACCACCAGCCAGCATCAGAGAGGTCCTGTTCTGTTCCCGTGCCGCCGCGAACAACACATCCGTCCGCCAATCGAGCGCGATAACACCGATCACCGCGGCGTCTTCACCAAAAAGGACAGGGACGGCAAACACCAGGTTCTCCAGATCACTCTGCGGCGCGCTGTTCTGCAGTGCGAGGCTGGCCGCTGCCTGAAGATCGGCTGAGGTGCTTCCGGCCAACAGTTGCTCAGAGACAACTTCGCCTGCCGAATCAAGGATGATCGCGCCCGACGCGCTGCCCCGCAATCCGTCCAGCGTGGTCTGCAGTATGACATCAAGATCGTCTGTTTTCCGGAATCTGAGCGCCGGACCGCTGCGCGCGCCGATCTGTTTGACAACTTCCGCACCGATCTTGGCAATCGAATCCGTCGCAATGGTCTCAGAGGCCTGCATGGATTTAAATGTGACAAGCCCGATGGTCAGCGCAGTGGATATCGCCAGCGCAAAAAGACATTTCAGATAAATGGAATCCGGTGGACGCCAGAAACGTCGGGCAGATTTCTGCTGCTGCTTTTTCTGGGTCGTCATGATTTCGGTCTCCGTATCGCGGCTGGAGCACCTACTTTCACAGATAATGATTAGAAAAGGCTGAATGCCGGTGCTGGTCCCCCGCAGTTTCAGCAGAGGCGACCTGCACCACACTGCCGGTCGTCAGGCAGCGTCTGTCCGGAGACTCGCCATCAGATGGTGGAATTTCTCTCCCTGAACCGCAACGTGATCCCTGACGACACCGGCCGCACGCGCCCCATCTCCCTGCCCGAGAGCGGCGACAATCTGTTCATGTTCCTTCATCGACTGTTTCAGCCGGCCGCGCAGGCGCAACTGTGTGCGTCGGAAGGGCTGCAGCCGTCGCTGAAGCCTCAGACATTCCTGCTCCAGAAAACTGTTGCCGGATTCGCGGTAGATAATGGCATGGAATGTCTCGTTTTCTCTGTAATAGAGATCCGCATCCTGTGCCTCGACCGCGGCCAGACACCTTGCGTTGGTTTCATTGAGACTGGTGATTGCATCGTCCGATATGCGCGATGCGGCCAGCCTGGCGCTCGCGGCTTCCAGCTCCGCCATGACCTCGAACATTTCGATGAGTTCAATCGGCCCCGGCTGTCTGACAAAAACGCCCCGCCTCGGAAAGTGTTCTACCAGCCCGGACTGCGCAAGCCGCAGCAACGCTTCGCGGACCGGGGTTCTGGAGACACCGAATTTCTCCGAAAGCTGAACTTCGTCAAGACGTTCGCCGTTTTTGAAAGTGCCTGCAAAAATCAGCTCCTCGAGCTGATCTGCAATGATATCTGACCGCTTCCGTTCCATGGGCCCAGAATAGCAGGGCGCTCTAATGCACGCAAGATATTCATTATTGTATACAAAATTGTTGACTTGATACACAAGTGCTGCATCTTAACCCCAGATCCGACCGAGAGTCGGGAAAGTCAGGGAGGACTGAAATGAAACCGAAAAGCATCGCCACCTGGGCTGCAGCAGCCATTCTTGCAACTTCTGTTGCAGCGGGGGCCACCGAACTGCGCCTGTCGCATCAGTGGTCGACAGCCGATGTGCGCCACCAGGTTGCACAGATCGTCGCGGACGAGGTCGCCGCAGCGGATGTTGATCTGGAGATCAAGATTTTTCCGTCAAAATCACTGTTTAAACCGCGTGAACAGTACAAGCCGCTCAGCCGCGGCCAGCTCGACATGACGGTCTTTCCGCTGAGCTATGCGGGTGGTCAGCAACCCGCGTATAACCTGACGCTGATGCCCGGTCTGGTGAAAAACCACGACCACGCTGCCCGTCTGAACGAGAGCGAATTCATGGGTCAGATCGAGGAGATCATGGCAGATGACGATGTCATGGTCCTGGTCCACGGCTACCTCGCAGGTGGTTTCGTAGGAAAAGACAAATGCATCACCGCGCCTGGTGACGTGCAGGGCCAGCAAACACGTGCGGCAGGTAAGGCATTCGAACAGATGCTGGCCGGTGCAGGTGCGTCAATTGCGTCGATGGCGTCGTCTGAGATTTATAACGCGATGCAGACCGGTGTTCTGACAGCTGCGAACACGTCGTCGTCGTCCTTTGTGAGCTACCGGATTTATGAGCAGGTCGCCTGCTATACCCCGGCCAGCGATTTTGCCCTTTGGTTCATGTATCAGCCTCTGCTGATGAACAAATCCACCTTTGACGGCTTGTCCGCAGAACAACAGCAGGCGCTGATGGATGGTGCGGCGAAAGCTGAAGCATTTTACCTTGAAGAGGCCAAGAAGCAGGACGCGAATTCGGCCAAGGTATTCGCCGACAATGGCGTTGAAATTGCACAGATGAGCCAGGACGAATTCGACGCCTGGCGCGCGCTGGCGCAGGACACTTCATATAAGAAGTTCATCGAAGAAACGCCCGGCGGTCAGGAACTGCTCGATATGGCGCTGTCTGTCGACTGACCCGACGAGCGGGGCAGAAAAGCAACTGCCCCGCTTTCTTCTATCCCCTGATCAGGAGGCCGCGATGGCAGGCCAGAGCTCTGCGAGAGTTGCTCATACGGGCAACAACCCTTTTCTGCGCTTTGTCGCGGCAATTTCTACACTGGCAGGCTGGTGTTCTGCGGCGATGATCGTCGCTGCCGTGGGCATAACCTGCCAGATGATCTTCATCCGGTTTGTTCTGAACGGATCAACCGTCTGGCAGACCGAAGCCGTGATCTATCTGGTTGTTGCAGCCACCCTGATCGGGTTGCCCTACGTTCAGCGCCTTCGGGGCCATGTAAATGTGGACCTCATTCCGCTGGCGCTGCGCCCCGGTGCCAGAAAGGGCCTGGCGATGATCACACTGTCGCTGTCCATACTCATCGTCGGCGTCATGCTCTTTTATGGGTACGACTACTGGCATTTCGCCTGGGAGCGCGGATGGCGCTCGGACACGGTCTGGGGCGTTCGCCTGTGGATCCCCTACCTGTCGATCCCCATCGGCTTCGGGCTTTTGCTCTTGCAGCTGGTAGCAGACCTGGTCGCCGTGATCACTGGCATAGATAAACCTTTCGGACTGGAGGACAGCTGATGGATCCGCTGCTTCTTGGCGCAATTGTTGCCGTCGCCACCATTTGTGTCCTTTTTTCCGGCGTCTCCGTCGCGCTGGGCCTTCTGATCGTTTCCGCCGGTTTTCTGATGATCTTTGACGGGATGCGCTCGCTGGAACTGATGCCTGAAATCCTGTTTGGCAAGCTCGACAACTTTGCCCTGCTGTCCATCCCGATGTTCATCATTATGGGGGCGTCTATTGCTTCCACGCGCGCCGGCGCGGACCTTTATGAAGCGCTGGAGCGCTGGCTGACCCGGGTGCCCGGCGGGCTTGTGATCTCAAATCTCGGTGCCTGTGCACTCTTCTCGGCGATGTCCGGTTCCTCACCCGCAACATGTGCCGCTATCGGCAAAATGGGCATCCCGGAAATGCGCAAACGGGGGTATCCGGATGCCGTCGCCGCAGGCTCAATTGCTGCCGGCGGTACGCTTGGCATTCTGATCCCTCCTTCGGTCACTATGATTGTCTACGGGATCGCAACCGAAACCTCGATCGGCCGGCTGTTTCTGGCCGGGGTGTTCCCCGGGCTGATGCTGGTGGGCCTCTTCATGGCGTGGTCGCTCTATTCCACCTGGCGCTCCGGGGATGCCTCGGTACTCGCCTCAACGAGCTACACCTGGCGCGAGAAATTCGAAATCCTGCCACGTGTCCTGCCCTTCCTTGCGATCATCGTGGGGGTGCTCTACGCCATGTACGGCGGCATCGCGACACCGTCTGAAACGGCGGCCGTCGGCGCGCTGCTCTGCCTGGTGATCGCAATGGTTATCTACCGGCTCTGGAACCCGAAAGACCTCTGGGTGGTGCTGCGAGACAGCACAAAGGAAAGCGTGATGATCCTCTTCATCATCGCAGCAGCCGGCGTCTTCAGCTACATGCTTTCCTCCCTTTTCATCACACAGGCTATTGCTGAATGGATCGGCACGCTGGACGTCAACCGCTGGGTTCTGATGGGCGCAGTCAATGTCTTCCTGCTGATCGCCGGCTTCTTCCTGCCGCCGGTTGCCGTGATCCTGATGGCCGCGCCGATCCTGCTGCCGATCATCACGTCAGCAGGGTTCGATCCGATCTGGTTTGCCGTGGTGCTGACGATCAATATGGAAATAGGCCTGATTTCACCGCCTGTCGGGCTGAACCTTTATGTGATCAATGGCATCGCGCCGGATATATCGCTCAAAACGATCCTGCGCGGGTCGCTACCCTTTGTGGCCTGCATGATCATTGCGATCGTTCTTCTTTGCCTGTTCCCCGGCATCGCAACCTGGCTGCCGGATACCGTGATGGGAGCGTCCCGGTGACAATGCTGGCCGATCTGCTGTCAACCGTCTTTGAACGGCGGATGAGGTTTCTGCCGGGAGCGGCAGCGGACGATCCGCGCAGCACCGAAGACCTTGCAGCAGCGCTCGTCGGGACGGACGGCGAGATTTCCGGACAACAGCTGGGCCGTATCATTCTCGACCGCTACGCCGGTATGGATCCGGCAGGCAAAAGGGCATTCTTTGATCATCTTGCGCACGCGATGGATTTTGATCCCGGTGAGGTGCGCCGCGCACTCGCCGCCTGGGAGGACAGCCCCGACAAAGACACTTACAGGCGCTTTACGAACGCCGCAGAGCCCCCGCGGCAGGAACTTATCCGGCGCCTGAACCGTGTGCCCCAGGCGACCGGGCAGCTTGTCGCGATGCGGGCTGACCTGTTGTCCATGGCCAAAAATGATCCGGCTCTGGCCGCACTGGACTACGATTTCCAGCACCTGTTCAGTTCCTGGTTCAATCGCGGCTTTCTCGTATTGCGCCCGATCAGCTGGGAAAGCCCCGCGCATATCCTTGACCGGATCATCGCATATGAAGCCGTGCACGCGATTGACAGCTGGGATGACCTGAGACGTCGGCTGGAGCCACCGGACCGGCGGTGTTTCGCGTTTTTTCATCCGGCCATGGCGGATGAGCCGCTGATCTTTGTCGAAGTTGCCCTGACCCGCGGTATCCCGTCGTCGGTACAGGACCTCCTGTGCGAAGACCGTCAGGCCATTCCGGCAGCAGAAGCAGATACCGCCGTCTTTTATTCCATCTCCAACTGTCAGGCGGGGCTTGCAAACATTTCGTTCGGCAACTCGCTGATCAAACAGGTGGCCATGGACCTTTCGCTGGAACTGCCGGCCCTGCGCCAGTACGTGACGCTGTCGCCGATACCCGGGCTGGCAGCATGGCTTGAGCAACAGCGCGTTCCGTCGGAAAGTCTCGAACCTGACAGGACGCAACAACTGGCCGCCTGTTACCTGATGGATGCCAAAAACTACCGTGGACTGCCCCTTGATCCGGTTGCGCGGTTCCATCTGGGCAATGGTGCGATGATCCACCGGGTGCATGCAGGGGCAGACGTATCCGACAAAGGCATGCGCCAGTCGCATGGCGCCATGGTCAATTACCTTTACGATCTGACAAAAGTGTCCCAGAACCACGAAAACTATGCCAATGCAGGCACTGTCGCCGCCTCGCCGGACATCCGGTCACTGGCGGCGCTGGGACGCAAACTTCTTCCGGAGGGAGCAGGATCATGACCAATGTTCTGTTCGACACGCTGTTTGGAAAACACGCAGGCCAGACAACACCTTTTCTGACATCGCCCGATGGATCCATCCTGACACACGATGCCTTTCTTGGCATGGCCGCGCAGTTTGCCCATGCCATTACCGGGGCCGGGCTGTCAGCCGGTGACCGTCTTGCGGCCCAGGTGGGCAAATCGCCTGAGGCACTGGCGCTTTATGCGGCCTGTGTGCAGGCCGGCGTCATCTTCCTGCCCCTGAACACGGCTTATACCGCGCGAGAACTCACCTATTTTATTGAAGACAGCGGTGCCGGGCTCGTCGTCTGTGACGGTGCTGACCTTGGGGGCATCCGGGAAATCTGCGCTGGAGTGAATGCCCGCGTCGAAACACTGAACGGTGATGGCAGCGGGACACTGGCTGACGCAGCGGCTGCCTTGCCTGCCCGGTTTGAAACGGTACCGCGTCAGGGTTCGGACCTGGCTGCCTTCCTCTATACCTCAGGCACCACCGGCCGCTCAAAAGGCGCCATGCTGACCCAGGACAATCTTCTTTCAAACGCGCTGATGCTCGCAGATTTCTGGGAATTTGAAGCGTCTGATGTTCTTTTGCACGCTTTGCCGATTTTTCATACCCACGGATTGTTTGTCGCCACCAATGTGATGCTGGCTTCAGGCGGTGCCATGGTTTTTCTGCCACGTTTTGATCAGGACCAGGTCATTGCGCATCTGCCGCAGGCCACAACGCTGATGGGGGTGCCGACTTTCTACACCCGCCTTTTGTCAGATGAACGTTTCACCCGCGCACTGACATCGCATATGCGCCTCTTTATTTCCGGCAGCGCGCCGCTGCTTGCTGAAACGCATGTGCAGTTTGAGGCCCGCACCGGGCACCGCATTCTGGAACGCTACGGCATGACAGAAACCAATATGAACACCTCAAACCCTTATGATGGCGAGCGGCGCGCGGGAACGGTCGGCTTTCCGTTGCCGGGCGTGGAAGTCATTGTGACCGACCCCGCCACCGGTCAGCCTGTTGCGCCGGATGTTGTCGGGCAGGTCGAGGTCCGGGGGCCTAACGTGTTTCGCGGATACTGGCAGATGCCCGAAAAAACAGCCGCAGAACTGCGCCAGAACGGATTTTTCATTACAGGCGATCTGGGACGGTTTGACACCGACGGTTACCTGCACATTGTCGGGCGGGACAAGGATCTGATCATCTCTGGCGGGTACAATATTTACCCCAAGGAAATCGAGCTGGTTCTAGATGCGCAGCCCGGTGTGCTGGAAAGCGCTGTGATTGGCGTGCCACATGCAGACTTCGGCGAGACGGTGCTCGGGCTGATCGTCCCGGCACCCGGCAAAACGCCTGACCTGGACAAAATCGCGATGGATGCGGCGGAGGAGCTGGCACGTTTCAAACACCCGCGCGAGCTGGTGCTGATCAGTGAATTACCGCGCAACACAATGGGCAAGGTGCAAAAGAACATCCTGCGCAAAAAGTTCGCAGACCATTTTGTCACCGCCTGATGCAACAGGATCCTGCTTCTGGCCCACTTGGTTGGTGGGATCAGTTGCGCCGGAGAACGCGCAGGGCGGGCAGACCGAAGCGGTACAACGCACGCAGACCGAACACCACAACTGCAACACATAAAACGAACCGCGAAACGGGCTCCATCGTGCCCTCAATCAACAGTGCATGTGCCACGGTGCCCGCAATGACGACCAGCACGAGCGAGATGTGCAACAGACGCCAGATATGGGGCCGGAAAGCGGCCCGGCGCCGCATCGCAACTATCACGCCAGTGGCAAACAGAGCCCACATGGCGATGACACCCCAGACCGAAAACGGCGTTGGCGAGGCAAAGAGCAGCGCGTCGACCACATCCGGGGGGCTGGTGATCCAAAGCCCTGCAACATGCAGAACCACAGATGCGATCACCAGGATGCCGGTCCAGCGGTGAACCAGGTGCCCGGCCCTACCCGTCAGGAAGGCAAGATCACCCCCGACCAGCAGCGGCTGGAACATCAAAAGCGTAAGCGCCAGAATGCCCCCAAGTCCGGCGGCGATGTAGATGGGGTCGCGCCATGCCAGCAACGGGCTGGTCACGGCAAAACCAACCGGAATGAGGGCAAGTGCCCCGAGCCCGGCCCAAAGGGCTACCCGACGCAGCAGAGTCGGATTGCGCACCTGCCTGCTCTCAGACCGGTTCCAGAACAAAATGTGCTTCGAGTGTTTTGTCCGCAGCACTGGCCATTACTGGTCTGAGGAAAACAGTCTGAAAATCTTCACTGTCATAGGCAAGGTGCCCGTGTGGCTGACCGAATGCCGGCACAATCTGTGGCATCTCAAGACGGAAGTTGCCCTCTGCATCCGTCAGCGTCGCACCGTGGCTCTGCGGGTCCCGCTCATGCCCTTCGGTTGTGTGCGCCCAGATCTGAATACGCTGACCCGCCAGCGGCATGCCATCGCCCGCCCGGCGTACTGTGCCGGTCATCCAGAACCCCCCGTTGCCAATCCGTTCCACAATGGGCGCGCCCGGTCTGTAGTTATTTGAGCCGCCACGCATCGAACGTGTCGGCTTCAGGCCCGCGGCCTGGGCGGGAACAGCAAGACCGGCACCGCCCGCTGCGATGGCTGAACCGGCAGCCGCAATCATAGTTCGTCTGGAAATCAGTTTTCGCTGCATTCGAAATCCTCCTGACCTTCGAGAAATATCTGGGGTTTCCCAAGCTGTTCTCAAGAGCAAATTGCGCTGTCACGATCACAAGAGCCTGAGCACAGCAAGAAGCGCGGGGTGCATACACATTTCATTTTCCGATGGAGGGACGATGCGCAGAAGCAGATCTCCTGCAAAGGCAATGCCGGTGGAAAAAGTCTGTTGACCTTTTGGAACGATCCATATTAGATTTTGGAACGATCCAAAATCTGGGGAATCATCGTGAAGTGGGCACTGGTCGGCGCGAGTACAATCGCATCACAACACATGATCGGCGCAATCCGCGCGCAGCGGGGACACAGCATCGCATCCGTGCTGAGCAGCAGCGACGAGCGCGGCCGCTCCTATGCCGATGCGCATGAAATTCCACGGGCCTTCACTGACATGAACGAACAGCTCAATGATGATGTGGACGCCGTCTACATCTCAACAACCAACGAAAAACACTTTGCTCAGGCGATGGCGGCCATTGAAGCCGGCAAACATGTGCTTTGCGAAAAGCCACTGGCAATGAACGTCGGGGACGCTGTGGCCATGGTCCGTGCGGCCGGTGAAAAGGGTGTGACTTTTGCCACCAATCATCACTTGCGGAACGCCGGATCGCATCTGAAGATCCGTGAACTGATCACCCAGGGCCGCATCGGGACCGTTCAGGCTGTCCGCGTTGCACATGCTGTCTATCTGCCGCCAAATCTGCAGGGCTGGCGCATCGACAATCCCGGAGCGGGTGGCGGGGTCATTCCGGACATTGTCGTACACGACGCTGACACGGTCCGGTTTCACCTGGACGAAGACCCGGCAGAGGTCGTCGCCATCGAGCGTTCGGAAAGCCTTGGGCGCGGTGTCGAGGATTCAGTCATGAGCGTCTGGCAGATGCCGTCCGGCGTCACGGTGCAGACACATGAAGGCTTCACGATCCGACACGCCGGAACGTCTTTTGAGGTCCACGGCACAGAAGGGTCAATTTTTGCAAAAGGCGTAATGACACAACGCCCGGTCGGCGAGATCAGGCTGCAGACGGAAACCGGCAGCGAAGACATCAGCTTCAGCGACCACAACCTTTATGAGCGGGCTGTAGGATTGTTTTCAGAGGCCTGCGCAGGCCGTGGCACGCCGTCTGCGACCGGGGAGGATGGGGTGAAGTCTCTGGCCGTTGCAGCCGCCGTCAAAGAGGCCGCGACCCGGGGCACCAGGGTCGCTGTCGACTACGGAGGCATCTGAGATGAGCAAGGTCGTCACGTCCCGGGACGCTGTGGCCCGGATAGAAGACAACGCCGTTGTCACGGTTTCATCATCGTCCGGTCTTGGGTGCCCGGACCTGGTGCTGCGCGCTCTGGGCGACCGTTTCAGAGATGAAGGCCACCCGTGCAACCTCACAACGCTGCATCCGATTGCCGCCGGCGACATGTATGGCATCCGCGGCGTCGATCACATTGCCCAGGACGGGCTTTTGTCCCGCATTCTCGCCGGTTCGTACCCCAGCGGCCCGTCTTCGAAAGAGATGCCCGAGATCTGGAAGATGATCGTCGAAAACCGGATTGAAGCCTATAACGTGCCGTCCGGTATCATGTTTGACATGCACCGTGACGTGGCAGCGCGCAAACCGGGTGTCTTCACGCAGGTCGGTCTGGAGACGTTTGTCGACCCGATACGCGAAGGTTGCGCCATGAATGAACGCGCCGCAGCGGCACCGATTGTACACCGCCAAGAGCTTGCCGGTGACACATGGCTGCACTTTCCGAATATCGTACCGGACGTGGCCATCATCCGCGCGACAACCGGTGATGAAACCGGCAACCTGACCTTTGAGCACGAAGGCGCGACGCTTGGCGCACTGGAGCAGGCGATTGCGGTGCGCAACCACCGTGGGCTGGTGATTGCACAGGTCAAACGGGTCACTGCGGCCGGTTCACTGCGTCCACACGACGTGCATGTACCGGGCCATCTTGTCGATCTTGTTGTGATCGATCCCGATCAGAAACAGACAACCGAGACTGTGTATGACCCGGCCATATCCGGCGAAATCATGCGCCCCTGGGACAGCTTTTCACTGGCGGACCATGGGATCGAGAAAGTGATTGCCCGCCGTGCCGCGATTGAGCTGTCGCAGGGACAAAGCGCCAACCTTGGTTTTGGCATCTCGGCGAATGTCCCGCGCATTCTGCTGGAAGAAGGGCATGCACAGGCTGTCACCTGGGCCATTGAACAGGGTGCCGTCGGCGGTGTCCCTCTGACCGGTTTTGCCTTTGGCTGCGCTTCCAATGCGGATGCTATTCTGCCCTCACCAGCGCAGTTCACCTATTTCCAGGGAGGCGGATTTGATGTGTCTTTTCTGTCCTTCCTGGAGGTCGATACAGACGGCAATGTCAACGTCTCAAAACTGGGTAAAAAGCCATATCTGACAGCGGGTTGTGGCGGCTTTGTGGACATAACGGCCAACGCACGAAAAATCGTGTTCTCGGGTTATTTTGAGGCGGGTGCGCAGTTTGAGCTCACGTCTGACGCACTGCGTGTCACGCAAAAAGGCAAATTCACAAAAATGGTCGACGCGGTCGAGCATGTGACCTTTGCCGGCAGGCGCGCGCGGGCGCGGGGACAGGACGTCCTCTATGTTACCGAACGATGTGTTATGCGCCTTGATGATGACGGCCTGGTCGCCACCGAAATTATGCCCGGCATTGAAGTCGAAGCAGATATCGTCGCGGCCTCCGAAGGGCGGGTCAGGGTTTGCGGCAACGCTTCGCGTATGCCTGTCTCAATCCTGTCCGAAGGACCGATGGGGCTGTTACTGTGAGCACCGTACATCTAGAAATTTCCGGCAGCGTTGCCGAGGTCCGGCTGTACAATCCGGCAAAGCTCAACGCATTGACCATGGACATGATCGATGCACTTGATACGCATTGCGGCGTGATCGAGAAGACGAGGACCGTCCGGGCGGTGCTGTTGACAGCAACCGGCGACAAGGCATTCTGCGTCGGCGCGGACATCCGGGAGTGGGGCTCTCTTGATGCACGGACCTTTGCCCGTGACTGGGTGCGCAGGGGACATCGCGTCTTTGACCGTATCGCACGCCTGCCTGTCCCTGTGATCGGCGTGCTGTCCGGTCACGCATTCGGTGGCGGTCTTGAGCTCGCAGCAACCTGTGACCTGCGCATCGCGACACCCGGTGCGACATTCGCGCTGCCAGAGACAACGGTTGGCATCGTACCAGGCTGGTCAGGCACACAACGCCTCGCACGGCAGATCCCCCCTGCCCTCCTGAAAGAAATGGCACTGACCGGCGCTCGGATCACCTCGGAACGGGCATTTGCGACCGGTTTCCTGAACGGCGTTGAGGACGACCCGCGCGCCGCCGCCTTTGAAATCGCTGACAGGATTGCCAGCAACGCACCGCAGGCAACTGAAACCGCGAAATGGCTCATATCAGCAGCACTTGAGGAAGACGGTGCAGCAGCAATTGAGGCCCTCGCGGGTGCGGCTATGGCCCCAACCGCTGAAAAAGCCGAAGGCGTGGCTGCCTTTGCAGAAAAACGAAAAGCCGATTTTGGAAAGGCCCCGTCATGACCGAGCATGACCTCACCCTGATTGCGGGCGACAGCAGCGCGCCAGCGGATGAACCGCTGGAACTGCACCATCTGATTGATGGTACCTGGATTGACTCCGCAGACGGTGAAACCTTTGAGCGCCACTCACCCGCAACTGGTCAGCTCGTCAGCCGAGCGGCACGGGGTGGCACGGCAGAGACAGAAGCAGCGATCAAGGCCGCCCGTCAGGCATTTGACGACCGGCGCTGGAGCGATGTTCCCGGAGCAGAGCGCGCAAAGCTTCTGAACCGAGTTGCCGATCTGATCGACGCGAACCGCGCCCGTATCGCGCGGCTGGAAACGCTGGAAAGCGGCAAACCGATCTCTCAGGCCGAGGCCGAGATCGAGGGCGCGGCAAATATCTGGCGCTATGCGGCGACGCTCGCCTGGAACATCCGGGGACAAAGCCAGAATGCGCTGGGTTCCGATATGCTTGGCATGGTGCTCAAGGTGCCGGTTGGTGTGGTTTCCATCATCACGCCGTGGAATTTCCCGTTTCTGATTGTGTCCCAAAAGCTTCCGTTTGCGCTCGCCGCCGGATGTACAGCGGTGATCAAACCATCTGAGATGACTTCGTCGACCACGGTTCTGCTGGGGCAGTTGCTGATCGACGCAGGGCTTCCCGCCGGTGTGGCCAACATCGTGCTGGGCTACGGTGATCCTGTCGGAGCGCTGATGACGACGCATCCGGATGTCGACATGGTTTCCTTCACGGGCTCCACGGGCGTAGGCAAAGCCATCGTTGCATCAACTGCGGGCACGCTGAAGAAGGTGTCGCTGGAGCTCGGAGGGAAAAACCCGCAGGTCATCTGTGCCGATGCCGACCTTGACGAGGCTGCGGACGCGATTGTGTTCGGCGTGTATTTCAACGCAGGTGAATGCTGCAACTCCGGCTCCCGCATCATAGTTCACGAAGACGTCGCCGAAGCGCTGAACGAAAAGATCGTGGCGCTGTCGCGCAAAGTTCCGTTCGGCGACCCGCTGCATCCCGATACAAAAGTCGGTGCGATTATCTCGCAGGCGCATCAGGACAAAATCGACAGGTACGTGCGCGAGGCTGCCGACGCGGGCGCAACCGTTCTGCTGGGTGGTGCGGCGCTGACTGTTGATGGGCTGAGCGGCACCTTTTACCAGCCGACGGTCGTCTCGGGTGTCAAAGAGACAATGCCGATCGCAACAGAAGAAGTATTCGGCCCGGTACTTTCCGTGCTGACCTTCCGGACACTGGATGAGGCGATAGATCTGGCTAATAACGCGTCCTACGGTCTGTCTGCCGGGATCTGGAGCGAAAACGTTCACACCTGTCTTGAATTTGTGAAGCGTGCGGAAGCCGGAACGGTCTGGACGAACACCTGGATGGATGGCTACCCTGAACTCCCGTTCGGCGGGGTCAAGGAAAGTGGTCTTGGCCGCGAACTCGGCTCCGGCGGGATCGAAGAATTTCTGGAATCAAAAACTGTTCAGATGCGTATTGGCAAATCGCGCCAAAAATGGGTCTGATACCAAATGCGCGGAAGCTGATGCGCAACATGCATGATCATAAGGGAGGAAACCCATGCGTGACTTAATGAAACTGACGACTTCCACACTGGCGGCGCTTGCCTTCAGCGGAACCCTCGCAACCGCGGGTGACGTTGAAGTGCTGCACTGGTGGACATCAGGCGGCGAAGCTGCTGCTCTGAACGTGCTCAAAGGAGACCTGGAAAATCAGGGCATCGGCTGGCAGGACATGCCTGTTGCCGGCGGTGGCGGCACCGAAGCGATGACCGTTCTGCGTGCCCGTGTGACAGCAGGTGACGCACCTACGGCCGTTCAGGCTCTGGGTTTTGACATCCTTGACTGGGGTGCACAGGGCGCTCTTGCGGATCTCAACGAAGTTGCCGCCAAAGAAGGCTGGGACGATGTGGTACCTGCTGCCCTTCAGGCATTCGCCAAGCACGACGGCA
Source organism: Roseobacter phycocola (assembly GCF_042055075.2). GTDB lineage: Bacteria > Pseudomonadota > Alphaproteobacteria > Rhodobacterales > Rhodobacteraceae > Roseobacter. Next base: position 250,510 of record NZ_CP194010.1, on the reverse strand, counting down.
AGTGGATTTCGGCACCGGTTAACGTGCACTCCACCAACTGGGTCTGGGCCAACAAAGCCGTCCTCGATGCAAACGGCATCGCCGTTCCGCAGACATGGGACGAATTCACAGCAGCTGTTGAAAAACTGTCAGCCGCAGGTGTGACGCCGATCGCCCACGGTGGTCAGGCATGGCAGGACGCAACCGTTTTTGACGCGGTGGCGATGTCCACGGGTGGTCCGGACTTCTACAAAGCCGCTTTCATCGACCTGGATGAAGACGCGCTGGGGTCTGACACCATGAAGGAAGCCTTCGACCGTATGGCGTTCATCCGCGCCAATGTGGACGATAACTTCTCCGGCCGTGACTGGAACCTTGCAACTGCGATGGTCATCAACGGCGAAGCCGGTTTCCAGATGATGGGTGACTGGGCCAAAGGCGAATTCCTGAACGCGGGCAAGACGCCGGGCGAGGACTTCCTCTGCTTCCGCTTCCCCGGCACACAGGAGCAGGTCACCTTCAACGCGGACCAGTTCATGATGTTCGACCAGGGTGGTGTTGTCTCTGACGAGCAGGCTGCATTGGCCAGCGCGATCCTGTCGCCATCCTTCCAGTCGGCGTTTAATGTCGTGAAAGGCTCGGTGCCTGCGCGTACTGACGTCTCGAACGAAGCGTTTGATGCCTGTGGCAAGCAGGGCATGGCCGATCTCGCAGCGGCGGCGTCCTCAGGCAACCTCTTTGGCTCGATGGCCCATGGGCACGCGAACCCGGCATCCGTGAAAAACGCGATCTACGACGTTGTGACCGCGCATTTCAACGGCGAATATGACAGCGCAACCGCTGTCGAAGAGCTGGTCGACGCGGTTTCCATCGCTCAGTAACCCAGCCGGCGGGCGGCCTGCGGGCCGCCCGCACCTGTCTCATTTCATTTTCACCGGGGGGTGTCGCCATGTCGGATCGTACGCAGGCGGATTTCCAGACGCGCCTGCAGAACTGGCTGCCAAAGCTTGTCCTGTCGCCGTCTCTCGCCATGATTTTCGTGTTCGTCTACGGGTTTATCCTGTTCACGGTTTACGTGTCCTTCACCGACAGCCGGATCCTGCCCTTTGTCGGCAAAGGCGGCCAGCCGGCCTATGACCTCATTGGCCTGTCGAATTATCAGAAGCTCTTCAGCCTGTCCCACTGGGAAATTTCGCTGACGAACATGGCAATCTTTGCAGGCCTCTATATCGGCATCTGCTCTTTGATCGGCCTGATGCTCGCTATCTTTCTCGACCAGAAGATCCGCGGCGAGGGCCTGCTGCGTCCCCTCTACCTCTATCCCATGGCACTCAGCTTCATCGTGACGGGCACCGCCTGGAAATGGTTTCTGGACCCCGCCATCGGTCTCGAAAACATCGTCCAGGCCTGGGGATGGACCAGCTTCTCTTTCGACTGGATCAAAAACCGGGACTTCGCCATTTACACGGTTGTTCTGGCCGCTGTCTGGCAATCCAGTGGGTTTGTAATGGCGATGTTTCTGGCCGGCCTGCGCGGGATCGACAACGAAATCCTCAAGGCAGCACAGATGGACGGGGCCTCGAACTGGAACCTCTACCGCCGGATCATCATCCCGCAACTGCGCCCTGCCTTCCTGTCGGCTTTCGTGATCCTGGCACACCTCGCGATCAAAACATTCGACCTTGTGATCGCCATGACCGGTGGCGGGCCCGGCCGGGCCACCGAGCTGCCGGCGACGTTCATGTATTCCTACACATTCAGCCGCAACCAGATGGGCATCGGTGCCTCGTCGGCTGTGATCATGCTGATGACCATCGCAGCGATCATGATCCCCTATCTCTATGCTGAACTGAAGGAGAAGAAGTGATGGCTGTTGCGACGCAGGACTCCGCGATCCGCACAGGCCGGGTCACCCGCACGCTGATCTATCTCGTGCTCATCCTTTTCGCCCTTTTCTACATGCTGCCGCTCTATGTGATGCTGGTGAACTCGGTGAAACCACTCCCGGAAATCACGGGCGGTGGCATGATGTCCCTGCCTGATGTCTGGACGCTTGAACCCTGGCAGAAGGCCTGGTCTACCGCTCAGATCGGTGTCGAACCCACCGGATTGCGCCCCTACTTCTGGAACTCCATTTCCATGGTTGTGCCCGCGGTGGCGATTTCCACGGTGCTGGGCGCGCTGAACGGATACGTGCTGACCAAATGGCGCTTCCGGTTCGATACGATCCTCTTCGGACTGATGCTCTTTGCCTGCTTCATTCCCTTCCAGATCGTGCTGATCCCAATGGCCGCAGTGCTCGGTTTCCTGGGGCTCGCAGGTTCCACAGCGGGGCTGGTGCTGGTGCATGTGGTCTACGGCATCGGGTTTTCGACGCTCTATTTCCGCAACTACTACGCCGTTTTCCCCACCGAACTGGTACGCGCGGCTCAGATCGACGGCGCAGGTTTCTTCCAGATTTTCTGGCGCATCCTGCTGCCCTCCTCCGGTCCGATCTCTGTTGTCTGCATCATCTGGCAGTTCACCAATATCTGGAATGACTTCCTCTTTGGTGCCTCTTTTGCCAGCGGTGACGGTGCCCCGATGACCGTGGCGCTCAACAACCTCGTGCAGTCCTCCACCGGTGTGAAGGAATACAACGTTCACTTTGCAGGCGCCATTCTGGCCGCCCTGCCCACACTCCTCGTCTACATCGTCGCCGGTCGCTACTTCGTGCGCGGCCTCATGGCAGGCTCCGTGAAAGGATAATTCCATGGGCTTTCTTGATATTGATAACGCGACCAAATCCTATGGTTCGGTCGAAGTGCTCCACAAAGTCGACATTTCCGTCGAAGAGGGCGAATTCCTTGTCCTCGTCGGCCCCTCGGGCTGCGGCAAATCCACCCTGCTGAACATGATCGCCGGGCTGGAGGACATCACAAGCGGAACCATCGCGATCAAGGGAGCGCCGATGAACGGGGTCCACCCGTCCAAGCGCAACATCGCAATGGTCTTCCAGTCCTACGCCCTCTATCCGAACATGACCGTCGGGCAGAACATTACCTTTGGTCTGGAAATGCATGGCGTACCAAAGGCAGAACGCGAGGCTGCGATGGGCAAAGTGGCGGACATGCTCCAGATCGGTCAGCTGCTGGACCGCAAGCCTGGTCAGCTCTCCGGCGGTCAGCGTCAGCGGGTTGCCATGGGACGCGCACTTGTCCGCGATCCGGACGTGTTCCTGTTCGATGAACCGCTCTCCAATCTCGACGCCAAGCTGCGTGTGGACATGCGCACCGAGATCAAAAAACTGCACCAGCGCCTTGGGACGACAATCGTCTATGTGACACACGACCAGATCGAGGCCATGACCCTGTCCACGCGCATCGCCGTGATGAATGGCGGGTATGTCCAGCAACTGGGTACACCCAAGGAAATCTACGACACGCCGGCCAATCTCTTTGTCGCGACCTTTATGGGATCGCCTTCGATGAACCTGATCGACGTTACCATCCGGGCAGATGGCAACGCCGTCTACGCCGACACCACAGATGATCAGGGTGGCAAGATCAGTCTCGCCTTTCCGTCCCCCGGTGCTGCGCTGCGCGCCTTTGACGGGCAGACGGTCAAGCTTGGAATAAGACCCGAGGCGCTGACAGACGTGGATGGCGCTGATCAGCGTTCGTCGCATGTGGAGCAGGTCGAAAACACGGTCACAGTAACTGAACCCGCCGGATCGGACACCTTTGTGACGACAACCATCGGCGGCGCGGAGTGCGTGGGGCGGATGCGCTCGGATGCTGATGTGGCACCCGGTAAACCCGCGACCTTTGCAATCAACATGGAAAAGGCCGTGGCCTTTGATCCGAAAACGGAAAACCGAATTTCGTAATGGACACTGACGTGCTCATCATCGGCTCAGGTATGGGGGGCGCCACCATGGCGGCAGGCCTCGCACCGTCGGGCGTGCGCATCACCATCCTGGAGAAGGGGCACCCCATTACCCCCTCGCCGGACACACGCGATGCCGCCGCCATTTTCGGGCGTGGCGTGTTCCGCAATGATGAGACATGGGACGACCCGTCTGGCACCGCGTTCAATCCGGGCAATTACTACAACGTTGGCGGCAATTCGAAGTTCTACGGCGCGGTCCTCTTCCGCTATCGCGAAGAAGATTTCGGCGTGCTTGAACACATGGGCGGCACATCGCCTGCCTGGCCCATTTCCTATGAGACTTTCGAGCCCTGGTACCAGAAGGCCGAGACGCTTTACGAAGTGCGCGGGTCAAGTGGAGAAGATCCGACGGAGCCGGGGCATTCAGGCATATATGGTTTTCCCCCTGTACCGCATGAACCCGCGATCGCGGATGCGGCAGAGCGCCTGCAGCGCGTGGGCATTAACCCCGCGCATTTGCCGCTGGGCGTGGACATCGACGCGTGGCTGGCCGGTGGCGAAACCGGCTGGGATGCACATCCAAACACAGGTGACGGCAAGAAAGACGCAGAAAGCATCGGATTGAAAGCCGCACTGCGCCACAACAACGTGCGTCTCGAAACCGGATGTGAAGTCGCACGCCTGATTGCTGGCAAAGACGGCAAAATCGATGCTGTCGAGTATCACCGGAACGGTTCGTTGCGCCGCATGCAGGCGAAAACCGTGGTACTGGCAGCCGGCGCCGTCAATTCCGCCGTGCTGTTGTTAAGATCAGCAAATGACAATTGTCCGACAGGGCTGGCCAACCGCTCCGATCAGGTCGGGCGCAATTTCATGAACCACAACACGCATGCAATGATGGCGCTGCACCCGCTGCGCCGAAATGCGTCCGTGTATCAGAAAACCCTGTATTTCAACGATTTCTACCTGCAGGGAGGTCCTGACGGCACGCCACTGGGCAATGTTCAGTTGCTGGGCAAGATCACTCCGGACATTCTCGCAAGCCAGGTGCCGCTCCCCGCGCCCCTGACCCGATGGATCGCAAGCCGGTCTGTTGACTGGTACCTCATGAGCGAGGACCTCCCTGATCCCGAAAGCCGCGTGACCGTAAAAGGCGACCGGATCGTTCTCGACTGGCGGCGCTCCAACTGGGAGGCGCATCTGCTTCTGGTGCGAGAGGTGCGCAGGCTTTTGCGACGCGCCGGCTGGCCTGTGCTCCTGTCCCGCGCATTCGACCGGACCGTGCCGTCTCATCAGTGTGGCACCGTTCGTTTCGGCCAGGACCCGTGCAAAAACCCGCTGGATATCTGGTGCCGCGCGCATGATCACAAAAACCTCTTTGTTGTTGATGCGGGCTTTCTGCCGAATTCTGCTGCCGTAAACCCCGCGCTGACAGTTGCAGCCCAGGCCCTGCGGGTCGCTGATCACATCAGATCAAAGGACCTTGCCGCATGAACGGGACAGCACTCATCACCGGAGGACAGCGCGGGATCGGGCTTGGCATCGCGCGCGCCCTCGACACCGCTGGTATGCAGGTGGTTCTGACCTCCGAGAAGGACGGCAATGACCCCGAGGTGCATACCGCACTGGCTAAGCTGAGCGACAGGGCGATGTATCTCGCACATGACCTCCGGCAACCGGAACGGGTCCGGGCCCTTTTTGATGCGGTTGAGGCGCGGGCGGGCGCAGTTACCTGCCTTGTGTCCAATGCCGGCGTGCCTGCTCCGGTGCGCGGTGACATGCTGGACGTGACGCCGGACAGTTTCGACTTTGTCATGGATGTGAACCTGAGGGGCGGGTTCTTTCTCGCCCAGGAAACAGCCCGCCGCATGCAGGTCCATGCAGCGACCAACTCCTGCTCCATCGTTTTTGTCACCTCTGTCAGCGCGTCGATGGTTTCTGTTGAACGGTCCGAGTACTGCATCTCAAAATCTGCAGCCTCGATGATGGCAAGCCTCTTTGCCGCGCGGCTGGCCGGTGACGGTATCGGTGTGTTTGAACTGCGTCCCGGCATTATCGAAACGGACATGACCGCCGCCGTGCGCGACCGGTATGACCCGATGATTGCTGATGGATTTGTACCGGCAAAACGCTGGGGTCAGCCGGAAGATATCGGAAAAACAGTGCGAGCGCTGGTGAGCGGTGATCTGGCCTATTCGACGGGTTCGGTGATCCCCGTCGACGGTGGTCTGAGCATTCAGCGTCTTTGAGGGGAAGTCATGTCTGACGTCTGGGATTTTATCATTATCGGCGGTGGCTCTGCAGGCTGTGTTCTGGCCGCACGGCTGTCTGAGGATCCTTCGGTACGGGTGTGCATTCTGGAGGCCGGTGGTGGCGACAGAAACCCGCTGTATCACCTGCCGGCAGGCTTCGCGAAAATGACCAAAGGCATCGGCGCCTGGGGGTGGGAGACCGTGCCGCAGCGTCACATGAAAAACCGGGTGTTTAACTACACGCAGGCAAAGGTGATCGGTGGCGGTTCTGCGATCAATGCCCAGATCTACACACGCGGCAACCCGCAGGATTACGACGAGTGGCGGCAGATGGGCTGCGAAGGCTGGTCTTATGAAGATGTCCTGCCCTATTTCCGCAGGTCAGAGGACAATGACACCTATAACAACGCCTTTCACGGTCAGGGCGGCCCGCTTGGCGTGTCTCAGCCCATAGCGCCGCTGCCCATCTGTGAGGCCTATTTCGACGCTGCAGCACAGGCTGGCATCCCACGGAATGAGGACGTGAACGGCGAGAAACAAGACGGTGCGGCGTATTACCAGCTCACGCAGCGCAATGCCCGGCGTTCTTCTGCCGCTATGGCCTACCTCGCGCCCAACCTCAGCCGTCCCAACCTGACCCGCAGACTGAATGCACAGGTGCGCTGCATCATTGTCGAAAACGGCAGGGCGCAGGGCGTGGAACTGACCGACGGCACCCGCCTGACGGCTGATCGCGAGGTCATCCTGTCGGCCGGTGCCATCGGCTCCCCGCGGCTGCTTCAGCTGTCGGGCATCGGTCCCGCGGACCACCTGCGGGCCCTGGGGATTGACGTGCTTGCGGACCACGCGCAGGTCGGTGAAAACCTGCAGGATCACTTAGATCTTTATTGCATCTGCGAAGTCTCGGGACCACACACCTACGACCGGTTTGCAAAGCCGCATCTGTCCGCCTTTGCCGGGCTGCAGTATCTGCTGACAGGCAAAGGTCCGGTGGCCTCCAGCCTCTTTGAAACGGGTGGTTTCTGGTATGCTGATCCGGATGCGCGCTCACCGGACATCCAGTTCCACCTCGGCCTCGGCACCGGCATCGAAAAAGGCGTGCAGGCCATGCCGCAGGGCGGTGTTACGCTCAATTCGTGCTATCTCCGGCCCCGGTCGCGCGGCACGGTTCGGCTGCAGAGTGCCGATCCGGCCAAAGCGCCATTAATTGATCCCAATTACCTCCAGGACCCGCGTGACCGCGAAATGTCGATCCGCGGACTGAAAATGACGCAGGACATCCTGTCCCAGGACGCTCTGAAGCCCTTCATTCTGGCTGAACGCCTGCCCGGGCCGGGCGTCCGCACGGACGATGAATACTTCGACTTCATCTGCGAGCATTCCAAAACCTCGCACCACTGTGCCGGGACCTGCAGAATGGGTCCGGATGATGCGGCGGTTGTTGACATCCGCCTGCGCCTGAACGGCATCGACAACCTGCGCGTGGTCGACAATTCGATCATGCCGACCGTCATATCCTCCAACACAAACGCTGCCGCTATCATGATCGGGGAAAAAGCCTCTGACATGATCCGGCAGGATCACGGGATTGCCATATGATACGCCATATCGTTCTGACTAAATTCACACCGGACACGTCCGAAGAAACCATTGCAGAAATCTATTCAGGCCTGTCCGACCTGTCGCGCAGACTTGACGGAGCATCCGGCTTCACCGGTGGCAGATCCGAGAGCCCGGAACAGATCGAACGCGGCTACATGCATGGCTTCGTTATTGATTTTGACGACTGGGATGCGCTCAGAAACTACGCGGAAAATCCCGAACACCAGGCTCTGGGCGGGCGGCTTGTCGAAAATGCCGTCGGTGGCATTGATGGCATTCTGGTGTTTGATCTGCCAGCCGCGCACAGCTGAGGGAGCAAAAGTCATGCTGACACTGCCCACCTACGCAGGCACGCTGGAGCGGTATGAGATCTGTGGCACGCCCATTGTGCCGCGCGCGCCACAGTGCGCTTTCACCCGCACAGCTTTTGCGGCCGCCCATGTCGTGTCTGATCCCCTTGCAGAAAGAGATCCCTGGATGGGCCGGCCATCGGTGGACTGGGACAACACACTGGCGTTCCGGCACTGGCTCTGGGATCAGGGACTGGGCCTTGCAGAGGCCATGGACACCGCCCAGCGTGGCATGGGCGTCGACTGGGACACGGCGCGCGAACTGATCGAACGCACAATGACCGAAGCGAAAGCGCACCCGCTGAAACCGCGGGTGGCCTGCGGCGCCAGCACGGATCATGTGGACATCGCAACGCTGACAACTGAGGACGCGCTTGTTGCCGCTTATGCTACCCAGATGGAAGCAATCGAAGCCGCCGGCGGGCAGATCATCATCATGGCCAGCCGAGCAATGGCCGCACATAGCACCGGCCCGGATTTCTATGCGCGGGTTTACGGCCGTCTGATCACGGGTGCTGCGGAGCCGGTTGTTCTGCACTGGCTGGGCGACATGTTTGATCCGGAACTGCGCGGGTACTGGGGCCACGACGACCTGGATGACGCAGCCGACGCCGTACTGGCCCTTATTGAGGAACATGCCGACCGCATTGACGGGATCAAGATCAGCCTGCTGGAGCAATCCCGGGAGGAAGCCTTCCGGGCGCGGCTGCCAGAAGGTGTCCGCCTCTATACCGGAGACGATTTCAACTACGCCGCCCTGATCGAAGGGGACGGCACGCGTTACAGCCACGCGCTGCTGGGCATTTTTGCCGCCATCGCGCCCGCCGCAGCACAGGCGCTGGAAGCGCTGGCCGAGGACGATCATCAGACTTTTCACCGGTTGCTTGCTCCAACCGTTCCCCTGAGCCGGGAGATTTTCAAAGCGCCGACGCGGTATTACAAAGCAGGTATCGCTTTTCTGGCCTGGCTGAACGGAGCACAGAGTCACTTCATCATGCCACAGGGTTTTCAGGCCAGCCGCGAAATTACTCATTACGCAGAAGTCTTCCGTCTGGCGGACACTGCCGGCATGCTCGCCCGGCCCGATCTTGCCGAAGAGCGGATGGGACTGCTGCTCGGGCTGCATGGTATCAGCTGATGGCGGCAGGCAAGCGACCCACCATTATTGACGTCGCCGCGCACGCACAGGTGTCAAAATCAACCGTGTCGCTTGTTCTTCAGAACTCACCACTGGTCAAAAAAGAAACCCGTGACGCGGTGCATGCCTCAATGGCCGCCCTTGGCTATGTGCGTAACCGCGCGGCGGCAACCCTGCGCGGATCGGGCACGGGGCTGGTGGGCCTGATCATCAACGATCTGCGTAACCCCTTCTTCACCGAATTCGCAGCATCTGCCCAGATGGCACTGGCCGAACGCGGTTTCGCCACGGTCATCGCCAATTGCGACGAGGATCCTGCAACACAGACCCGGACAATCTGGTCGATGCTGGAACACGACGTGGCCGGGTTTGTGATCTCTCCCTGCTATGGCGATATTGATGAAGGATTTCAGGCGATTGAGCGTGCCGGTCTGCCCGCTTTGCAGGTCCTGCGCGAAACCCCGACCTCGGCAGCGCCCCTGCCCTTTTTCAGCCACGACTACGCCTCCGGCAGCCGGATGGCGGTACAGCACCTGTTAGGTCAGGGCCTCGAAAATATCGCCTTTGTCGGTGGTGTTGAAGGGCGCAATATTACCTCTGAGCGCATGTCCGGATATCTGAGCGGCATGCAGGACAAAGGCCTTCGGACCACAGTGCTTCATGGCCCATCAACGCGTGCTTTTGGCCGCGAGGCGGTCGACACGCTGCTGTCTGATTATCCTCACATCGACGCGGCCATCTGTTTCAATGATCTTGTCGCACTGGGTGTGCACGCCGGTCTCCTGCAGGCTGGCAAGACGCCAGGGCGGGATTTCGCGCTGGTCGGTTTTGATGACATTGAAGAAGCCCGGCTCGTCCACCCGCCACTGTCAACTGTCAGGTGTGATGTGGGCCGGTTCGGCGCCATGGCCGCCAATATGCTTTACGAGATGATCCGGAACGAAACCGTACCGGACACACCCGTAAAACTGGCCGTTGAACTGATCGCGCGGGGTTCCAGCCACCCGTCCTGACCCGCTTTATCCTCATCCGTGAAACACCACGGGTTTGACAACTTTTTGGTGTGAATGCAGGCTGTTTGCATTGGTTAACTGATTTAGGGGTGGAACGATGGGAGACGAAACCGCGCTGGAAGCCGCACGCGATTCAATGAAATGGTGGAACCGCTATTACCACCTGCTGCTTTATGTTCACTTTTTTCTCGGCATATCGGGCATTGTCATCGGCTCGCTTATCGCCGCTGATTTCAACAGCCAGAGGGCTGTCCTGCAACCGCAGTTTCTGGGCATTATGTCCACTGTAATCGTGGGGATCGTGTCTTTCGTGCAGCCGGGTCGGATGGCCAGCGTCTTTTACGATGCTTACTGGCGTATGCGGGTTGCCATCCTGCGCCATAAGGAAGGGCAGATTGATGCACCGACCCTTGTGGATGCGATTGCGAATGGTTTTACCGCGGTTGCTGAAATCCAGCCCGAAGCGCTGATCGGCTCAGGCCAGAAAACCGGCGGTGATGACGAAGACCTCAGCGATGAACAGCGCGAACGTCTGGCGGCATTCCGGGAGGCACTGCTGGCCGAAAACGAAAAAGAACCGGATCCGGAGCCAGAGCCGCCCGCGGAAAAGCCGTGAGCAACAGCATGTCTGCGGCCACGAAGGGTTTCACCCGCAATGGCCGCTCAAAGGACCTTGTGGTTATTCTTCATGCCTTCCGCGGCGGCCCCGGTTCTGTTGCCAGCGTGGCCGGGCACGTGCGCGCTGAACGCCCCGACGCGGATCTTTATGTACCGCAACTGCCCTGCAAACTCTTCTCGCGCGCCGATCCGGAAGCGATCGCACAGGAGCAACTGCAGGCGATCGACCGTCTGTGGCGCGAAAAGGACGGTGGATACGGGTCAATCACATTTGTCGGACATAGCATTGGCGGTTTGCTCGCCAGACGCATTTTTCTGCTGAAAAAGGCGCAGGAAGAGAGCGGCGACAGCGGCGTGGACCAGCCACCCTGGGCGGACCGCGTGGATCGTATTGTCCTGCTGGCAGCAATGAACAGAGGCTGGAGTGCAGGACATCACCTCAGCCCGTTGCACTATGTTCAGTGGAAGATCGGCGCGGCTATTGCCGGTGCTCTGAACCCCACCGGCACGGCACCGTTTCTGATCATGTCGATCCGGCGCGGCGCGCCTTTTATCACGAGGCTCCGCGTAGAGTGGATACAGGCCGGCAACCGCGCGGCAGCATCCGGCGGCACCCTCCCGATGACGGTCCAGCTGCTCGGTTCAGTTGATGACATGGTTGCTCCTTCCGACAATATTGATCTCGTGTCCGGGCGCGGTTTTCACTATCTGGACGTGCCATATTCCGGGCACGCCTCTGTGGTCCGGCTTGATGACGAGACCCCCGTCACTGACCGGACGGGCGCACCCAGCACGGCTGGCAATGAGCGCAGAAAGGTGCTTTCGACCGCGCTCACGGCCGATGCCAAAACGCTGGATGATGCCGGATACATTCCCTCGGACCGTCCGCTCAACCCGCAGAACCGCGAGATCACTGATGTTGTGTTCGTCATCCATGGCATCCGCGACGTCGGCCACTGGACCCAGAAAATTGCCCGCGCGATCATGTCCCGCCACAAAGAAACGCATGGCGTGATCAGAATGGCCTCCGAAACCTCCAGCTACGGATTTTTCCCGATGCTGCCGTTTCTGCTGCCATGGGAACGCCGCCGCAAGGTCGAGTGGTTCATGGACCAGTACGCCGAAGCACTCGCCGAGTTCCCAGGGGCTGCGTTTTCTTTTGTAGGTCACAGCAATGGCACCTATCTGCTCGCGCGCGCGCTCAGGGATTACCCGTTCTGTACGTTCAGAAATGTGGTTTTCGCAGGCAGCGTGGTGCGTTCTGACTACGACTGGCAGATGGTCCGTGACAGGGGGCAGGTCAGCAGGGTGCTGAATTTCGTCGCCACGTCGGACTGGGTCGTTGCGATTTTCCCTAAGGCGATTGAGCAGCTGAAACTGCAGGACCTTGGCAGCGGCGGACACGACGGATTTGAAACCGCCAGCCACGATCCCGACCTGTTTGAGGTCCGCTATGTAAAGGGAAAGCACAGCGCGGCGCTGGTTGAGGAAAACTGGAACGCGATCGCAGAGTTTGTTGTCACCGGCGACCTGCCCGACGTACCCGCGTCCATTCGGTCGGACAATCAGTCAGAGAGGCTGGCGCAGATTTCAAGGGCAGCGCCATTTGTCTGGCTGGTGTTGCTGGCCATGCTAACCGGTTTTGGCGCCATTCTGTGGTTCCTGGGCGGCGCAGGCGTCTGGGGCACACTGCTTGTTGTGCTCTATACGGTCTTCATCTGGAAGGTGATTACCAGCCTGTAAAGGGCACCCGCCGGTATCTCAGTCTTCGTTTCTGAGAAACAGCGACTGGATATAGCTGAGCACCATCCAAGTGATCAGGAAACCGATACACTCAAGGGTAAAGCTTTTCCATTTGTAGAACATCTCGGCGATCAGAAAGGCCGCAGCAAATGGCACGGCCTCTTTGCGCAGTGCCGCCTGAACACCCAGCTCACGAAACAACGAATACATAATTCTGACTTCCCCCAATTCAGCATTTCAATTGTCTGGCACGGCCCTGAAACGCCTGAAAATACAGGATCAGACCCCACGCAACTACAACTATAGCGATTGATTTGCGTCAGTTCTACGTCGTTGTATCTGCGCTTTGCGCGATCACCGGCAAAGTCCCGCCGGCGGATCACCGATCTGAAACCGGCCGCGGCGGCAAAGGTAAACAACTTCTTGACGGAATCACAAAACACAACGTTAACTAGAACCAGATTTCGAAATTCTACTCTTTCGCCAGTGGTTTGAAGTAGGGAGGTTCGCAAAAATCCACAGTCGCAGGTCGTTGTTCCTGCAGGCCGCAACTCATTTTTTACGCGTGTTTTTTGCCGCGGTCTGACAGGCCGCGAATTGGTCGAAATTACAAAGCGGGACTTACCCGCTGGCCGGCCGGACAAATCGCCCCCGGGCGATGGTTCAACAGGATCTGTGCATCTTTTGAGCAGCAGAAATTTTTAATTTTGGGCGCGCCGCCCGTTCAGGAATTCCACGTTCCGATTTCCGGTTCTGACCGGATGCAGCAGCGCCCGGTCAGGGAGCGATCGATGGGACGCCGACCCACGAACAACAGAAATCTGCCCTCTCTCGGGAGGCGTCTTTCCGAACTGAACCGTCTTGAGAACCTGTCACCTTCTGATCTGGAACGGATTGAGCGGATCATGCGCGAGGCGGAAAACCTGGACCGCTTCAACATCGAGGATCTGATCATTGTCTCCGACCGGCCGACGCCGGATGCCCGCGAGGATGAGCCTAAACCAACACTCCGGGCACGCGATGTGTCCCGCACGATTGAGGATGCGCTGGCCGAACCGCAGCTGCCGGCGGAACGTGATGCCCTGAAAGTCGTGGCCGGATCTGTACTGGAACGGCTGCGCGAGAAATTTCCCGGCACACTCCCGGTTGGACCGGTCAAGCCTGGTGACAAAGGTGCGGAGTTGCCGGTGAACACCGAAGCGCTGGCCAAGCTCATCCGTGTCGCCGCCATCAACCGCTCTGAGGGTCAGCCCAGTGTCATCTGGGACGATGGCATCAACCAGCTGATCGTTCACCCCGGGCGTCTCCAGGCAACGGTCACCGAAGGACGTATCCGTATCGATATTCCGGTCGAAGCCGACGGCCTGCGCGCCAGCATGCAGGTGCCGTTCTCAGTCGGCAGTGACAAGCGGAAGACGGGGCTCGTTATGGCTACACTCGACCGGCCCGCAGGGAATGCCATGGTGGCGCGTATCTGGGGCGATCCGCTGATCGCGCTCGCTCATGGTGCGCTCGTTGATGTCGCGGGCAAAATGGCAGGCGCATCAGGCCGTGACGCCGAGAACAAAGAGCTGGTGGTGCGCGGTCTGACGGCCAGGCGCGGACAGTTCACGGTCGAAACCCAGGCAGAGATTCCACTACGGAGGTTCCTGCGGTGAACGCTTTTTCTCCGGAAGATTTTGGTGATACATCCGCCCTGCTGACCGCACTTGGCCTGGTTGATGACGAGGGCAATTTCAACAGTGACTGGCTCGGCAATCCTGAAACCTATCTGAAAACCATTCTGGCGGATGATCACCAGCGCGAAGCACTGCTGGATTTTGTCACGGCCGTCCGTGGTGGCGAGGCCGAGCGGGACAGCGAGAACCGTCTCTGGATTGAGATTTTTGCAGAGGCGCTCCCGGATGTAGGCCGCATCGCCTTTTTCCTTGTGGTCGACGATTCCCCCGCCTCTGAAGTGCATATTTTCGTCGGGGTACGCTTTGAAACGGCGGCACCGCTGACCGAAAGCCGCTCGGCGCTGATGTTCCCGCTGTTCCGGGCAGGCAAAGGCGCAAACACCCCCTCGCCGGAACTGGTGTCGCAACCGGGTGGCGTGATCACGCTGTCGAGCGAAATCACGATTTCGGAAACGCCGGCGCCCCCGGGAGATGCCGGGTTGCAGGCGGTTGGCCTGCGGCTGCTCATACCCACCAATGCTTCCGACGGAGACCCACAGGTCGGGCTGACGCTCCGGGGGTTGCAGCTGCCCGGTGAATCGACCGGCCGGGACCTCGTTTTGTCGGTCACCGACCCTGACAGCCTCAAAGACGCAGGCCTCGATCTGATATTCGGCTTGTTGCAGGCGCAACTGGGCAACGCCGGCGGGAACCAGATCCGGGCTTTTGCGAAAATGCTGGGGCTGGGCAATGATCCTGCCATTCCGGATCTGCCGGTTGACGACATTTTCAACCGTGGTCTGGATGCGCTGGCAGACTGGTTCGCGGCACTGCTGGGTGATCAGACCCGCAGATCCGCCTGGCTTCAGGCCCTCGCGGACCTTCTCGACAACGGCGCGGTGGTAGACAATGGCGCTGTCGTCCTTCCGGTGGGCTCAGCATCCCTGCGGCTTGGTGTTGCGGCACCGGCCGGAGCGACCGGGCGGCCTGTTGTCACGGTTTCTGCGGGATTCGGGTTTGACAGTGCCGAAGCAGACGTTGGTATCACCGCCGATCTCGTGCGCCTTGATCTGGGGACCGGCGAAGCGGTCGCGGTTCCGTCCGTGCGGGCAGAAGCCGTAATTGATCTGTCCGGTCTGAGCATCCCGAATATTTCAGTCGACAGCCTCGCTCTGGGGTTTGGGCTGGACGAGAACCGTCATCCTGTTCTGCTGCTGGAACTTCGGGACGCAACCATATTCAGCTCCAACCATCCGCGGCTTGATCTGACCAATCCTGATGCGCTGGCAGCTACCGCGTCACAGGCCGTCACGGATGCGCTCTCAGAAGTCATCGGCGATCTGGGCCCCGCAGGAAACCTCATCGGCATTGTCCTTGGATGGGAGGCGCCGGCGGGGGCCGGGCCGGGTTATCCCCGGATTGAACTGCTTGAGTTCCTCGGCGATCCCATAGGGCTGCTGCGGGCGCACTGGGAAAACGTGCTGACGTCGCACACCGCCGACATCCCCGCACTTCTCGCGGTCCTGCGCGAACTGCTGACGGGCGATGCCACACCGGGCGCTGTCACCGGAACCGGCACGGAAACGGACCCGTGGCTGCTGCCGCTTGATGCCGGTGTCCATGTAGCCGTGTGGCAAGACGCTGCGGGCAGGCTTCTGCTGGGGCTCGGGATAGTGCGGCGCGTCGATACACTGGGCGAACGCTGCACTGTGATCGAAACGCGGCTGCGCGTGGCGCTGGTGGCGCTGGATATGGCCACAGGGACGGCCGGTTTCCTGCCAGAGATCCGGCTGCGTGCATTGGGCCGGGCCCGCGGTGGCGGGCGGCTGCGTGCCGGCACTGGCGCACTGCGCGTCGAAGTGGATCATCTGGGTCTGGTGCTGCGCTGGACCCCGGACGAAGGGCTGCGCGCAGACCATGAAGCCCCTGACCTGGAACTGTTCGTCGATGATCTGGATGTGCCACTGCCCATTCCTGATTTTTCCGGCGGGTTTGATAACCTCCTGAACACCTTTGTCGCGGAACACTGGGATGCGATTGAACGGCTGATCGGTCTGATCGCCGACCGCCTCGGCCAGAGATGGCTGAGCGAACTGGTCGAAGCTCTTGGCTGGAAACGCGCGGCCCCTCTGCTTGGCAATCCACCGCGTCACAGGCTGCGGCTTGCAGACCTGATCGGTAACGCTGAAAATGCACTCAAAGCCTGGCTCGCCGGCCTGCTCGCCGATGGACAACAACAGATCAGGCGGCATCTGCAGCCACTGGCACGAGTTCTGTCATCCCGTCCGGATGCGGGCTTCCATGTTGAAGGCTCGGGCACAATTGCGGACCCCTGGCGCGTGCAGCTTGCAGCGGGTGCGGGCATACCGGCGCTGGCGGTCTGGCGCCAGCCGGACGCACCGCTGCCTTTCCCGGAATTCCTGGCGTCCACACCTTTGCGCAGGTGGCTGCCGGGGTCCCCCGGCCTCAACCCCGGCAAGCTGGCTGACGCGATCCTCAGTGAGTTCCCCCAGATTTCCGGGCCGTTCGGTGATGGAGCGGATGCCGCACTTCTGGTGTCCGCGCTGGACGATCTGGTGTCCCACTGGACGGGCGGTGACGGCGCAGTGCGTGCGCCCGTCGTGGCGGTTCCGGGCACCACACTGCACCTGACGCCGAACGAAAGCGCCGCAGCCCTGTTTGACGGCGTGTCGCTGGAGGAGGTGTTGGGCTCCCTTCCCGCCACCCGGATCAACATCCGCGTTCTGCCGGCCACCGCTCCGGCCGAAAGCTTTGGCGATCCTGCACGCATTCTGGATATGCGGGAAGCAGGCCGGGACCCGCTGGCGTTTACACCACTGCCCGATGAGGCGGGCGTCTGGACAATTCTGCTGGCACCCCGGACGGATGCGCGGCTGCCGTCAGGCGACAGTGACGGCGCACAGGGTCAGACAGCCCGCCTGCAGCACGCGCTGTCGCTGATCCGGTCCCGGCCGGACAGTGTTGTAGTTGCAGATGCGGCCGCCGGGCACGCCGCTTGGCTGGCTTTGCAGGCGCTGGGATCAGGGATCAACAGGCTGGTCACAGTGGGCCTCGTGACAAACCCGGCGCAGCTGCCACCAGCTCTGCCAGCCCCGGCGTCCGAAATTGTCCGGCGGCTGGCCGAATTCCTGCCAGATCCGGATGCCGCAGAACCCGATGACGCGGACCTGGCTGCTGCCCGCGCGATGCTGGCGGCGATCCTGTCCGGTGCCGCACCCGGCACAGGCGATCTTGCTCTGCCCGCAGGCTGGACAGGCGCCCGGCGGGCTGACCTGGCGGTGCACCTTGTACACGGTGTCTTTGACGGTGATGCCGTCCGGCGCGCACTGACTGCTGTGGTTGCTGCAGGGCTGAGCCTGAATGCTCAGGCCAGATCTTCTGCACGGGAAAGCGAAGAGATCAGCTCCGCATCGCTGGGTCTGTGGCTGCCGCTCAGTACGGCACCTCAGGCACCGGGACTGCAGGCAAAAGGGCATGCCCTGGCAGAAATTATCGGGCTCGACATCGATCTGGGCGGCACGATACCGGATGTTTCGCCGCGCACAGCGCGCGCCGTCGCGGTGGCTGCAGAGCTGCGACACAGTTCGGGATGGCTGATCGGTGGTCCGGGCGCCGGACCCCGCCCCCTTGATCTCGAACTGCGCTCTGTCGAGCTGGACGTGCAACTCACCGTCGGCGCAACCGCTGACGCCTCGCTGAACCGCGTCGCGGTAACCCTTCATGGCGTGCGTATTCACGACAGGAGTTTTCCACGCCTGACACTTTCGCCCGGCACCAGCGACGCTGATCTCGGGATTGATGGACTGGCGGCCCCCAGCACGCCGGAAATCCGGCAGCTGCTGAACGCTGTATTCCAACAGGCTGTGGCTGCAGCCGACCCGGCGGTGGCGCGCGTTTCCCAGGCGCTGCGCGCCGCCGGGGTTCTGGGCCCGGGTGACAATTTTGATGCGATTGCCCTGTCAAACTGGATGGATGATCCCGCCGGGCGTCTGCAGGATGTTCTGAACACCCCGGCGCTGCGCGCGCAGCTGATGTCATTGATTGATGATCTGCTGGGCGAACATGCCGGTGTATCCTTTGACCTCGCACGCCGCGAAGTTTCGGTCACCGTCGGTGGTGCGACCGGCCTGCCGGTCCCCGGCGAATGGGCGCTCGGTGCAACCCAGGGTCCGGATGGTATTTCTGCGGCAGACATCCGGATCGGCGCAGCAGACGACAACCATGTACTGCTCAGTCTTGCCCCGTTTTCGGCCGCACTGCACCTTGATGAGGATACAGCCGGCGGCTTTGGCGGTCTGCCGACCACTGTTCCGCTCTGGCCCACCCCGGATATCCGGCGGCTTGGAGAAGCGGCACTGCCGGCACTGACCAGCTCGGCAATTGCGAAAATGCTGGACGGCATCCGCGAAACAGACCCCGGCGTCAGGCCGGTTGTGGACGCGGTGCTCGATGCAATCGGATTGCTGGATGGAGATACCGTTCGCATTCCGGCGCAGCTTTTCATCAGGCCGGGCGCCTGGCTGCTTGGACATTCAAACCTTGCACTGAGCGATGGCTCAGCCTTCCGTCCGGACCGCGTGATTGCCCTGCTGGACGCGCTCAAACCGCTGACCGGGCTGACGGGTGGACCGGGTGTCTGGGACATCTCGCCCGGGCTGGCCCTGCGCGCCCGCGACGCCGGTGGCCTCGTGCTCGATCTGTCCCTCGATCCGGCTCAGTTCATGCCATCAGCAGATGTCGATTTCGGCGGATCCGTTGGCCTGACCTTCACGGCAGAAGGCCGGATCCGGCCGGCACTAGCGGTCTTTGCTGGCCTGAGCGACGGCACGCCCGGCACGCGCGCGGTTCATCTGACGGTGAACGGCCCGGAAGTCAGGTTGTTTCTGCGCACAGGTGCCGCGTCAGATCTGGAGATTTTCCCGAACCCGGGCAGCCTGACAGAACTTGCGACGGCAGGCGTTTCTGCCGCCCTGCCGCTGGCGCTCGATGCAATCGTCGATACCAGATCCGATGTTGGCCTGTTGCTCGCGGATGTGGGCGACGCGTTGCTATTGCGTCAGGGGGGCAACTTTGACGGTCCGCGCCTGGTCGGCTGGGCTACCGACCCGGCGGGCAGTCTTGAGGCGCAGTGGCAGCCCCTGCTGGTCAGCGGTCTCGGCCGATTGGGCAACGTGCTGCCCCCGGCCCTCGCCGTATCCACACCCGCGGGAGCCGTGCGGCTGACCATCAATGATGCAGGCACACCTGGCTCGACAGTTGCGGTTGAATTCGCGCACAGCCCGTTTTCCGTCACCCTGGATATCAACATCGCGAATGTGCCCTTTGCGAACACGGTCTCAACTGCGCTGCGGTTCGACGATGACGGGCTGGCCCAACTGACCGCAGGCGTTGGTCCTGCTGAGATACCCCTGAGCGAGGGGCTGGCCCTGCGGCCCGTCTTCGCCCTAGATGTGGGTTCTGCGGTTGCAACGCCCTTCGTATCGCTGGGCCTTGCCACAGACAGCGCGAACACCCAGGCGCTGGCGCTGCGCTACGACTTTACAGCGCGGCGTCTGGAGCCCACGTTTGGTGGCGGCTCTGATGCGGAAATTGCGCAGGGTATCATCACCTTTGCCGTCGATATGCTTGGCTCGTTCCTGATGGAACTTCCCGAGATCAATGGCGTCCTCGACGAACCGCTCGCCGGAACGACGATCCGGGCGCTCATGGAAGGCGTCGCCCTGAACGACGCAGGCACGGGTCTGAACACAGAGCTTTTCCGGGTGGTCAAACGCGCCGGTGAATCAGATGCGGATTTCCTCCAGACCAAATTCGACCGGGTGATCCGCCTGCTCAACAATATTGCCGATGCGAACCCGACAATCCACGTCGGCGGTGTGCTCGACATAGGGCTGGCCCGGGCTGCGGGCGCTCTGGGTTTCAGTCTGGAACTCAACGGACGGCTGCCGGTTGTCGAAGGCGATATCGCGATCTGGATCGAAAACGACAGCCGCTGGATTATCGGCGGCCCGAGTGCGGGCCTGAAAATCGGGCTGCTGAGCATCAGTCCCGGCACCGTGGACTTCACACCGACCCTTTCTGTCGATGGGGTGGGCGTGCGTATCGGACGGACCAATGCCCCGCTGCTCGACAGCCCGATTGCCCTTGGTTCCATCGCGCTGCACATTTTCGCGCGCCTGTCGCAGGCCGAAAAACTGGGCGGCGCACAGCTGCAGCTTTCGGAGATCGCCGTTGCCGTCGGGGGCGCCGGTGGTGGTGAGGAAAGCAATCCGGTCGCCGAAGGGATGCTGTCAGAAACAAACGAAGGCGACGCGACACTGGCGCCTTCGTTCAGCCCCGCGATTTCGGTACAGACACGCCCCGCGGCGGATGGTGGTGGCATCGCCTTCGGCTTTGTCGCGGGCGACGGTGACGGACCCTGGTGGCTGCCCATCCGCAGCCAGTTCGGTCCGATTTATGTGGATCAGATCGGGATGGGCACCCAGGTGTCCGACGACACGCTGCAATCCATTTCGCTGCTGTTTGACGGCAATGTGTCGATTGCAGGCCTGACGGCTGCCGTGGACGATCTGGAACTGCGGTACCGTCTGGACCGGGGTGGTATCTTTGATGCGTCATCCTGGGCTGTGGATCTGGCAGGACTTGCGGTTTCCGCCGATATCTCCAGCGTGACGCTTGCCGGCGGGCTGCGCAAATTTGGTACTCCGCCGAACCTCGAATATGTGGGCATGCTGACAGCACGCTTCGCCACGTACGGACTTTCCATCTATGGCGGCTACGCATCGATTGAGACACCCGAGAAGTTCTCGGCATTCTTCGCCTATGGCGCTGTGCTGGGACCGTTCGGCGGCCCGCCTGCGTTCTTCCTTACAGGGATCGGCGGCGGTTTCGGGATCAACCGCGATATCGTGCCGCCGACCGACCTGGGCAGGTTCGACGAATTCGTCATGATCCAGGCGCTCGACCCTGCAGCTGATCTGCCGGACGACCTGATGGATTATATGCAGGAGATCCGCGATACCTTCCCGCCTGCCAAAGGGCGGTTCTGGTTTGCGGCCGGCATCAGCTTTACCTCCTTTGCACTGGTCGACGGGATCGCGGTGGTGGCCGTGGAATTCGGCGGTGGGTTTGAACTGTCGATCTTTGGGCTCGCCCGCATGGCGCTGCCCCGGCCACAGGTTGCCCTTGTCTCCATCGAACTGGGGCTGATTGCCCGCTTCTCGACTGAAGAAGGCGTGATCTGGATCCAGGCCCAGCTGACCGATAACTCGTGGCTGCTGCATCCTTCGGCGCGTCTGACCGGCGGTTTTGCTTATGTAAGCTGGTTCAAAGGCGACAAGGCGGGCCAGTTCGTTCTGACCCTCGGCGGTTACCACCCTAATTTCCACCGCGACGGGTACCCGGTTGTTCCGCGTCTGGGTTTCAACTGGAGCGTTTCCGACAATATTGTCGTCAAATCAGAAAGCTACTTTGCGCTGACGTCAGAGGCCATTATGGCCGGTGGTCTCTTTGAGGCTTCCGCCAAATTCGGACCTGCCTTTGCCCATCTGAGTTTCGGCGGCAATGCCATCGTCTATTTCGACCCGTTTTCCTATGAGGCCGACGCACATGCGCGTGTCTCAGCCGGGATCCGGATCAAAACCTTCCTGGGGACGATCAAACTGTCCTTCAGCCTCGGGGCCTATATCGAAGTCTTCGGGCCGGAGTTCCACGGCAACGCGCGGATCGAGGTCGGCCCCATCGACATCAGGGTGCGGTTCGGCAACAACAACAATGCGGCAACAGTTCACGTCTCGTGGGCTCAGTTTGCTGGCAAATATCTGGAACTGGCCGAAAACAGCCAGACCCGCGCGCGCGCACTGAGCGGTATTGCCGGCAAAGGTGCTCTGCCCCCTGCCGGGGATGCGTCGGGCAACGAAGAGGGCACAGCCGACGGCACTGCGGCGCATCCCTACGACGTGATGAGCGAGTTTGAGCTGTCGTTCACCTCCACAGTACCGCTGACGGCAATCCGTCGTGAAAATGCGGCTGTGCCGATATCGCTGCCGACGCCAACGCTGGGTGTCTGCCCGGCCAACAAGATGCTCAACAGCACAACGCTGCAGCTGAGACTGCGCCGTAACGGCAGCAGCACCCCGCGTCTTGGGGACACGGTCAAAATCACCGTGACCCCGCGCGAAACCGGAAACTTCCCGCTCGGCGTCTGGGGGCCGCCGCAGTTGCCGGATGACCGGAAACTGCCAAAAGGCGATGTGATCCCCGCGACTGAAGGTGTGGACCTACAGTTCCGCCCCGAACTGATCGGGCGGATACCACTGGCCTCGACCGGCGGCGTGGCCTTCAACCAGGTTGAATCCGGCGCACGCAAACCGCTGCCGCTGCGTGCTGGCGGAACCATACGGTCACGGATGGTACGCGAGGCCAAAGAGCAGCGTGAACTGCTGAAAGATCTCGATCCCAAAGTACTGCCGGACTTTGCCTCCGGTTGGCATCAGGAGGGCCGTAGCGCCACAGTAAGACGCGCGTGGCATCGCGAACGCCCCGTGCCAATGCGCATTGGACTGCTGTCCGAACGTATCGTCGGCAGCTCCGGCACGGGGCGCAAGGATCTGTTCAAAGAAAAGGGTCTGAGGCCAAAAAAACAGTTTTCGTTTGGCAAGGCAAAACTGCGTGGCGTGCTGCATCAGCCCCTGCGCGCAGTGCCCCGCGACTTCCTTGCGGAAGGCACGCGCGTCACCAAAATTCCGCGCGAGCTGAAACGCGTGACTCCACCTGGGATCGCTCTGGGCATTGCAGACCGTGCCGTGCTCCTGCGGACGCGCGTGGATACTCCGGTCATCGGACAAACCATCGCCGCGCGTCAGGCCCCCCCGGAGACACTGCCATCAACAGGCCCGGTGGCAATTGCGCGCGGGCGCGGAACCGGTGCAGACCTGGCGGAAATCGCGTCACTTGAAGCGATGATCGGAGCCCCGCCAGGAGGCAGCAGACGCCGCCGGAATACAGCTGCGCCGGACGTAAAGCCAGGAGTCCTGGCCACAGGGCAGATTGCCGTTTTCGATCTGCCAGGCGCCACAAATGCCGCACTCTTCAAGACCACCGGAGAAGTGACCTTGTCGGGTCCCGCCCGCCTTGCCAGCATCGGGCTGGACGGTCGGATCACCGCGAACCGCACCGGCGCCTCACGGCTGACGCTGCCGCCGGCCACGAGGGCGTTCGTCCTGATGTCTGGCGAGGACAGTTCCGGAGCACAGGAAATCGCGGGATGGCTCGACACAACGCGGCTGGCCTATCTGGGTCAGTCCCTGGCCCGCTGCCGCGGCGGGTTCCTGCGCGCTGAGGGCACAAGCCGGACGCGCGGCGGTCGCAGAGCAGGCTGCGGCTGGATGGAAGCGAGCGACATGATTTCCCGCAGCGCACTGATCGAAACACAGTTCGACAGCGGTGCTGATACGGTTGCTGTCCTTCTGAACGGCACGGTGCGCGATGATGATCTGGCAACACTCGCGATCAGCTATGACGGCGCGGAAGCCGCCGAAGGGAATCCGCGTCTGGTTCCCTTTGATGGCAAAACGCTGATGGTTCAGAGGGTCCGGATGGATGATCGCAGAAAACCTTTCTCGGTCTCACTTGCAGGTCTTGTAGGTGACCAGGTTGACGGCGTTATCGCGGCGCGGCTGCCCGAGGACACACTGGTCTCACGCCTACTGAACAGCGCGGTGCAGCTCGATCTCGAAGCGTTGCCGGACGAAAAATCCTCGCCGGTCACCGCAACATGGACCCCACCCGAAGACGTGGAGGCATAGAGGAGACACAATGGTCGCTCGCGGAAAATTCTTTCTCTACGACAGTATCGTTCCGGCCCTGGAGGCTGGCAGCTACACGCTGACCTCTGAGGTGGATCTGCAGGCCAGCGATGGTGCGGATCTGCCGGTCGATCCGCTGGAAACGCATTTCAATGTCACCGCGCCGCGCCTGAAACTGCCCCCGGATCAGGCGCTGATGACCTTTCCACCAGCAAATTCGGAAGGCGCATACGAGGCACGGCTGCCGCAGATCGTGCTGAAAAAACGGACCCTGCCCTGGGACCGCCGGGCGGCACCGGTGGATTCGGAATTCAAGGGGCAGACGGTGCGGGACAATACCCCCTGGCTGGCGCTTGTTCTCATTGCCGAAGGAGAGGGTCAGATCGTGCACGACGCAGACCCCGCCGACTGCGTCACCCCGGGCACGACGCTCAGTGGATCGATGGATGTCCCAAAGGCGAGCTATCTCTCAGTCCCGCAGTCCACTGTTGATGCGGTTTTCCCGACGGTAGACGACCTGACCCTTCTGACCCATGTGCGCGAAGTCAATCTCGATGACACCGAGGCCGCCATGGGTGACGATGACGGCTTCCTTGCCGTGGTCATTTCCAACCGGATGCCGCAGTTCGACACCGAAGAATGCCTGCCAAAAGCCTACACTGCCTGCCTGATCAACCTGGAAGAGCAGCTTGACGTGCTGCCCGCCCCCAGCCCGCCCCGGCTGTTTTTTGAGATGAGCGATCTGTTCATCAATCAGACGGTCGCAACATTCGCCAGCTCTGTCCGGTCTGGCGCTGCTGTGCCCCTGAAAGTGCGGCCGGAGCGCCGGGCACTGGATCCGGGGGACAGTAACGCGATGAACGAAGCCATCCGCCGCGGTGAAGTTGTGTTTCATGATGGCAACCTTGTGGACCGGGGCGGCGCGACGCGAGACGGCATCAATATCGTCGGCGGGATCGATCCCGCCGATCTGCTGGAAAGCGACTTTTCCACCCTCGCGAATGCGGGCCCGGCGCGCGATGACGTATTTGTCGTCGAAGGGGCCTTTACCAGCTTCCGCTTCCCCCTCGATTTCTTTGTCGAGGAAAAATTCTACCGCTTTCCGGTGCTGACCTCCTGGCGGTTTACCTGCTCGGGAGCCGGCAGTTTTCAGCAACTGCTCAGCGGGCTTGATGTCGGCATGCTCGGCACCAAAACGGACGGTAATTTCGAACGCCAGCTGCCGAAATGCCATGTCCCGCCAACCGGCGATGACCCAGGCGCCTCCCCGGTAACCAGGCTGCCTCTGGAGATTGCGGAAACAGGACACATCGGTCTGCCTTATCTGACACGCACCGGCGAGGATACGGGTGCCTGGTACCGCGGCCCCTTTTCGCCGCATCAGCTGCTGCGCAATCCGCTGGCCGACGAGGCGCAGTTTCCGGTGCTGGCGCATGTCTCCGACCACCTGCGCATGATGACGCCGGACGGGCGCGAGGATGTGTCGCTGGCCGTGGCGTTTGAGACAGGCCGCCTTCTGGCGCTGTCCCAGCCCTCCTTTGTTGCCGCCCTGCAACGCTGGCGCGCAGAGCAGTTCGGCAGAGCCCGGGCACGGGCCAATCAGCGTGCGGTTTTTGATGACCAGATATCCCTGCTGGATCAGCTGGCAGATACCGGGCGACTTGGTCGCGTCAAAGATGCCATCGAACTGGGCGCGGTTTCCCGTTTCCTTGAAAGCGAACTCGTGTCCGTTCTGGGGACCCGCAAAGAGGCGGCAATCTCAAACGCCACCCCGCTGGTTAATCCGGGCGCGCGCATCAATGAACTGCAGCAGGATTTCAATGGTATTCTGGCAGGCGGGCTGGGGCTTGACCGAAACCTGACAGACATGATTGCCGCCGAACCGGTCAACCCCGACCTGCGCAACCAGCTTCAGCGCACGCAGCCTGCCACGGTTGACCGGGTGGAGATTGACCTGAACAACCAGATCCAGACCGCCATTGATACAACCCTCGAAACCGGTCTGCTCGACATTGCAGAAATCGCTGTCGGCAAAAAGGAATTCGATCTCGACGCAGTGCGCGAGTTGCGAGAGTTCGAAAGCCTTGAGGGTTTCATCAAAGATCGCATCCCGAGGAGATAGTCATGGCCATCTCGCACCAGATCACCCTTTCCATTCTCGCCCAGGCCGTGGGCGATGTGCGCAATGCAGGCACAACAACAGTTGAGCCGACCATCGCCCCGCCCGAGATCCTCGCCTTTCTCGCAAAGCTGCGGATGCTCGAAGGTGTTCCGTTCAACAATATTGTGCCGGACACGGAACTGCTGCCTCATGAATCCATCAGGTTCTTTTATCTCGACCGGGCCTGGACCGATGCCCTGGTGCAGGGCGCGCTCAGCGTAGCCACCGCAAACACGATCGAACGGGCGCAGCTCGAAGCGCTGTATCCACAGATCGAGAAGGAAATCGATGACGCAGAGCGCCGCAACCGCGCGCCCGGCAGCGAGCCGCGGCTGAAGGGAACCGCGGGCGTTGTGACCGGTTTCCTTATGCGCTCTGCCGCTGTGGCAGGATGGCCGGGGATGCATGTACGAGCCTATCGCGATGAACCGGCGGACAGCGATGTGGAAATCCTGCCGGAATCGCACAGCAGCCGCATCAAGCTGCTGCGGTTGGAACGCTTGTCGCCGGCGGTTCTGCTGGCCCTTTTCGACGGCATTCCAAAAGTCCTGCACATCGAGGAGCCGCGCCAGGGCGTCCAGTTCGGTGTCAATTTCGACCGCCGCCCGCGACAGGTCCGCGCCAGTGTTCCCGCCCGCAATGTGCGCACATCGGAATACGTGGGCACCAGTGGCCAGGTCGTCAAAGAACCCCCTGATGCCCGCCAGATACCTGTGAGTTTCAGACCCGGTGCTGCAGGTGTGCTCGATCTGACCAATACCGCGCGCAGTTTTACTGCCGCAACCGGTACCAATATGAGCGCAGGTCCCGGAGACCCGGTTGATGGAGCCGAGTTCGCAATGCAGATGATACGGTTCCCCTACCGCCAGGTATTTGCGCAGGACACCGCAACAAATGCGGTGCTGAACGACGCATTCCGGCCAACGGTCGCGAAGGTTGTGGAACGCAATACTGAACTGCTGAAAACCCGCATCGGGGAGCTTTGAGCCATGGCAACCGTTCTGAAACCGGAGATCATGGAAGCCCTGCTGCAAAGCCGCAACTGGGAGATGGCGACGGTCCTGCAGGACCGCGTGCTGGCCCCGGGCATTCTGTTCCCCACCCCGGCACCACAGCCGCGCCCGGCGCTTGTGGTGCCGGTGGATGTGCAGGGGCTCTATGTCCCGGTGTCGCATTCCGAAAGATACGTCCGCCTGCCAATGGTCCTGGGATCGGACGCCGATGGTGATGGGGCAAAAGTGGCCCCGTTTTCAACGCCTCGCGCGCGCAAAAAGGGTGTGCATCTGCACTGGGCAATGCCTGACGGCCTTCTGCGCGGCGCACTGGTCGAGGATGAGGACGCGCCCATCGACATGCCGGCTCTGCCGGACAGATGGCTTGTCACCCGCATGACAGGGCGCACCGGTCAGCCCCGGCTGGACCTGCGCAGCTGGGTGATCGAAGCTGAGACCGGCAGTGTGTTCGATCTCGACAATTACCCGGGCGATCCCGTGCAGAAACAGGCCATGAACGTCACCTCTGATGAACTGGATGGGGTGGCGGGGGGCTCTCCGAACTGGACGGCATCTTATGACGCGACGCTTAACCGGTTTGCCTTCCACGACCCGCTGGATGATCTGAACCCGCAGCAGATTTTCACCCGAACGGCAACCTATGTCATCACCGGGTGGTGGTCAGAACGCGGCCATGACCCTTTGTCTGCTGTATTCTCGCCCTATTCCGTCAAACGCCAGATTGCAGACCTGGGCTGGATGGCCTCCTCTGCCCCGGTGCCCTCAAAATGGGTTTCGCCCTTTTTGCGGCATGCACCACCTGCCGATGACACCGGAGACCGTGTGTTCTCGATCAATCTGGAAAGCCAGCTGAAACTCAGTACATCGCAGGCAAGCCTGCAGAACGGCTTTTCCGAATACCGCTTTGACCGGGTAACGGTGCCCCGGTTCCGGGCCTCATATGAAACAGTCATGCACGGGGTCGTCTATGGGGTCCCGGTTACCGGGTCGGTGCGCGCCGATACTGCTCCTGCTGCTTCGCGCATTGCCGTGTCGATGGCGCCTACACTGGAACGTCTGATGGCGGCGCAGGCGGCGCGCGGTATGGGCGTCACCTCTCGTCGCCGCAAGGAATACGTAGAAAGCCTGCTGACCGCGGTCTCGAACGGCGCGCTCATGCGCATCGACGAGCGCGACGGGATCGTTCAGCTCGACGAGGCGGAGCATGCGGATGGGTTTGAGGCCTTCCAGGGGCCGGAAACCTATCTGGATGTCGTTGTTGAGCGTCATCAGTCCGCGATCAAAGCCGGGCGCCCTTTGCGCAATAAGACAGCCCGCAAAACAGCTCGACCGCCCGATAAGGCTGAGATGGTCTGGTCGGGACGCGGCCGGGGAAAGACAAAAAACTCGCGCGATCAGATGCGGCGTACTGCCGAAGAACAGATACTCGTCAAAAGTAAGGTCACCCGGTTTGACGACCGGCCGGTGACCAAAACGATCAGACGCCCGGGACCACGCTATCACCGGCCCACACCGCCGGTGATCGGATTACGCAACTATGGCCGTACGCCCCGTTTTCTGGGAGATGGCCGGTTCGAGGATGACAACACGCTGGCCTGCCGCTGGACCGAGGAGCTCGCGACCTCCTTCGGTGACATTTTCTACGCTCGTGACTACGTGCCGCCGGTGTCCCATGACGCTCTCCCGGACGTCACGAACCGCATCCTGCAGAACAGCTTTCTGCACGACAGTTATCTGATGCGGTGGACCTCCACAGCCATGCAGGAAATGGTAGCACCGGAGTTTCTGGCACCTGCGCGAAACCGCCTGCAGGGCGAAATGGCACTCCGTTTCTCGCCGGACGGGGTCTATGATGGCGTGGTCCCTATCGCGCGGACATCCGGCGTCGACAATTTTGCCCAAGTCAATGACAGCCTGTCCGTTGGCACGCGCGCTTCCGTCAGCGATGAGTTACGGCGCTTTTCACTGGCTGACGGGCGCGATCCGAGCCCTGTCGCCATCACCAGCTGGGCGCAGCCATGGTCACCGGTCTGGCTGGAATGGGAAGTCAGCCTGGAACCGGGCAGCGGCTTCGAAGGCTGGATCCTGGGGCGCATGGATTTTGCCGGCGCCTCCAGACCGCAGGGCAAAAACCTGGTAATGCGCGGTCGGTCCCCCATTACCTCGGGTCTTGCGCGGACCTATCAGGCCGCAATTGACACCTTCCTCATTGCAGAAAACCAGCGGGACGAAGCCGGCGAAGGGGAAATCGGCGAAGGCCACGAGTCCGCGCTCGCCGATCTGGCGGCCTTCCTGCGGTCAACCGACCTTGGATCCGTGACCCTCGATCAGATCGCTGACGTCTGGCTTGCACTGGAGAACGGTCCGGACGGGCAGATCGAACCGGTCCCGGCTGCAGCCGCCGACGCACTGCGCGATGCAGGTCTGCCAAAGCTCATTGCGGATGGAACGCTGCAGCTGACCCGGGCACGGATCGTGGACACTTTCGGCCGTTTCCGCGATCTGAACACCTCAAAAGTGACACTGCCGGCAGCCCTCGAAGGCAAGACCATAGACGGTGACCGCGCCCTGGCGTTACCGCCGCGGCTTGCCCTGCCCGCGCGTCTGATGTGGCGCTTTACAGACCCCGCAGACAGCTCGGACACTCCCCGTGAGGCTCAGCTGGACCAGAGCCGGCCGGACCGCATGGTCAACCCGATCTCGGGCTACATCCTGCCGGATTTCATGGATGAAACGCTGGAGTTTTTTGATCAGACCGGGGACCCCATGGGTGAAGTCCTGCATGACGCAGTCACCGGCGGGCTGGTCTGGGAGGGCGCGGTCGGCGCTGATGGGCCGGCCTCTGCGGTGCCGGCGGACGCGGCCATTCCAGGCGCAGGGCTCAGTGCGCAGATCGCCCAGGGCATGATCGACGCGGACATTATCCAGCGCAACGATCTGGACACCGCCGGCGCAGAAAGTCCGCTCAGCGCGTTTCTGAGGGCCGTCGACACGACAATGTGGAGCGTCGACAGCGGACTTGCATCTGCTGGTGCATCCATTGCCGGGCTGGTCGGACGGCCAATTGCCGTGGTGCGCACGCAGCTCTGGATCGATATTCCTGACGACCTGTCAAAAACCGGGGCGTTCGGCGAGGAAGCGGGCGACGTCCGGGACCTGCTGGTGCGGGAGGCAGTTTATGACGCGGTCAAATCTGCTGAGTTCCGGGTCCGGCTGGGTGAACTCGCCAAGGGTC
This sequence comes from Roseobacter phycocola, assembly GCF_042055075.2. GTDB lineage: Bacteria > Pseudomonadota > Alphaproteobacteria > Rhodobacterales > Rhodobacteraceae > Roseobacter. Next base: position 220,051 of record NZ_CP194010.1, on the reverse strand, counting down.
ACGATGGTCTTTACGGGTTTTATATCGGCGATGACTTCAGCCAGTTCCATCTGATCGAAAAAGAGGTCCGGTCGCAGGCCCGGTTTTCTCAGGCTGGTTTCGGCTTCCGGGCCATTCTGGGCCAGATCGGCAGGCAGACGGATGCCAACAGTCTGCCTGAACCCAGTCCGATTGATGCCCCCTATATCAGTGCGGGCGATCCGCTGGCTGTGCACGTAGGACAGAAACTGAAAATTACGCTTCTGATGCACCCCACGGCGCGGGTCCATGCGACCACAGGGTTTCTGCCCCGCAAGTCGCTTGAACTTCTGCGGGACTGGGTTGACCCTGGTCTGTCCCGCATTGCCCCGTCCGCACGTGTCGGCCCTGTGCTGATTGACCCCGACAAGGTGCGGCTTCCCAAGATCGCGGCCTTTGGTGCCGACCAGACCTGGGTGCGCCGGAATTCGGCCATCACCTGGCGTGAAGATCCGATCCTGTCAGCAACACAGGCTGCGATTCTGCCCACCGGCCGTGTGACGGTCGAGGAAGGATACATCCGGATCAATCCGAACCCCGCAGAGCAGGAGGAAGACAGCTGATGGCCCGATACGAATGGCCTTCTGAGTTCAACAAGCCGCCGGACCGCCTTGCCCAGCGCGCTGAACGGGCCCTGCGCACAACACCGACCGCCATTCCACCAGAGATGCTCGGTGAGCTTGATCTGCTCAACGACGTCATCCAGACCAATTTCCAGGCCAACCGCAAATGGATTCCGCTGGGCCCTTCCATCATGACAAACGGTCAGGCTGCCCGCGATCCTGTCGTTGCGGGCCGGGTCCGCGACATTCGCGTCAGCCCGGACGGTAACCGGGTCTATGTGGCGACCGCCAACGGCGGGGTCTGGTATTCAACCGATAAGGGCGTCAGCTGGGAACCCATCGGGTCTGCCGCGCTTGATGCTTCAGCTGAACGTTCCAACCTTTCTTTGACCATTGGTGCGCTGCTGGTGGAATTCGGTGCAACATCGGCAGATGACGTGGTCTATGTCGGCACCGGCGAACCGACACCCGTGCTGTCGCGGGTGCCGGGATCAAGCCACAGCGGGATCGGGGTCCTCAGGCTGAACGGCTCGCTTGATGCGGCACTGGCGGATGCGCGCGGCAATCCCTGGCTGCGCGAAGCGGGCAACCTGTCACGCGCCGCGATCTTCCGGCTGGCCCGCAAGCACGACGAGGCACCACTTGCGAACGGAAATGGCACCCTGGTCGCCGCCACCACCAAAGGCGCGTTTATGCGCACCGGCGCATTCGCGGAAGATGCCGACTGGACGCTGATCAACCTGCCCGTTGATACCTTTGCCGACCGTGTTGCCAACGGGGCCTACTGCTCCGATGTGGTCTGGAATGACAAAGGGCTGTGGCTGACCCTTGTCGGTGCGGGTGATCACAACGGCACTCTGCTCGATGGCATTTACCATGCGCCGACTTTCCCGTCCGGGACATTTCAGCACTATCCGCTGCCCAACCATCTGGATGGCAGCCGGCTGTCGCTTGGACCGGCAACAGACACGGATCGCATGTATGTCCTGGGAAGGATCAATCCGGCAGGCACCGGGAACCCATGGTCGCATCTTTGGCAGATTGATCTGTCACGCACGCCTGTCGCTGCAGAAGACATCATCGATGTTCCCGTGGGACTGTTTTCCGGTGATGTGGACAGACCGGCCAGCACGCTGGTGGTCTCGGGCTCGGATCAGGGCGAGTACGACCAGGCCATCGCCGTCCGGCGCAATGCGGCGGGTACGCGCGACATAGTGACTGTCGGCGGCTCCTACGAAGCGCCGGTCCGCGGCGAACCAAACCCGAACAACTTCAATGCAGCCCTCTTTGATCTTGAGATACGGCGGCGGAGCAGTGGTCTCATCACCAATTTTGAACCGGCCCGACAGGTGAACGCGGTGCGCTCCCGGACATTTGTCGGGGGTGGCATTCATGCTGATGTGCACAAGGCAACTGTTGTTGGAAACGATGTCTGGATCGGCTGTGATGGAGGTGTTTTCCTGAAAACCACCGGGCAGCGGGCAAGGTCTAAAAATGCAGGTCTCGCGGTTGCGGAGCCGGGCTATATCGCTTCGCATCCGGCGCTCGACGGGCCGGTACTGGCCGGAACCCAGGACAATGGTGTTATCCAGCGCGTGGGCGATACGGTCTGGAGCCTTCAACGCAAAGGCGATGGCGGTGGCGTTGCCTTCCACCCCACAAAGCCGTTCCAGCGCGTCATGCAGTACATACAGGCATTCTGGAATTTCGAGCCTGACAACTTCACCGCAAGTGGTGCCGTCACCACTCTCAGCCCACCGACTGATCCGAACGGGAGCGAGCGTGGCCGCGCATTCTTTTACTCAAAACCTGCCGTAGCGCCAGCAACGGCCCCCAATGACGCCCGCCTGTTTATCGGGACAGACCGTCTCTGGTACTGCAGCAACTGGAACACGCCGACAACGCAGCTCAACTGGGTGACGCTCCCCTCAGCCAGCAATCCGGGCACGAACGAAGCGCAGGATCGCCTGCAGATCGGCAGTACCGATGACCCGATCATTTCCATTGAAATCCTGTCACCAGGGGACCCGGCACAGAACTATATCGGAACAGCAATTCTGGCACTCTGCCAGTGGAGCGTCAGGATTTTCAGGCTCGGCGGCACCGCCGCATCGCCTGTCTGGAGCCCTTTGAACACCACGATTATCGACACCGACTCCGGCGTCGCAAGACCCAAATGGTCCACCGATGTCCCCAACCCTTTTCTCCCCTACATGCCCTCGCGATCCGGTGGTGTCTGGACCGATGTTGCGGTGCATGACGCATCCACCGCCGGGCAGGAGACGTTTTATCTGAGCACAACCGGTCAGGTCACAACCGATCCTGTTACGGGCGATCCCGTCGGGGACCCAACGTTCGACACCCTTTGGTGGTATGATGGCCAGGGTCGCTGGTACCCGACCGGCCTGCGGAACGCGCCACTGGATCCACCGGCTGGGACCGGTGGCAGCCCCTCCTCGGCCTATTCGGTCACTGTTTTGCGGGACGCATCCCGTGATCTGGTCTACGTCGGAAACCGCATCGGCGTCTTTGAAGGGCAGATCGACCGCAGTGGGACGCACCCGTCCTGGACGTGGAAGCCGGTTATGGATGGCCTGCCGCACACAATTGTCGAGGATCTGGATATCCGGCAATCGGGCAGCAAAACGTACCTGCGGGCCGCACTTGCTTCCCGTGGCGTCTGGGAGCGCGATCTCTCGGCCACACCAGAGTCTGTCGGCCGCACCTATATCCGGACTGTTCTGCATGACACCGGGCGTGAGGAACTGCCCGATCCGGTAACCGACCCGCTCAAAGATCCTGCACTGGCGACCAGCCGGCTGAGCTTTCACGAAAGCCCGGACCTCATAATCCGCAACACAGGCAATCCGCCCTGGCATCCCGATCCGCCGAACGAGGCCGACCTGATGGCTGCCGGGAGCGTCAGACGTCCGCGGCGGCGGACACACCGGATTTTCGTCATGGCTCACCACAGGGATACGACACCTGTCGCCGCAAATGATGTGAACATTGATCTGTTTTTGCAGCGGAATGCCCCGGCCGGTGGCCTCGAAAACTTTGCGATGACAGCAGCTGTCCGCACGGCGATATCGGAAACTGTGGCCGGAAACAGCCCGGCGATGAGTCCTGGACTGATCCATATCGGGCGCGTCAATCCTGATCGCCCGGTTGACGCCCGGACGCCTCAGGCGGCGAGCGTTGATTTCAATTTCAATGTCGTTCCGCGCCGGGAGCACGCGATGCTGATCGCGGTTGTGACCTCCCCTGACAACGACCTCACGGCGGCCGATCTCGCTCCGGCGAACCTCCGCGATGTGGTGCGCCGGTCTGCACGGATCGCCGTCAGGAAGTTCCGCATGCGGTGACATATATGGGGCGCCCTGCCCTTTCTGTGGACGCAGGCCCGCAGCGGACAGCATTGCGTCACCAGCCGGCTGCGTTGGTTTTCAAATGGCGCTGCGTACCGCAAAACGTATCACCGCGCGGCAGGCTGCTGTTGCGCGGTGATACGTTTTGCGTTCGCACGCTTTCTGATCCGGCTGAGCAGAAGAGCCACACCTTGCCGCCAGGAGCGTACCACATGCTGACCCTGTAGCCGTACAAGATGTGCCAGAGGACTTGACGGGAGGGGCTATTCCCAGAACCATACCTCAGAAAGTTAAAGATATTTTACAGGAGCAGCGGCATGGCAAGACTTGGGATTCTGACTCTGCATGGTATGGGCAACACAGAGCCTGATTACGCGGCCGAACTGTTTGAGCGCATCAGCCTCGAACTCGGCGAGGACCTGCGGGGGTCGGTTGCGACCCAGGCGGTCTTTTACCAGGACATTCTCCAGCACAACCAAAGTCTGTATTTCAAAACCGTAAAACGCCGGTTGCGGTGGGACGACCTGCGGGAGTTCATGCTCTACGGGTTCTCTGATGCTGCAAGCCTCGAAGCACGCAAGGAAGGGCCGACAAGCCCATATTTTCTGGCACAGACAAACATTCTGACGGCGCTCAGAGCCCTTTACAATAAACTTGAGGGCAATGACCGCCGGCTCATCATTCTTGCCCATTCGCTGGGTGGTCAGGTGATCTCAAATTTTCTTTGGGATTCGACCCGGGACCGAAAGACGCAAAACGGTGTCTGGTCAGAGGATCAGAATTTCAGCAGCCCGGAGGAGGAAGCGTTCTGCAGGGGGAAAAAGACGGTTCGTCTTCTGACGACCGGGTGCAATATCCCGATTTTCGTGGCAGGTCTGAACCGCAGTCTCATCGAACCCATCCCAAAACTCAGCGACACATTTGAATGGCATAACTACTACGACAAGGACGATGTTCTGGGCTGGCCACTCAGGGATCTGAGCGACAGTTACGCCGAGCGTGTCACCCGCGATCACTCGCTGAATGCTGGCCTGGTGACAGGTTTTACACCGCTGAGCCACAAGAACTACTGGCGTGACCGGGACTTCATCAAGCCCTTTATGAAACATATCAAAAGCAGTCTCTGAAACCGCGGCCCGCACGCCTTGCTGCGCTATGGAGCGTCGTCCGAATATTCCAGGAGGTCTCCAGGCTGGCAGTCCAGCGCACTGCAAATGGCTTCAAGCGTGTTGAAGCGCACGCCCCGTGCACGCCCCGCCCGCAGAACTGAAAGGTTCTGTTCCGATATTCCGATCCGGGCAGCCAGTTCCCGCGAAGTCATTTTGCGTTGCGCGAGGACGACGTCCAGCCTGACGATGATCGCCATCTCAGATCACCTCCTGGTGATCACGCCAGAGCGCCGCCCCAAGAACCAGCGCCTGTGACAGGAAGCTCGCAATAAGCGCTGCCAGAACAGTGGTCAGATGAACCGAGCCAAAAGAAACAGAAAGGGCGCGCTGTCCGTCGGGGAAATGCCAGGTGATCACCAGCACCGCAAGCGTTCCGGCCAGGATACTGTAGACCAGAACCACCCAGAGCAACCGGGAGAGTGCGGAGGCGGAGTGCGCTGAGCGCTCAATTTCCGCAGTTTCCAGAGCCCTGAAAACCGCCCTGCCCCGCCACGCGACCGCCGCCCAGAGCAGGGTCTGGGCCATGGCGATCAGAGCAAGTGCCATTACCTGCCACAGACGCAGGTCCTGATCCGGATAGCCGGTGGCGGCAGTCAGAAAGCGCCCGAAACCCTGCGCATCTGAAAGCAGATACGCAATCTGCGCACCGGCCCCCATAGCGATCAGACCAAGCACAAGAGAGAGACATATCTTGAGAAACCGGGCCTTGCGAACCAGTTTTTCCGGCGCGGGAAAATTCATGTATTGACTCCATAAATTAAACTAAAACATTAATAATTGATCTTTTTACACCTAGTCAATGATGGGATTCGATATGATCAGACCGCTTTTTTCGATAATTCCGGCTGTACTTTGTCTCGCCGGCTGTTCGGTTGTCACACCTGCCGGATTATCAGAGGCCATGCGGCTCGATCCATTGCAGACAAATCCCGGCGATATTGCAGTGGCCGTCAGCGTTCCGGATGCAGTGCGGCTGCGCGACGGTGAAGCGACGCTCTATCTTGGGTTTCAACCGACCGATGCGTCCCTGGAACCCCTGGAAACTACAGTCCCGCTGGGGATCAAAAGCACCGGTGACCTTCCGCGCGCACCATTTGCCGGGGAAAGCATTTTTGTGTTTGAAATCGCCCCGGAAGACGCAGAGACGGTGTCAGAAATCCAGAAGCAGATCCGCGATGCGAAAGCTGCCGGGACAGAAGGTCTGGGGACACTCAGCGTCAGCGTGAATGGCGGTTGTCTGACAGCGGAAACAGACAACGGATTTTTCGTATCGACATGGCTGCGGGCAGCGCCGTCAGGTGAGTTTGTCCAGCTCACCCGGGAGGCGGACCTGCTTGCTGCGACGGGTGATGACCCGTCCGAAGTCTGGCCTGCCTGCTGAACATGACAGTGGTACGCAGCTCCGGGAGCTGCCATGGGACGTGCCTGCCGGATCTTTGCTCCGGCAGGTTTCACACTGCGTTGCGGATCGCAGGAAGCATCCTGCCCGACGCTAATCATCGGTAAACACTGCACGTGCTAGGTTCGCTCAGCGTATTTTCGACTGGAGCAAAACAATGAAACGAGTTTTGGCAAACGTATTTCTGGCGGTTCTTCTCGCTGGACAGGCAGCTTTTGCCGGGCAACCGAAACCGACTGAGCTGGAGCCGATCCGCCATGCAGACGCCGCGCTGATCATCGTTGCCGCGGATGGAAAAGAACATTCTTATTCGCCTGCAGAACTGGAAGAGTTTTCAACCTACAGCCTGATGACGACAACACCCTGGCGTGAGCAACCCGCTGATTTCGCTGGCGTTATGTTGTCTGACCTGCTTGCGGCGCACGGGCTCGACCAGGCCGCGGAAATCCGTGTCACGGCCGAAAACGACTACAGCACAACAATGTCGCGGGAGCTGCTTTCCTCAGTACCGGTTCTGGTGGCCACGCGCGTGGACGGCAAAGCGCACAGCCGGCGGCAACGGGGCCCCATTCAGTTCATCATCGACGCCGACGATTACTCCGCGTCCCCGCTGACTTCGGAATCAAATTTTGTCTGGATGGCGGCACGAATCGAGGCTGTCCGGTAATCTCGCGTGCCCGGCAAACAGAAAAACAGATTCTGGAGCGAGGTCGCGCGCGATGCGCTCTCCTCGCGCGTCGGAATATTTCTGTCCATCAGTCTTTTGATACTGCTGTTTGCCGGTGCCTGGGTATACACACAATCGGTTGCCCAGCAGATCGCGCAGGCAAAGGGCCTCTTTGAAAACCGGCAGATACGTAATGGATATGTAGCGATCAGCGACGTCCAGCGCCTGATCCTTGTGGGGCAGCGTGCAGCGCATGCCGGAGGTTTTTCACCTGAACTCGAGGACGAATTCGCGGATGCCGCTGACATTCTTTTTGTACGGAAGGATCATCTGAAGACAATCCTGAATAACGATGTCGGCTTTGCCAGTGGCAAGGCATCGATCATCGCGCTGGAAACCATAGTTGATCTTGCAGACAGCACGATCGCGGGGAACTACACCGATATCCATACCCGGGTAGACGAGCTTCTGATAGCCGCCGGTGTCGCGAGAAAACGTCTGGTCGTCTATCTGGACGAAATGAGACGCCACGGCGACGAAGTGATGGCCGCGCAATCTGCGGTCGTCAGAAAACAGCAACTCACCATGATCGGATCTCTGGCCGGCCTGACACTGGTGGGGATCATCGCCCTGGCTCTGCTGCGCAGTGAGGTTGTTGCGCGACGGAAACGGGAAGAAGCGGAAGAACGCGTTGAATTTCTGGCATTCTTCGATGCGCTCACGACACTGCCCAACCGCATACAGTTTCAGGACCGTCTCCGGCAGATGCTGAATGACCCGAAACGGCCATTTGCACTGATTTTTGTCGATCTCGATGAATTCAAGGCAATCAATGACACCTATGGGCATGCAGCCGGCGACACCGTCCTTCGGCGGACGGGCGCTGTATTGAAAAGGGCTTCTCAGGTCAGCAATGGGTTTGCAGCGAGGCTCGGCGGAGACGAGTTTGCTCTTATTGTTCCGACTGACAAAATCGACAGCCTGCTGAAGCTGTGTGAGCACATCATCGAGGTCACCTCGGAACCGTTTGATCTTGATGGCGAACAGCTTCTCTGCCGTGTCAGTATCGGACTGGCCACAACAACCCAGGTCCGGGAAACAATGGTATTGAATGCTGACACCCTTTCACGGGTAACAGACTTCGCCCTTTACGCGTCAAAAGCGCGTGGGCGGGCATGTTACACTGTGTACGATTCCGTCCTCGAAAGGCAGTTTCTCGAACGTCGGGCGATGCTCGAAGAGCTGCCCACCGCAATTCAGAATGGCGACCTCGAAGTGTATTTTCAGCCGAAAGTAAGGTTGCCTGACGGCGAAGTTTATGGATTTGAGGCGCTGGTGCGCTGGAACCGGAACGGTCAGGTCGTCAACCCCGGCGAATTTATCCAGCTTGCGGAGGAATCCGGGCTGGTAGTGGACATTGATACCTATGTTCTGAACAAAGCCGCCCGGATTATTTCCGAGCACAATGAAATCTATGGAACGGAATACACGGTCAGCGCAAACCTTTCAGCGGTTCACTTCAATTCCAGCAAGATCCTCAAAACAGTAGAACATCTGCTCTGGCGCTCCGACATCAGGCCGGAGCTTCTGACACTGGAAATCACCGAAACCACTGAGATGCGCGACTGGGCGCAGGCCAACGAGATCATTCACGGGCTGCGCCAGAAGGGTTGCAGGATCTCGATTGATGATTTCGGCACCGGTTTTTCGTCGCTCGCCTATCTGCGGGCTATGTTTGCCGACGAGCTCAAAATCGACCGGTCGCTCGTGGAGGAAATCGAAACATCGCGCAAAGCCCGCCTGATGCTGGCGTCGGTTCTGGAAATCGCACGGCACATGGAACTGGACGTGGTGGTCGAGGGTATCGAAAACACGCGCCAGGCCAGGATTGTGCATGAAATGGGTGCACGATGGGCACAGGGCTACTGCTTCGGCCGACCGGTTGCTGCGCTGAGCGCCCTGTCTCAGGCCTCCGGCAAAAGCGAAGACTCACGAAACAGTGCCTGAGCGGCTTGCTGCCAGGTGGGCCGGCAGACCAGCACAATTGACGGCAAAATGCTGCCCAAGGGCTTTGCCGCTTGGGCTGAAAGACACCGAAATCATCTAATCAGCCCGCCTCTATGAAAAATATTTTTTGGGGTCACGTCACATTTCGCCCGCATCAATCGTCAGGTGAATGTCAGGAATTCAAAGGAGATTGATATGAACGCCCCGACGCAAATTCAGAATGGCGCACCGGTAGAATACGAAACACAGATCGGCCCGCTTCTCGGACATATTGGCCAGGTGCATGGCATGATGGAGAAAGCGGGTCTGCCAAGACAGCTTTCACATCTTATTGAGTTGCGGGTATCGCAGATAAACAGGTGTGGCTTCTGCGTCAAAATGCATACCCGGGAAGCGCGCAAAGACGGCGAGACCAATGAGCGGCTTGACCGCCTTGCTGTCTGGGACAGCGTGGACGACTTTTCACATACTGAAAAAGCCGCCTTTGCCTGGGCCGAAGCCCTGACATATATGGAACGCGGGACCGATTTCGGCGCCCTGCGTGCAGATTTGCGCGCGCATTTTGACGACCATCAGATATCGCTGATCACGGCGTGCACGTGTATGATCAACCTCTGGAACCGGTTCCAGATATCAAAGCACTGAAATGACGCCCGACGCGAAAGCCGCAGAATTCGAATTGGCCCGCCCACAGCTTGTGGGCGTGGCCTATCGCCTGCTCGGGTCGGTCAGCGAAGCCGAGGATGCTGTGCAGGACACGGCTGTCCGGTGGCTTGCGCTGGACCCTCCGATGCCCGAGCAACCCGTTGCCTGGATGACGACGGTCTGTACCAACAGATGCCTCGACATACTCCGTTCTTCTCACCGCAAAAAAACTGACTACGTCGGGCCCTGGCTGCCCGAGAGTATCGCTACATCGGACACAGCTGATGCCGCGCAGAGTGTTGAGATGGCATCAAGCCTGTCGACGGCTTTCCTGCTGATGCTGGAGCGTCTGACGCCACGGGAACGGGCGGCATATCTCTTGCATGACATATTCGACATGCCCTTTGATCAGATCGCAGAAAGCCTGAAACTGACATCTGCGAACTGTCGACAGCTTGCGGCCAGAGCCCGCAGAATGATCACCCGGGAAAATGCGCGTTTTGTGCCGGACAAAGCCCGGCAGACCGAGCTTCTGCAAGGGTTCTCGAGGGCACTGGAGACAGGATCAGCAGACAACCTGGTCCACATACTCAGCAAGGACGTAGATCTGCGCGCAGACAGCGGCGGCAAAGCCACCGCCATACGGCATGTGCTGGAAGGTTTTAACGCCGTTGCCGGCTTTGTAACCCGGGTTCTCGGACAAGCGTGGTCAGACAGCACTTTGAGTGTTCGATACGCCAACGGTCAGCAGGTTCTGCTGGTAAGCAGGGCACAGGAGGCTGTTGCGTTGGTGGCGTTTGGGTATGGCCCTGACGGTTCTGTCCAGAGCATTTTTATCCATCGCAATCCCGAAAAGCTGCGCGTCTTTGAGGAGCATCACGCCAGCTTCAGGCCGGCAGGCGGCCTGGTGATCAACTGATGACCGGTGATGCATTTTCCGGACCGGATACGCCGGGAAGGATGTCGGGGCGCTGCCGCGTTAACCGCCCGGCAGCAGCGCCCCGGGAGTTGCTTTGTCCCGGATGCTCTTTCATGATCCGGGAACGGATCGCAACACAGCGCGCGCCGCGCACACAAACGACAGGGAAAACCGGCACATGCTGACACTGAAACCGAACTGCGAGTGCTGCGACAGAGATCTGCCACCTGCATCCGCAGAGGCGCTCATCTGCTCGTTCGAATGCACTTTCTGCACCGGTTGCGCGGACCAGAGGTTTTGCCGTGTCTGTCCGAACTGCGGTGGTGACCTTGTGCCACGACCAATCCGCCCGCCGGAATTGCTTCGGCGCCATCCAGGTTCCGGCACGCGGGTGACAGGAGACCACGAGGCATGCGCCGGCAATCCGCAATCGGGTTCCGGCTTTTGAAAGACCCTGCCGACATTCTGAACTGGCGCCGCATCAATGACCGGATCACAACCTCAGGTCAGCCCAGTGAGGCACAACTCGCAGATCTGAGATCTCTGGGCGTCACTCACGTGATCAACCTCGGGCCACACCACAACAAAGGCGCGCTGGTGGACGAAGAGGGTTCAGTTACAGCGCTCGGGATGACCTACATCTACATCCCCGTCGAGTTTGAGGATCCGACAGAAGCTGATTATAGCGCCTTCCGGCATGCTCTCGAAGGTGTCCCGGATAAGGTGGTTCATGTACATTGCATCTACAATGCCAGGGTCAGCGCATTTTTCTACCGGTATGCCAGAGACGGATACGGTATGTCAGAACCCGACGCATCAGCAAATATGGAGAGCATCTGGCGTCCGGGCAATGACTGGGCGGGTCTGATCCGTGACGCAGGCGCAAAGGGAAAAAAGAACCGTTATAAGGGCTACGACTACTGACATGTCCCGGCGGCCCTGACAGTCTCTGGCCACCACAGGAATTGCTCCGGACCCGCGCTTGCGATATTTCCGGAGCAGTCGGTCGGAAAACGGAAAATTTACATGCGCGCTGCAGTACTCGGGGAATTCAACCAGGATCTTTGTATTGAAACGGTCGCCGATCCGGAATGCCCGGACAACGGTGTCGTGCTGGAAGTTGCCGCCTGCGGGGTATGCCGGTCAGACTATCACGGCTGGACCGGTGGGCACCCCAAGGTGCGGCCTGGCGACATCCTGGGGCATGAATACTGCGGCACCGTCGTTGAGGCCGGGCCACAGGCCAGACACTGCGCCGGAGACCGTCTGATCGCGCCATTCATTCTTGGATGCGGCACCTGCCCGCTCTGCCAGGCGGGGACCTCCAACGCCTGTGAAGGCGCCGTTGTGCCGGGCTTCGGTGCACCGGGCGCTTATGCACAGTATGTGGCCGTGCCATATGACCACAATCTGGTGCATCTGCCGGATACGATGGCACCGGCACTCGCGGCCGGTCTGGGTTGCCGGGTCACAACGGCCTGGCACGCGCTGACCGACCGCTCGCAGGTCCGGGCCGGCGAGTGGGTGGCCATCCACGGCACCGGCGGTATCGGGCTGTCCGCACTCCTGCTGGCAAAAATGCTGGGCGCGCAGGTTGTCGTTGTGGATGTTGTCGAGGAAAAACTGGCGCATGCGCTGAGCCTCGGGGCCGATGCTGCGGTCAACGCGACAAAGGAAGATGTGGCTCAGGCGATCCGCGATCTGACGGGTGGCGGCGCTCAGGTCTCTGTCGAGGCCCTGGGGATTGCGCAGACAACGAATGCATCTGTCGAATGTCTGGCAACGCTTGGCCGGCACGTTCATGTCGGCATGCCTTCCGGTGACGGCATGATGACCGTGAACATGCGCGCGATCTACAGCAAACAGCTGGCCTTTTATGGCACGCGCGGGATGCCGGGCTGGAAGTATCCACGCCTGTTGGACATGATCGCGCGGGGCGAGGTCGATCTCAGTCCGATGGTGGCGCGGGAAATTTCTTTGTCTGATGCCGGTGCAGAACTGGCGGCGATGAGCGGCCCCACATCCCCGGGGACTGCAGTGATCACCGATTTGGCTTCCTGAAGCTGCGGGTCAGGGTTTCCAGAGCGCTGTTTTCTCATAAAACTGTGACCATGCGAACCAGAAGGCCTGATGGCTTCCGAGATCAGAACCATCGCGGTCCACGGCACGGATGCCACCTGCATCAAGTTCCAGCCTCACGTTTTCAAAACTGACATCAGCCCCTTCGCGCAGCGCAAGCATCGCAGTACTTCGCCGGAATGCAACAGGTGTGCCGGAGGCCGTTACCACACCAATAATGTCTTCCTGCACCGGCAGACGCGGATCAACATCGCCAATGGGGAAAATGGGACCGTTTGCGTCCCGCCCTTCACGGAAATTGAAGTTTCTGCCCAGCGCATACCTCTCCAGCAGGACAGTTGTTTCCGGGTGCTGCTTTTTCCAGGTGCCCCAGTCGGTGGTGACAACAGTAGCCTGTTTCAGCACGATACCCCGGTCAGCGAGAGGACCTGTCACAGCCTTCCCGAGGAAAGTGTCGAACACCGAATACGTGCGCAGATCAAACATCACTTTGTTTGAGCGGCTCAGCAGACCGGAGGTCCGCAGGACCGGCCGCTTGACCCCAACCGGCATCTCATCCGTGAAATAGGCCTGAGCCGCACCACAGAGCGTACAATAGGGAATACCCAGATCACGTCCGCCAAGGGTGTCATTCACCATCTCACGAACCTCCATGATCTGACGCGGATAGGCACGGTATTCGCCATTGATCCCGATACCAAAAACGATGTCATCGTCCTTCAGCCACGTCGCATCTTCGGCAGAGCTCGTCAGCGGATTGTCAGCTGCCGGAATACAGTTGCACGGGATCTCGGTCCGGTCATAAGGGCGGTTGTCGATGGGCACGCCGCCCCAAGAGACCAGCCGCCAGTCAATCTCACCTTCGATGAAGATCCGCTCCCACCCCGGCACGAAATTGGTGAAAATCGCACGTTTGGTATCCAGGTATCCCGGATACGCAGGAATGTCCCACGCGATCAGATAATCCGTCAGCTCGCCCCAGCGGTGCGGTGTTTCGAGCGTGACCCCAAGCAGTTCGGACGCCGTTTCGGCCAGAGCATCATCAAAAGACTGGCGCCAGGTGAAACGCATCATATCCGTCACAATCCAGGCGAGGCGCGGATCCCCCGATGCCTTTATCTCCTCCAGCGCGATGTTCTGATCACGCCCCCAGGCTGAGCTTTCGAGGCTGTCGACGAACACCGTTCGCACGGCACGTGTCAGATCATCCGACAATGCCCCGGATGGGATCGAAGCTGGTGGGTGACCGAATTCTTCTGTGACATAGTTTGGCAAGGTTTCCTGCCCCTGAGCCGAGGCTGGCACCGCTGCCAGCAGTGACAGAACAGCGAACCCAGCTGCGATTGCGGTACGGGAGAGAGACTTCATGGCAGGTTTTCCTTTGACCATCAGAAGGGCACCGGGAGGTGAACGACGTTTGCCAAAGGGTAATGCACGCGCGCAAACCGCTCCAATCACGAAACCATAAAGTGTCGTGAAGTCGGCAACCGGGATCATTGCTTTGGGCCGGCAATTCCGTGCGCTGAGCGGCACATCGGCATCGGAACCCGGTGCCAAACAGCATCTGCCGGTACAATTTTCCCAGTTTACCGTCTCAGGTCATTGATTTCTGTCTCAAATGAGACATATATGCCTCATGCCCACGATCCGCCCCGATACCCGCGATGCCATTATTGAAGCCGCCTTCAGCGTTTACGCACAAAACCAGGCAGCGACGCTTGGTGATGTTGCCGCACGCGCGGGCGTGGGGCGGGCCACTCTGCACCGTCATTTTTCCGGACGCCCGGACCTTATGCGGGCACTCGCCCAAATTGCGCTGACCGAGCTGGAAGAGGCCGTAGAGGAAGCGGTCAAAGGCGCTGAGACCTATGCGGAAGGGTTTCGGCTGTCGCTCTATGCAATCGTCCCGCTCGCCAACCGTCAGTGGTTCCTTGCCAATGAAGGGCTGGAGGCTGACCCGGAAGTTGCTGCAGCTTATGAAGCCGGACGGGACGAGCTGCGGCAGGATGTGGAAGCCGCAAAGAAGGAAGGTGCGTTCGATGCCGCAGTCCCCACTGAATGGATCGTCGAAGCCTATGAAAACCTGATCTACGCCGCCTGGTCCGTAGTCCGGTCCGGCGATGCCACCCCGAAACAGGCAGCCGAACTTGCCTGGCGTACATTCACAAACGGAATAAAGGGAAGCGCGACATGAGCATTGAAGTGCTGACAACCCAGATCGACGAGATCTTCTTTCTGATCGGCGCGGCCATCCTGCTCATTGAGATCGCCGAGATGCTGTTCAAGGGCACGATGAAAACCAGAACGCTTGGCGAAATGCTGGTCAGCGCCTCGACCCAGATCCCTTATCTGGTGATCGAAACCTTCATCCTGACGGGCGCTTACAGTATTTTCTGGATTATCGCACAGCTCCTGCCGTGGTCCATTCCGACCACCTGGTGGAGCATGGTTCTGATCGTTATCCTCGCGGATATTACCTATTACTGGGAGCACCGTATCGCTCACGAGGTGCCCATCCTGTGGACCCAGCACGCGGTGCATCATTCATCCCGCGACATGAATATCATCACCGGCATCCGCTTCGGGCCTCTTGAAGGCGTCTGGTCGCTGGTCGCGCATCTGCCGCTGGCCCTGATGGGCTTCACGCCTGAACTGATAATCTTCGGGGTCATCAGTGTGCTGGCCTATCAGACCTGGCTGCATACGGAACTGATCGGCAAACTTGGTCCGCTCGAAAAGGTGCTGAACACCCCGTCACACCACAGGGTCCATCATGGCAGCGATGACAAGTATCTGGACAAAAACTACGGCGGCATACTGATTGTCTGGGACCGGCTGTGGGGAACCTTTCAGGTCGAAGAGGAAACCCCGCGCTATGGGCTCAAACGCGACTTTGACACGCGCAACCCGTTGAAAGTCTGGTTCTCTGAATGGCCTGCACTGATCCGCGATCTGCGCACTGCCGGTTCCCCGGGAAACGCGCTGCGGGTGCTGTTTAGGTCACCGGGCCGGGCACCCAAAGACTGACGGCCAGGGTCCGCTCCGTCGGGCGGGAGGCTGCTACAGCGCGGACCCGGTGCGACCGCTGTCCTCCTGCTCTTCTGGCGTGGGCGTATGACTGAACCGGAACGCTGTAAGGCAGGCTTCTTCACCGCCCAGGGCCTCAATGCGACGGCGCTGATCTTCAAAACACTGCGCATTTACCACCTCCGGATCGCAGAGACTGCGAAGCCGCCGTTCTCCTTCGGCAAGGGCCGCCAATACGTCCGGCCCCCGGCGTGCAACGGCTGCAAGATCAGTCAGTTCATCCGGGTCATCCTGCAGATTAAAGAGCTGCGGCTCATGCCCGACATAGTGTACATACTTCCAGCGTTGCCAGCGCACCATGAAAGTGCCCGTGGTTGATCCGCCGTCGTGATATTCGCTCAGAATTGTACGGTCTGCATCGTCGGGATCCGACGCAAGCTGCAGAAGCGACACACCGGGAAGGTCCGCAGATTGCACGTCGTGCGGCACACCGGTTGCATCCAACGCGGTCGCTGCCAGATCCAGAAGCGACGCGCCGGTGGTTACCCGGCGCCCCGCTGAGACGCCCGGGCCTGCAATGATCATCGGCACACCGGCAGACTGCTCGTACATCACCTGCTTGGTCCAGAAACCCTGATCCCCCAGCATGTCCCCATGGTCGGAAACATAGACCACCACTGTGTTCTCCTGTTGCCCACTCCCGGACAGCGCTGACAGAATACGGCCAACACAGTTATCCATAAAGCTCGTCAGGCCGTAGTAGGCAGCTCTGGCTTCACGCATTCGCTGCTCGTCAAAATAGCGGTCATAGTCAAAGAATGCCGCAATGTTCTTCAGTTCGCTGTGGTCTGGCCGGGACCGGGTGCCATACCCGACAGGCAGGTCGATCTTCGCCGGGTCGTACAGGTCCAGGTATTCTTCGGGGCAGACCAGCGGGTAATGCGGGCTGACCAGTGACACAAAGGCGCCCCAGGGGTCCTGAGCACCCGCCCTGCTGTGCAGCCAGGCTTCTGCCGCCCCGGTGATTTCACGGTCGTAGTCGGTATATGAACTGCGGCCCGCGCCAACATCTGCTGCCAGCTCAGATGCCGCGTCATAAGCAGGCGGCGCGTCCCGCAGAAGACCGACGGGCCATCCTACTCCACCGACAACATGCATCGGCAGAATTTCCTGTGAAAACCCATTGTCATCATCCGTCGAGCGGAAATGAAGCTTGCCAATGGACACAGTTTCAACCCCGCTGTCCCGCAGGTGGTGCATCCAGCTGCGCCTTTGGCCATCATAGGAAGACGCGCTGTCCCAATGGCGGATCCTGTAGACATAGTCGCCGGTGGCGATGGCGGCGCGTGCAGGCACGCACATGGGCGACGGGGTATAAGCGTTTGAAAAAAGCGCGCCACGGGCAGCCAATGCATCCAGATGTGGGGTCCGGATGATCGGGTGACCGGCGCATCCCATCGCGTCTTTGCGGTGCTCGTCGGACATGATGATCAGTATGTTCGATGCATCGCGGCTCATCCTGTCCTCCCGTGGTCACGTCCCGCTAGGAAAGGCTAAGTGCATTTCCGCACGGCCCCCAGCGAAATCTGTCGGGCGTTCCTGGATGAATGGCCCTATGCCACGGTTAAGTGTCGCGAACGCATTGCTGCCATCGGGCGGCATAGGCCCTGTGCTTTTCGGTTCCGCGGACCGGCGGTGGCAGCGCGCCCTGATGCCGCTGCCCCGGTGCGGCCAGCAGGGCGGCACCCTGGCTGGTTCCGGTAGCTCCCGTCATCGGAAACACCCCGCTTCCTGCAGCTGCTGCGAGCATTTCAAGATAGCAACGGTTTCGTGCGAACGGTCCCTCGACAAGGACCGGGCCGCGGTGGCCGACAAGACCCAGGCAATGCGCGGTGACGAGTGCCAGATAAAACCCTGTGGCTGCACTTCTCCGGCCGGATCCCTGCTCTGGTTCTCCCCCCGACCAGCCGGATCTGCCTCCCTGGAAAGGTCCCGTATCCGCGACAACCGGCGGCAGAAACATAGTACCCGCGTCCAGCACCGCCGCACTGTCAGCCGCATCTGCCTCAACTGCTGCGCCGTTCATCAGCAGATCATGCTCCCGCCCACCCATGAAACGCGCAGATGGCACAGGATCGCCATAGGCGTTCACGTTGATCAGCGTGTCACATACCGGGTCCGGCGTGACCGGCAGGCCGCCAATGGCCATCGCAATCACCCAGGTGCCGGAAGACACTACACTGAACGGAGCCTCACGGTTCATGAGATGAGGCAGTAGCGATGCATTGGAGTCGTGAATACCACAGTAAACCGGGGTGTCAGCAGCAAGACCGGTGCGCTTCGCCACATCCGGCAGGACCAGACCCAGAACATCACCGGGGCGGCGCACCGTTGCCAGTTTTTCGACGATCCCCAGCGTCGCGTTCAGTGCCGAGGGCTGCCCGGCATGCGGGTTCCACAGATCCGTATGGCAGCCCAGGGATGTCACGTCGGTGGCCGCAACACCTGTCAGGCGATACCCCCAGTATTGCGGGTAGGTCACGACATGGCGCACCTGACGCAGCAGGCCCGGATTGGTTTGGAACTGCCAGAAAAGCTGCGCGCCGAGGTTCAGCCCCATCGACAGGCGGGGCGATCCGGTTTCCGAAAAAGGCGGCCGCACTGCATCGTATTCGGTGGCAAGGCTGTCAGGGCCGTCATGTTCATAGTCAAGAACCGGCGCCGCGAGTTGACCATCGTGTCCGACCAAAGCAGCACATGCGCCATGCGTTGTCACGGAAATGGCGCTGATGCCAAAATCCCGGTGAAAATCCGAGAGCGCATCCAGCAGAAACGTCCAGTGCCCGTCTACATCGAAATGAGGCCACGGAGGACCCTGCAGCACGGTGTTGGGCCGCGTGACCACCGCCAGTTCGGTCAGTGTGTCAGCATCAACGACTGCGAGCTTTGCATTCGTTTTGCCAATATCAATGACCGCGATGCAGGATCCGGTCATGGCATATGAAAAACCGGTGTGAGCGGAACAGCCACCGGTTCGTTGTCAGCCTGCGTCTCCATAATATCTGCCATGTGAGCCCACCAGCGCTGCATGATGTCGTGCTCCGGCAGGGCATCCATCCGGTGATCGTCCGTGCGCCAGAGCACGCCAAACAGGATGTTTGTTTCCTCATCCAGATGGATGGAATAGTCCGAAATCCCGGCATCCTTGAGCAGCCGGATCAGCTCTGGCCAGATTTCATCATGACGTTTTCTGTATTCGTCGAGGCACCCGGGATTGAGGTGCATTCTGAACGCGTATTTCTGCATTTCACCCTCTCAGCCTGTCCCAGAGCCGCGGCAGTGCGATGACCGAAATCAGCAGCGCGCCGATCACAATCGACATGACAATGCCCGGCACGTTGAGCAGACCAAGACCGAACGTCACCATGCCCATAACGAACGCCGCGATCACAACACCGGGGATGGACCCTGCCCCGCCCAGAATGCTGACGCCACCGAGGACAACCATGGTGACGATCTCCAGCTCCCAGCCGAATGCAATGGATGGCCGCGTTGAGCCCAGCCTCGAGGTCAGACAGACCGCCGCAATACCGGACATCAGACCCGTGAGCAAAAACAGGATGAACTTCACGCGGGCAACTCGGATGCCGGAAAACAGGGCGCCGGTTGCGTTATTGCCCACCGCATAAACTGCCCGCCCAAAATTGGTTTTATGCAGCAGCACTGCATAGATCGCAGCGAGAACGGCAAAGAGCACGAATTCGAAAGATATCACCCAGAAGACGTAGCCCTGACCAAAGAATGCAAAGTCCGGCGGGTATCCACGATAGGCCTGATCACCCAGCACAATATAGCTGATCCCGCGAAAGAGGCTCATCGTGCCGATGGTGACCACGATGGACGGCAGTCCCATCACCGTGACCAGAAAGCCGTTAAACGCACCACACAGGATACCAACAGCGAGCCCGATCAGCACCAGACCCGGCGTGTCCACACCGAACTGAACGGCGGCCCCCATGGCGGTGGACGCAAGTGCGATAATGGATGCGACAGACAGGTCAATCTCGCCCGCGATGATCAGCAGCGCCATCGCAAAAGCGATCATCGCTTTTTCAGTGAAATTGAAGGTTGCGTCAGACAGGTTCCACGCATTCAGAAAATAAGGCGATGCGAAGCTGTTGGCGACAAAGATTGCGACAGCAACGCATATCAGCAGGCTCTCCCAGCTTTTGAGGTGCCGCTCAAAGGGAGAGCGGAGCCGGTCAGGGATCTGCCTCGGAGTGGTTGTCATGCTGATGGCTCCGTGGGTTTCAGGATGATCCGGCCCTTTTCGCGGCTGGCCTGTGCGTTCAGCGCCACTGCGATGATGATCGCCCCACCCGAAATTGCGAGCTGCCAGAAGGGCGAGATATCCACCACCGGCAGCGCGTTCTTGATGACGCCAAGAAAAAGCGCGCCCAGCATAGCACCGGCGACCGTACCGACACCGCCCATAATCGCGACACCGCCGATCACACAGGCGGCAACCACGTCAAGCTCAAAGCCACCGGCAAGATCGACATAGGCAACCGCGTAGCGAGAGACCCAGAGGTACCCCGTCAAGCCAGCAAGCGCGCCGGAAATCGTGAAAGCCCAGAACTGGCTTCGGCCCACATTTATTCCAGCATAGGTGGCCGCGTGCGGATTGCCGCCGGCAGCATAAAATGCACGCCCGAGCGTTGTGCGCGTCATAATAACCGAGAACAGGATGACCGCAGCGAGGGCGATCCAGCTCATAGTGGGCAGACCAAGAAATTCTGCCCGTGTGAAAGCCTTGAAGGGTTCGCTGATCTCGTGGCTGTTGACCCATTTGCCGTCTGAAATAACAAAAATGATCCCACGGAAAATAGTCATGGTGCCCAGCGTCACCACGATGGGCGGAATGGCGAGTTTCCATACCAGAAGACCATTGATCATGCCCAGAAAGGTTCCAAGCCCGATGGCAACAGCAATAATGACCGGTACCGGCAGGCCTGGTGCCGCCACATTGATCATGGCAACGACCATGCCGGTCAGTGCGAGATTGGCAGCGACACTGAGGTCGATGCATTTGGTCAGGATCACAATCATCTGCCCGATCGCCAGAAGGATCAGGGGAGACGTATCGTTGAAAACACGGGCCAGATTGGATGGAGCCGCAAATGCGGGAAACCGTGTGGAGATCAACACGAGCAGCAGGATGATCGCAGCGCACAGTAGGCTTTCGCGGGATGTCATCAGGCGTTTGAGCATCACACCTGCTTTCGGATACCGGCTGCATGCCGGACAAGAGTTTCCGGTGTCAGCTCTTCACCCGCAAGTTCCGCCGCGATGCGCCCCTCGCGCATCACAATAACGCGGTCAGACATGCCGAGAATTTCGGGGATTTCCGAGCTGACCATGATCACGGCAAGCCCCTGTGACGCCAGTTCCGCCATAAATTCGTGCACGGCAGCCTTTGAGCCGATATCGATACCTTTGGTTGGCTCATCGAGAATGATGACTTTGGGCTGCGTCGCCAGCCATTTGGCAATGACCACCTTCTGCTGGTTGCCCCCGGACAGATTACCCACGCTGGTGTCCAGAGATGCCGCGCGCAGATCGAGACGACTGATGTACTCCCGCGCAAGGGTGAACTCTTCGGCCAGGCGCAGAAAACCGTTGCGTGATGTCCTGCTCAGAGACGGCAATGTGACATTCTGAAAAATCGGGAGCGCCGTGATCGCTCCCTGCCGGCCACGATCCTCCGGCACATAGACGATACCGTTATTCACCGCATCAGCTGGCGATCTGACAGAAACAGGCGCGCCGTCAATCATTACATGTCCACTTGAAGGGCGCGTAATTCCAAAGAGCGACTGCATGAATTCCGACCGGCCCGCACCGACCAGACCGTAGAACCCCAGAATCTCGCCCCGGCGCAGTGAAAAACCGATGTCTGCGAACTCTGTCGGGTGCTTGTACCCGTCCACCCGCAGGACTTCTGCACCGATGTTGTGTTCCCGTTCCGGGAAAATCTGACTGACGTCCCGGCCGACCATCATGCGGACGAGGTCGGCCTCAGACACATCGCCGATGTCGCCGTCGCCCACGAGTTCACCATCCCGGAAGACGGTGAACTGATCCGCAATGCGGAAAATCTCATCAAACTTATGGCTGATAAACAGGATCGCTTTGCCTTGGGTTCTGAGGGTTTCGATAAGCTCGTAGAGTTCTTCGATTTCTTTCTGGCTCAGCGCGGCGGTCGGCTCATCCATAATGACAACACGCGCATCAATCGACAGCGCCCGCGCGATGGCCACGAGATGTTTGCTTGCGATCCCCAGATCTTTCAGGCGCGCAGCGGGATCAATATCAGCGCCTATGTCTGCCAGAATGCGCGCGGCTTCTGCTGACATACGGGCCGTGTCAATCAAACCGAACCGTCCGCGTGGCGCATGGCCCAGGAAAATATTCTCGGCCACAGACAATTCATCAAAAAGCACTGTTTCCTGATGGATGGCCGTGACGCCCGCCGCCCCGGCCGAATGCGCCGATGGAAAAGCTGTCGGGGCTCCATCCACCAGAATCTCACCGCCATCCGGTTGATAGATGCCGGTCAGGATTTTCACGACTGTCGACTTTCCGGCACCGTTTTCGCCAACAAGCGCGGTAACTTTTCCCGCAGAGAGGTTGAGCGACACGTCTGACAGAGCACGGACGCCAGGGAATGTCTTGGTAATGCCTTTCAGCGCCAGAACCGGCGCGGCACTGTGAGCAACGGGATCAGCCTGTTTCTGGTGTACCTGCATCAACATCGCCGTCCTGTAGCCTGCGAAGCGGGGGCCGGCACACTGTGCTGCTGTGCGCCGGGCCCGTCGGTCCGATCAGAAGATCGATTTGAACTGGTCGATGTTCGATGCGTCATAAACGAACGGATCGGCCATCGCGGCAGAGTTGGTATCGTCCAGTGTCACCGCCCCCATGCGCCCCATGGGTATTTCCGCTCCGGGTTCTGCCGTGGCAGCACCTGTAGCCAGCGCATGGGCGATCATTGCTGCCGAATAGCCCAGATCAATCGGGTTCCAGATGGCGAAAGACTGCGACGCGCCGCTTTCGATTGCGCCTGCCATTTCCGAGGGCAGACCAAGACCGGTAACATTGACCTCACCGATCTTGCCAGCGTCGGCAACCGCCTGCGCTGCCGCAACGATACCCACGGACGTCGGAGCGATGATGGCATCAAGATCCGGATAGGACTGCATCAGGCCCTGCGCTTCGCGGTAGGATTTATCCGCGAGGTCATCACCGTAAACTGTGGCAACAACGTCAATCCCGGAGTAATCGCCCATGACCTTGTTCATTTCATCAATCCAGATGTTCTGGTTTGTCGCTGTGGCCGACGCAGAAAGCACGGCTACCTCACCGCCCTCTGGCAGGTGATCGGCGGCCAGCTTGATGATCATATTGCCGATCAGCGCATTGGACGAGGGATTGAGATGCATCATCCGGCCTTCTTCGGAAACGCCAGAGTCCCAGCTGATTACCGTGATGCCACGCTGCATTGCGCGCTTGAGCGCCGGTGCAACCGCATCCGGGTCATTCGCGGAAATCGCAATGGCATCAACGCCCTGCGCGATCAGGGAATTTATCACCTCGATCTGCCCCTCGGCGGTCGTGTCTGTAGGACCGGTGTAAATGATCTCTACCCCGCCGAGCTCTTTGGCGGCTTCTTCAGCGCCTTCTGCAGCAGCTTCAAAAAAGCCGATGCCAAGCGCCTTGACCACGAGGGCAATGCGCATATCGTCCTGCGCCATCGCACTTGTCCCCATCAGGCCAGCGGCAAGGCTCATCCCCGCGACCAGCGCTCCGAAATTCCGACGTTTCATTTGTTTCCTCCTCTTATTCAGTTGTTGTTCCGGGCCGCTTACGACGCCGCCTCTTCCTGTCCGGCGCCGGACTGCGCCACGATCAGATTCACATCTGCCGCGTCCAGCATGGCGGCGGCTTTGTCCGAGATACCCTCGTCAGTGATCACCGTTGTGATCCGGTCCAGCGCGCAGAGAACAAGACTTGAGCGCTGCTCAAACTTGGTGCTGTCCACCAGCACAACGAGTTCATCAGCCTGGCCTATGAGTTTCTGTTCGGCCTGGATAAGCAGGGGATCCGCTTCCATAAGACCCAGCGGGCCGAGGCCCTGCGCGCCCATGAACATACGGCGCGCATAAAAGTTACGCGTAACGTCATTGTCGAAAGGCGACAGGATGATGTTCTGCTCCCGGTAGATCGCCCCGCCGGACAGCATGATCGTATTCTTGGAATGCTTCAGCAGATGCTCGGCGATCGGAAAGCTGTTGGTAAAAATCTGACACCGGCGCGACGCCAGCGGATGCACCATCTGGAAGGTAGTTGTCCCTCCGTTGATGATAATCGGGTCCCCGTCCGCGCACAACTCCACAGCCGCGCGCGCAATCGCCTGCTTTTCGGCAATACGCATGGTTTCGTTGACGGCAAAGGTACGCCCGGCGAGCCCCACGAACTGCGGCGGCGTGATGGCCTCAGCCCCACCCCGCACCCGGCGGAGCTGCTTGTTCATATGCAGCGTCGCGATGTCCCGGCGGATCGTTGCCTCAGAAACGCCCGTCAGATTGCACAGGTCAACGACCGTAACCACAGGCCTGTCCTCAACAGCTGACAGAATAATCCGATGACGTTCCTTTTCGTGCATATGCACCTCCCCTGATGCCTGAGCCTGCTCAGATTCGCGCAACCTGTCAATCAAAAATGATCATTTACAATCATTCTGCATCGCAGCATGACGTTTTATGATTGAAATTGATTGACATTCACCTGTGCGCCAATCAGGCTTGAAGCCATACGCAATCACGATGAAAACCGCTGGGCGGGGAGACACAGATGCTGAAAACCTTGGAAAAACAGCTTCTTGAAAATCGCTGGGATGAAGAAACCGCATCAGGAATGAGCGAGTCAGACCTGCTTTTGTACCGCTCCAACATTCTGGGCGCAGACAAAAGGGTGACAAACTACGGCGGCGGAAACACCTCAGCCAAAGTGCTCGAAACGGACCCGCTGACCGGCGAAGACACCGAAGTGCTCTGGGTCAAAGGGTCCGGCGGGGACATCGGCTCCATGAAACGCGATGGCTTTGCAACGCTCTACATGGATAAGCTGCACGCGCTCAAAAACCTGTATCGTGGCGTGGAATTTGAGGATGAAATGGTGGGCTACCTGCCCCACTGCACTTTTCGTCTCAATCCGCGCGCTGCCTCGATTGACACACCGTTGCATGCATATGTGCCGCGCCGGCATGTCGATCATGTGCATGCGGATGCAATTATTGCTATTGCGGCTTCCGCCAGTTCCAAAGCGCTGACACAGAAGATTTTTGGCAGCCGGATCGGCTGGCTTCCCTGGAAACGGCCTGGGTATGAGCTGGGCCTGTGGCTTGAAGAATTCTGCCGCAACAACCCCGAAGCGGACGGTGTCATCCTGGAAAGCCACGGGCTTTTCACATGGAGCGACACCGCCAAAGACTGTTACGACACCACGATTGAAGTGATCAACATTGCAACAGCCTGGCTGGCAGAACAGGCAGGTGACAAACCAGCATTCGGGGGTCAGCGTCACGAAAGCCTTCCCGCTGCAGAACGGCGCGCCGTTGCCGCACGTCTGATGCCTGCCATCCGCGGGTTCGTGAGTGGCAACCAGCATATGACCGGCCATTTCAACGACAGCGACCCTGTGCTCGAGTTCGTGAACTCAGAACAGCTTGAGCCGCTCGCGGCCCTCGGCACATCCTGTCCGGACCATTTCCTGCGCACCAAGATCCGCCCGCTGGTCATTGGCTTTGACCCTGCTGAGGGCGACACCGGCGCCGTCGTGGACGGCCTCGCTGATCAGGTCGCAGCCTATCGGGACGACTATGCAGCCTATTATGAACGCTGCAGACGGGAAAACAGCCCGGCGATGCGTGATCCCAATGCGGTTGTGTACCTTATCCCAGGCGTTGGAATGATCACCTTTGCAAAGGACAAGGCGACAGCGCGGATTTCCGGCGAGTTCTATGTGAACGCGATCAATGTGATGCGCGGCGCAACAGCTGTCAGCGAATACTGCGGATTGCCGGAACAGGAAGCCTTTGACATTGAATACTGGCTCCTTGAGGAAGCCAAGTTGCAGCGTATGCCGAAACCCAAATCGCTGGCCGGGCGCGTTGCACTGGTCACCGGCGGTGCAGGTGGCATCGGATCGGCGACAGCCCGCAGATACCTTGAGGAAGGCGCCTGCGTTATGCTCGCGGACATCAATGCAGACGCGCTGAACGCTGCACGTGACAGCCTGGCCCAGGCCTTTGGCCCTGATGTTGTACGTTCCGTGGAAATGAACGTTACCGATGAGCACGCGGTCATCGCGGCGATGGCAGAGACAGCCGTTGAATTCGGCGGCCTCGATATCCTTGTGTCAAACGCAGGCATTGCGACTTCGGCACCGGTTGAGGAGACCACGCTCGAACTCTGGAACCGGAATATGGACATCCTGAATACAGGTTATTTCCTGGTCAGCCGGGAAGCATTCCGCATGATGCGCGCGCAGGACATCGGCGGCTCTGTTGTCTTTGTGGCGTCCAAAAATGGCCTCGCGGCCTCACCGAATGCTTCCGCCTACTGCACCGCCAAGGCAGCCGAGATACATCTGGCGCGATGCCTGGCACTGGAGGGAGCAGAGGCCGGTATTCGTGTGAATGTGGTGAACCCTGACGCGGTCCTGCGCGGTTCGCGCATCTGGGAAGGCGAATGGCTTGAACAGCGGGCTGACACCTATGGCACAGACAAAGAGGGGCTGGAGGAAATGTACAGGCAACGGTCAATGCTCAAACGCTCTGTTTTCCCTGAAGACATCGCCGAAGCCTGTTATTTCTTTGCGGCCGATACATCTGCCAAGTCCACAGGCAACATTATCAATGTCGATTCCGGCAATGTTCAGGCCTTCACACGCTGAGCCGGTACAAAGAGAAGGAGCAGGCGACGATGAGCTATGACAGCGCGAAAGCCGCTTTCGCAGAATGGGGTGTCGACACCGAAACCGCCCTGGAGCGGCTGAAGGACATCCCGATTTCGATGCACTGCTGGCAGGGCGATGACGTGGTCGGGTTTGAGACCAGAACAGGCTCATCCGGCGGCGGCATTCAGGCGACAGGCAATCATCCGGGCCGTGCGCGCACCCCTGACGAACTGCGCGCCGATCTGGAGTTCGCCTATTCCATGATCCCGGGACGACACCGTCTGAACCTGCATGCGATGTACCCCGACACAGACGAAGCACCCGACCGGGACGCGCTGGAATACCGGCACTTCGAACCCTGGGTGGACTGGGCGCGTAGCGAGGGCATCGGTCTTGATTTCAACCCGACGTTCTTTGCCCACGAAAAGGCCGACGACAATCTGACCCTTGCTCATCCTGACGCGGGCATCCGCGAATTCTGGGTGGAACATGGCAAGCGGACGCGCGACATCGGCGCCCGGATGGGCAAAGAGCTTGGGTCGCCCTGTGTCAACAACATCTGGGTGCCGGACGGTTTCAAGGATGTGCCCGTGGACCGGATGGCCGCGCGCATGAAGCTCGCGCGGTCGCTTGATGAAATGCTGGCCCCCGAACAGGATCCGCGCCAGATGCGGGATGCCGTTGAATCAAAACTCTTTGGTATCGGGGTCGAGGCCTGCACCGTCGGAAGCCATGAATTCTACATGGGATATGCGCTGCGCAACAGCATCCTGCTCTGTCTGGACATGGGCCATTTTCACCCGACCGAGAATATCGCAGACAAACTGAGCGCTGTTGCTGTTTCGCTGGATCAGATCCTGTTGCACGTATCGCGCCCCATGCGGTGGGACAGCGATCATGTTATTCTGCTGGATGACGCGATCCTTGCAATGGCGCACGAACTTGTCAGCGCCGATCTGCTCGACAGAACATTCATTGGGCTTGATTTCTTTGACGCCACGATCAGCCGCACAGCTGCGTGGGTGATTGGCACGCGCAACATGCAAAAGGCTTTGCTGCGCGCGCTGCTGACACCCATGGAACGGTTACGCGAGGCAGAGACTAATCTGGATTTCACAACCCGCCTCATTCTGACCGAAGAATTCCGCGATCTGCCTTTCGGGGCGGTCTGGTCAGAATTCTGCGCGCGCGCTGATCGTCCGACCGGTCTGGTGCTGCAAAAGGAACTGGACACATATCAGATGCGGGTGGCCGGCCGCGGCTAGCCTGGACAAGACACCGGATTATAGCACTATCGAGGAGACACGGCAGATACTGCCGGGCCTTTTGTCGTGCTGTTTCTGTATTCGGTCGATCAGACGGTCAGTGATGCTGATCCGAGAACGGCTTTTGCGGCCTTGGGTAAACCGGAAGATGCGGGATCCAGACGTGCGGGGGCTGTTCGATCGCATAGATAAACGCCCGTGCGATGTATTCAGGCCGCAATCCTGCGGGTTTCGGGCTGTCAAAAAATGGCGTGTCCGTCATGCCAGGATGAAGGCAGGTCACGCGCCCGCCGGCATCCCCCAGTTCGGCCCCCAGATTGTCGGCATATCCGCGCACAAACCACTTGGTCGCCGAATAGACCGATCCCCAGACCGTACCCTGAGCGGCCAGCGACCCTACCAGGACCAGATGCCCGCCGGATGCTTTCAGGTGCGGCATTGCGTATTTGGCAGTGTAGGTGACGCCGAGACAGTTGACCTCAATCATCTTGCGGAAACTGTCCGTATCACCCGCCTCGGTGCCCCGTTGCGAGGCACCGAGGCCAGCATTCGCCATGACAACATCAAGCCGGCCAAACCGTGCGACGGCTTCGTCCACCAGGCGTTCCTGATCCTCGGCACTGGTAACATCGCAGGACACCGCGAGCGCGTTCTGTGGACCAAACTCTTCTACCAGAGCCTCAAGCCTGTCCGTCCGGCGCGCCGCCAGAACCACCTTGTGACCGGCTTTCACCGCGAACCTTGCACATATTTCGCCAATACCGGAGGACGCACCTGTGATAAGTATGATCTTTTCCATCATTGTTTCTTTCTTCATGCGACCTGTCCGACCGGCAGCGCCGACATGATCAACTCCGCCGTTTTCGTTGCTGATGCGGGGTTCTGACCGGTCACAAGCCGCCCGTCCCGCACGGCATGCGCCTGAAAATCGGGAGCCGTGGACAGTTCGGCCCCCAGTTCCCGCAGTTTCGTTTCCAGAAGGAACGGCACTGCATCCTGCAGACCGACAGCGTGCTCCTCGCTGTCTGTGAAGGCCGCGATCGTCCGGCCCGCCACAAACGGTGTGCCATCAGGCTTCCGGGCACCGGTCAGCCCTGCCGGTCCGTGGCAGACCGCCGCGACCACCTTACCCTGCTGATCAAAGCGTTCGATCAGTTCCGCCAGCTCGCGGTTCTGCGGATAGTCAAACATGGTGCCATGCCCACCGGGCAGGAACACTGCATCAAAGGCTCCGACCTGATCCGACACTGCCGACAGCGGAACACTGTCGCTAATCAGAGCCTGTACTGCAGGATCATCCAGATATCGCTCAACGGATGCGTCGTTTTCGCCCCGGGGCGCAAGGCTGCGGTCATCGACCGGGATCGCACCACCCCTGACAGACGCAACAGTCACCCGCGCGCCGCTGTCCACAAAAGCGTAGTATGGCGTTGTCAGCTCTTCGAGCCAGATTCCGGTCGCATCGCCATTAGTCATTGCACCGGCAGAAGTAGCGACGATCAGAATATTGTTTTGTGACATGTATGCCTCCTTAAGTTTCATGCGACACACATAACCAGCTACCGACATCACAAAACCAAAGCCTTATTTCCATCAGAAATAAATTTTCTTATGCTAAGGTATGTCGCTGACCGTTCTGAGATCCTTTGTCGAAGTCTGCCGTTGCCGGTCGATTACAGCAGCTGCGCGAAACCTTGGCCTGACCCAGCCTGCGGTATCCGGGCATATCGCCACGCTCGAAACGCAGGTCGGGCGGGAGTTGTTTACGCGCAGGTCACGCGGTGTCTCGCCAACTGCATTTGCAGAAGATCTTGCTGCGCAGGTCGGCGACAGCCTTGACCGTGCAGAAGAAGCCCTGGCGCAGGCCAAAGCACGGTCAGCAAGCCTGTCAGGTGTCGTTCACGTGGCAGGACCTGCGGAGTTACTGGCAGAGCGCGTCGCGCCGTCACTGCGGTCACTGCAGGCCTCAGGACTGGATATCCGTCTGCACCCCGGGGGAAAGTCGTCGATCTATCAGCGTCTGACGGCCGGCGAGGTTGACCTAGCATTCACTGCATCAGACCCCGGTCATCCCCTGATTGCCTCGCAAGTCATCGGGTCAGAAAAGCTTTTGGCAGTTGCAGCTCCCGGGATCGCAGACAGGATCAATGACGCGAGGGACCTGAGGGCTGCTTTGCTGGCCGAGCCCATGCTGGCCTATGACAATGACCTGCCGCTCATCAGGGACTGGCTGCAGGCCAACGGGATAAGCGCGGACGGCATTGTGTCCGCGATTTCCGCGCCTGACCTGCGGTTGCTGCGTGCCCTGGCAGAAACCGGGAGCGGATGGTCTGTGATCCCGGATTATCTGTGCTCAGACGCCCTTCAATCCGGCAGGATCACTCTGCTGCGTGGCGTCGCCGATGCGCCGGTTAACCACTTCTATCTTGCCTGGACCAGGTCATCCCTCCGACATCCGCGTGTGGCATTCGCCCGGGAACAACTCCTGCGCAGTCTGGAAGACTGAATGCGTCACAATGCCGGGGTGTGATCTCAACAGGACGCCACCAACCCTGCCAGTAAAGCCGAAACGCGGTTCTGCGTGTCCTCGCAAAGCATCACAGACGCGTGCGTCAGGACGTTAATTCTTCCGCCACCGCCTGTGTTCTTTTAAGACGAAAACAGGCAACGACCCGAGGTCAGATGAATCTGCGAGATCTGGAATACGCAATTGCTGTGGCGCGACGTGGCAGTTTCAGCGCCGCTGCGGAAGACTGCAACGTCTCGCAGCCGGCTCTTTCGAACCAGATCCGGAAGCTGGAAAAGGAACTTGGGACCGATCTTTTTCTGCGCCTGAGTGGCGAGGTCCGCCCCACAGCGTGTGGTCTGAAAGTCACTGAAATCGCGCGGGACGTTCTGCAGCGCGCACAAAGGATCAGGGACACGGCCACGGAATATCGTGATCCGGAGGCCGTACCGTTTAATATTGGCCTGACACCGACGCTGGCGCCTTATCTCACGAAATATTTCTCCGAGCTTTTCAGCGCCCTGTTTCCGGACATGCGCGTGACGATGATCGAGGATCTGCCGCAGAACATGCTGCAGATGGTTGAGAATCACACGCTGGATGTGGCGCTGGTCGCGCGGCTCAATCACAACCCGACCCTGGAGTTCACTTCCATCTGGGAAGAGCCGTTGTTTCTGGCGCTGAGAAAGGGTCACCCCCTCGAAGGGCTGTCGTCTGTCACGCCGGAGGACGTGCCGGTTCACGACTTCATCCGGTTGCCGCATTCCTTCGGCTACGATCTCGAAGCCCGGCTGCCGACACCCGGCCCGGAATCCCGTGCTTCCAAGAAATTTGATCTTACCGCCCTTCGGTTCGAAACGATCTGCCGGCACATCTGCCATTCTGACGATTGTACGATCGTGTCGGCGCTGGCTGCAGAACAGTTTCGTGCGGACAACTGGCCCATGTCCTTCATTCCGTTTGAGGCGCCGGGGCATCTGCGCAATCTGGGGGCCGCCTCCCGGCTGAACTGCCCGCGCAAACCACTTCTTGCAAAGATCGGTGCGTATATTCTGGAAAACCCACCGAAAGGCGTCACGCCCACTTTCGGGACGTGACGCCGTTTCGGATCACTCGATAAAAGTACGGGCAATCCGGTCGCTGAGAGGTTGCGTCAGATAGCTCAGCGCTGTGCGTTCGCCCGTGTTGACAAAAAGGTCGGCCGGCATGCCCGGGACAAGTTCCAGCCCTGCAATGTCATCTGGCTGGGTTTCGTTGAGCTGAACCCGCGCGACATAATAAAAGTCGCCGGTGCGCTCGTCTTCGAGGCTGTCGGCGGAGATATCAACAATGGTCCCCTCTGCCTCAGGCACATCGCCCTGATCAAAAGCCGAAAGACGCACGCGGGAAGACTGACCGATGAAGAGTTTTTCAATGTCTGCCGTATTCACACGCGCCTCGACGATCAGCGGCTGATCAACGGGAACGATGTCAAGGATTGGTTCTCCCGGCCGGATCACTCCACCTGATGTGAATACCGTCATCTCAACCACCCGGCCGCTGACAGGTGCTGTTATTGCCACACGCTTCAGACGCTCAGTCGCCCCGAGATACTGTGGCTCCAGCGTAGCCAGAGATGCTTCTATCCCAGCCAGTTCGGTCGATGCCGCCTCAGCGCGCAGGGTGCGTGCTCCGATCTCGGAAAGGCGCAGTTCGCTGATCGCGTTCCGGGCCTGCGCCTCCTCAGTCTGCAGCGCTGCATCCACACCATGCAGCCGTTCCACCTCCACCCGGCGGGAATTGACGCGCGCGGCGGCAACCAGGCCTTTGTCGAGCAGGGTCTGCAGATTGGCCAGTTCCTGCCGCGTGATGTCCAGCTGACGGGTATTGGATGCCCGCTGGGTTCTCAGCCCACTCAGCTGATCCTCCAGATTGGCGATGCGTTGTTGGGTCAGATCCGCTTCTGCCTCGCGGGAACGCCGTTCAGCATCAAAGAGGAGCTTCTGTGTCGCAAAAGCCGGCAACCATTCAGCAGTCCCGAGGGCAACTTTCATTGTCGCTGCAACGTTCGCCTCGTCAAAAGTATCAGAACTCTGCAACTGGGCGATCAGCCGCGCGCGGCGTACCGAAAGATCGGCGATCTGACCGGCAATCACATCCAGTTCAACGCCGGGATCGGTCCCGTCCAGCTCCAGCAGCGTCTGACCGGCCTCAACCAGATCACCATTCCGCACCAGGATATTGCTGACGATGCCGCCATCAAGATGTTCCACGGTCTTGCGGTTTCCCTCAACAACGAACGACGCGGGAGCAACCACAGCACCGTCAAGTTTCGACACCGTCGCCCAATGGGCCGCACCGCCGATAAAGCCGGAAACGACCAACAGGCCCAGAGCGACAAACCATCCGATGCCGGCACCGGCCGGTTTGCTCTGGATACGGTTATAGTCTTCGAGGCGCAGCACGCCCTGATGCGGTGTTATTGCGAATGCGGGTTTCATTGTGCCATTCCTTTCTCAGAAGGCAGTCCGACAGCGTGCCGGGCCAGTTGTGGGGTTTTGGCGCCGGCCACAGTGGCCTGCTGCCTGGGGCGCAGAATGTCCTCTTTGTTACCGAAGCCTGACTGGGTTCCGCGGCTGAGTGTGAGCACCTTGTTGACGGCTTCGAGCGTGCTGGGGCGATGTGTCATCACGAGAGTGATCGCACCACGTTCGCTTGCCCCCCGGATCGCGTTTCGCAGCGCCAGTTCGCCCTGCGCATCCAGATCAGAGTTCGGCTCATCCAGCACGAGGACAAACGGATCGTCATAAAGCGCCCGGGCCAGGGCTATCCGCTGCCGCTGGCCGCCCGACAGGTGAAAGCCGTTGCCGATCAGCGTTGAATAGCCGTCGGGCAAGCCGCTGATCAAATCGTGCACGTCTGCGGCGTGGGCTGCCGCCAGCACTTTCCCATCGTCGATCGACGTTGAGAAGCGGGCGATATTCTCGCGGATTGTGCCGTCAAAAAGTTGCACGTCCTGTGGCAGGTATCCGATCACCTGGCCCAGTTCTTCGGTGTCCCAGCGGGCCATCGGGGTGCCGTCAAGCCGGATTGCTCCGCGTTGCGGCATCCAGATCCCCGCCAGCATTCTGGCCAGCGTCGATTTCCCCGATCCGCTGTGACCGATCACGGCCAGCACATCACCGGCGGACAGCGAGAACTCAATGCCCCCGATGGTCGCATTCTGCGCCAGCGGCGGTCCGGCCTGGGCAATTGCAGCACTCAGGGTGAGCTGCGGCCGGGGCAGAGAAAGCCTTTTTTCTGCCTGCGGATAGGCTTCGGACAGCGCCTGCAGGGATTTGTAGGACCCCCGGGCTGCCAGAAACGTCCGCCACTGACCGATCAGCTGGTCGATGGGCGCCAGCGCCCTGGCCAGCACAATTGTCGCCGCGATCATCACACCTGCTGTCGCCTGTCCGGTGACCGCGAGTGCGGCACCGAGGCCCAGCATGCCGGACTGGAGCGCCATGCGGATTGTGCGCGACATGACCGAAAACCCGGCCAGACGGTCGGACACACGCGCTTTCAGCTGGTGCGACTGAAATTGCAGAGCTGCCCAGCGCCGGGCGAGATCACCAGTCATACCCATGGCGTGGACGAGCTCTGCGTTTTGCTCACCCGCGGTGAACAAACTGTCTGAACGGACACGCGCCTGAGCGGTTTCCTGCATCAGGCCGGCGGACCGTCCATTGTTGATAAGGGCCATAACTGTCAGAAGCGTCGCCCCTGCGAGCCCCAGTGCCCCGAGGTAAGGGTGCAGCACGTAAAGCACCGCGAGATAGAGCGGAATCCACGGGGCATCAAAGAATGCAACAAGTGTGGGCCCGGAGATGAAATCACGCAGACCGTTCACGTCTGCCGCCGGGTTGTCAGCACCTGCACCGCCCTGCACCCGGCGCCGGATGGCAGATTGCAGAATGGACGCACCGACCGTCAGCTCAAAGCGCGCACCGAGGCGGCTCAGAATACGCATCCGGATCAGATCCAGAAGGCCCGCGACGAGGAAAACACCACCCAGCAGGATGCTGAGGGCAATCAGAGTGTCCATATTCTGGCTGGTGAGGACGCGGTCATAGACCTGCAGCATATAAAGCGGTCCTGCGAGCATCAGGAGGTTGAGGATCATACTGAAGAAGCCGATGGCGACAAAGCCGCTGCGCAGCTTGCCCCATGCTGATTTAACTGTGGATTTTTTCTGAAACATGATGGTGATCTCTTTTCAGGCTGAAGGGGTGGCAACCTGAGCTGCCACCCCGGATTGATCTGATCAGGCGATGAAGTCGTCGTCGGTCAGGTCAGCTGCGCTGACGCCTTCGAGGACAACCCCACCTGCACTGCCGAAGGAGAACATCGCGCCGCTTTCGCTCTGCGTGACGCTCACCTGAGCGGCGAAATCAGGACCAAAGTCACTGAAGTCGAGGCGGTCGACGCCCAGCTCGAAATCCTGGATCACATCGCGGCCAAAGCCCGGTCCGAAGGCAAAGGTGTCAGCGCCTTCACCACCGATCAGGATGTCGTCGCCCGCACCGCCGATGAGGATGTCATCACCACCTTCACCGTTCAGGATGTCATCGCCAGCCTGACCGTTGAGCGTGTTGGAACCGGAATTCCCCGACAGATTGTCATTGCCGCCGTTCGGGCTTGCTGTGTTGTTCGAGCCGTTGATGTTCTCAAAGTTGAACACCTGGTCGAGCGTTGCACCCTCCGGTGCATTGACCTGCGCGACACCGTTGCCATCCTCGTCAAGGTCGAGAATGACGCCCGGGCCCGCAGAGAACAGCGCTGTGTCGGTCCCTGCCCCGCCATCAATGATGTCCGCGCCACCGAAGGAGTGAATGGCGTCATTGCCAGCCCCACCAAACAGAACGTTGAACTCATTGTTCCCGAGGATCAGATCATCGCCGGACGAGCCGATGACGTTTTCGAAGTCATCCACTTCTATCGCAATGTTCCCGTCAACGATGATGGCACCGTCCTGCGGGCCCTCTCCGCCTGTCGCAGCCGGGTTCGGCGCCGGGGCGCTGAGGTCCAGGTCGACAGTCACGCCATTGAAGCTGCTCAGGTCGACCGTATCGCTGTCGCCGGAGCCGACCACGCGCTCGATTGAGCTGAGAACGTCCGTTTCGACCACTTCGGCGATGACATCGAGACCTGACACACCGGTTGGTGATGCTGCATCCAGCGTACCGCCCGCATCCACCAGAGTGTCCTGAGCGATCGGGCCGTTGATCCCAAGAGGCGCATTGTGCAGGTGAATTGCAGAAACACCTCCGGGTCCCGGTGTAAGCAGATCCGCCTCATTCAGACCGGTGACGCTCAGCTCAGAGGAGTACAGAACTTCGCCTTCCTCGTTGAACGAGATCGTCAGGGTCGCTTCACCGGTGGCCTCACTGTCCGACGTGTTCGGTGCAGGCTCCTGGCTTGCATCAAGCGATGCAACGAGCTCGATAACCCGGTCGTGTCCGGAACCGGTATCGCTTACCACTTCGAACTGCCCGCGGATTTCACCGCCCGGGAAGTCGGCTGTGTGGATGTTGTAGTAGAGGTTCCCGTTCAGGGCCTCCTGCACAAATCCGTCCGCATCATCGATGTTTTCTGTGGGTTGCAGCGAAGCACCGACAACCACATCCTGCACGGATACAGAGAACCCTGTTTCGCGGGTGGCTGTTCCGTTGCCGTTCGCGTCAAGACTGACGGTCACCGCAACATCCAGATCCGAGAAATCAGCAGTATCGAAACCCGCGCCGCCTTCGATGAAGTCGTTGCCAAGACCACCGACGATGACATTGTCACCCTCACCGGCGATCAGAACATCGTCACCCGCGCCGCCGTCGACGACACCGTTGATCTGACCAAGGTCGACCACGATGTCGTCTCCGGCACCAAGCAACACATTACCATTTACCAAACCTTCATCATCGTTGACGAATGTCACATCACCTGCTTCGGTCGCGTCGATGGCGTTTACGGAGCCTCTGATTTCGCCGTCGTTCACGATAGCGCCCAGAAGACCCAGCCCGCCGTCAATCCGGATACCTGCAGCGGCGTCGCTGTCTTCAGAACCGGCAATGAGGCCGTCGTTCTGAACGAGACCGGCAAAACCAGCATCTTCCTGGTTGCTGAAGAGACGCAGACCATCACCGACAGTGTTGCCTTCGGTTGCGTCGCCACGACCCTGGAACGTACCGCTGTTGAAGATAGCAGCAGAAACTACGTCCCCATCCACATTGCCGGTCTGCAGCGAAACTGCCGATCCGTCGTTGCCAGACCCGGCATCTACCAGACCAGAGTTTGTGAAGGTATAGTTGTCAGCAGTGCCATCCGCGTACACGGTGCCATTGCGCTGGTCGCCGGTGCCAAGAATGGAGCCGGAGTTCACAACCTCAAGCCCTTCACCGTCGATGTTCACCGCGCGGCTGTCAGATGACACGACCCCGGAGTTCACAAAAGAACCGCCGGAATGATCGCCCGTTCCAAAGTAGACACCGTTCTGAACACCGGCGATTGTGCCGGAGTTGGTCAGTGTGCCCTGGAAATTCACGCCATTGACGACCCGGACACCAGCGACAGTGCCGTTCGCCCCCTCGGACAGGATCGAGCCCGAGTTGGTGATCGCGGCGTCCGTGGTGCCGGTGTTGCCGACATTCCCGATGCGCACACCGTCACCAGCCAGCGACGTCCCGGCTGCTGCGTTTCCGCGGCCCTGGAGTGTGCCGGAGTTTTCAAGGCTGAATGTGTTGGCACCATCCTCAGCGCCACCAATCTCTGCGCCAAAACCGGAACCCTGGTTGCCTTCGCCGGCATCAATTGTACCGCTGGCGATGTTGGACACAGAGAAATCATCGGCTGTGCCGTCGGCGTAGACTGTACCATTGCGCTGGTCGCCTGTGCCAAGGATGTCGCCGCCGTTGAGCAGATCAACGCCTGTACCGTCGATGTTCACCGCACGGCTGCCGGACTGGATCGTGCCAAAGTTCAGCACATCAAGATCGTGATCACCTTCGCCGATGTAAAGACCGTTGCGAACACCCTCGATTACACCGGTTGAGGTGTTGAGAATGCGGCCTTCGGCGGAAGCACCGTCGGCGATACGGATACCACCTGCGGTGCCCTGATTGCTTTCCGACGAGATCAGACCGCTGTTGACGATATCAGTGTCCGAAACAGCCCCTTCCGCGCCGTCGTCGATGCGGATGCCATCGCCCGCGCCGCCTGTGTTCGCGGCTTCCTGGCCACGGCCCTGGATTGTGGCGCCAAAGCCGTTGAAGATGGCATTCGACACCACATCGCCGATTTCGTCACCGACCTGAAGCGAGATACCTGCCCCGCTGTTGTCTGCGCCTGCGTCGATTGTGCCGCCTGAGAAGTTGCTGATGCTGACGTTTTCCGCCGTGGTATTTGTGTAGATTGTACCGTTGCGCTGATCGCCGGTACCGATGATGTCACCAAAGTTGCGGACACTGATGCCGTCGCCTTCGATTTCGACTGCGCGGCTGTCAGAAGAGATGACACCGCCACGGAAGTTGTCGAGCGTGCCCGAACTGCCCGCTCCGCTGAACTCAACACCGTTCAGCTCACCGGCAATGCTGCCAAAGTTGCGGATGTCCGCGCTGGAGCCATCCGTTACCTCAATACCGGTGGCAACATCGCCATCTGCATCGATACTACCGGTGCGGAAATTGAAGATCTGGAGCTCTTCGGCATCTGCCAGCACTGCGGCAGGTGCGTCATTCGTTTCGATCTGTCCAAAGTTGATCAGACGCGCGAAATCATTGTTCAGGATGAATGCAGGAGTGTTGTCAACAATTGTACTCTGAAAAAAGCCGTTGGTCAGGACCTGTCCGTCACGGACGGTTTCCTGAGAAAGCGTTGATGAAGTCAGTAGTCTGGCGCGCAGACTGGCGAGAATTTCGGAAAGCATGGGTGATCTCCGCTTGAGTTCTGGTTTCAGCAGAGATCAGACCGGAACCGTGGCCTCTCTGCCGCTTTACCAAGTGCGGATCATCCTGCGGGTTTGAAATTCTTCCTCCGAATACCCCGTATAGCGAAAGCAAATAGTCACGGCTCACGTGAAGAGGTGATTAAAATATTTTATTTAAAACAGTGCGTTAATAAATTTCTTTAGGCGACTGGTATTTATTCGTTCTCGCCTGTTCACGAAAACGTCGCCGTATTTGAACGCAAAATATGGGATCCGGTGCAGTCTTTTTGGCGTGACATCCGTATTTCAGAGGGCGCCGGGCGACCCACCCCTGAAGAGCATGGCTTTACAAAGCGCACGACGTGCTGGACCAATATGCGCCAGCAGGAACTCATTCCAATCGCCGGATTGATTGCGAACTCCGCTGACAAGAAAGATTTGCCCTGGCAACCCGGGTAATCGCTGCCGAAGGTTCAGTCGTCGCGCCCTGGTTCGTCCGGATTGCTGGAAAACAAGGCGACCTTGTTGCCCTGTGGGTCACGCAGATATCCAACATAGAAATGCGCCCCATATGACGCACGAAAGCCTGGCTGGCCTTCGTCCGACCCGCCAGCGGCAAGCGCTGCCGCGTGCAGGTCGCGAACCATTTGCTGACTGCGCGCCTCGAAAGCGACCATGGAACCATTTCCAGCAGACGCCGCCCCGCCATCAAACGGCGGCTTCACGTAGAAATCGGGAGGAACGACCGACTGGCCAGGAGCTGTCGGCGGCGTATAGCTCAGACCCTCTGGTCCTTCCGAGAACTGAAACCCCAGCGCGGGCAGGAATGCGGAATAGAACTCTTTTGCACCTTCGATATCATCGGCACCGACAGACACATATGCGATCATCAGCCTTGCTCTCTTTTCTGCGAATGCTCTGAACTGCTTGTCTTAACGCTATCCAGCCTTCCCTGAGCGAGCAGGAAAACGGCTATTGATAAGTTCAGGCCTTACCGGCTTTTCGCGAATCAAAACAGGTTTTTCAGCAGTTGGGGTGCAGACACCAGAACACGCACAGGAAATACCCCATAAAATGTATTCGTTTACATTTTTATGTAATCGTATACATTTTTGAGGGAATCACGCGTTTCTGGGAGGAAAACATGAACACATTCGTCAAACACGGATTGCTCGCAGGTGCGCTGTGCGCATTGCCGGCAACATCTTTCGCGCAATCGGAGGTCATCGTCTGGGTGGCTGGTGAACCGGGCCAGACCAATATCTATGATGAGCTCGCAGCGGCCTACAGCGCTCAGCACGCAGATGTCACGGTCACTGTG
This sequence comes from Roseobacter phycocola, assembly GCF_042055075.2. Classification (GTDB taxonomy): domain Bacteria; phylum Pseudomonadota; class Alphaproteobacteria; order Rhodobacterales; family Rhodobacteraceae; genus Roseobacter. The sequence continues at coordinate 180,140 of NZ_CP194010.1, read as the reverse complement.
GTCAAAAACTCGTCCGACCTTTTCAATCCCGCCCTAATCCCGGCTCTCTCTGCGGGCGAAGGGCCTGACCTTTTCTCCTTCGGCACAGGCCCCGGCCAACCCGCTGCTCTCATTGCCGGTGGGCTCGTTGCAGATCTGACGGGCGCATATTTTGAAAACAACTGGTCCGGCACAATACCTGAAGGCATCGTCGTTCAGACATCCAGTGACGGGAAGCTCTGGGCCTTCGGCAACGAGGTCGAGACCACGGGCATGTTCTACAACAAAGCCATATTTGCTGAAAACGGCATCTCTGTTCCCGGCACATGGGCAGAAATGGAAGCTGCCGTGGCTGCCTTGCAGGCCGCCGGATACGATACGCCCATTGGTCTCGGGGCGGCGGACAAATGGCCGGTTTCTCACTGGCAGTCGATGATGTTCGGCCGCTACGCAGGTCCGGAAGGTATTGAGAACGTGCTGTTTGGCGAAGGTGCGTGGACAGATGCCCCCTTTGTGGCGGCATCCGCAAAGCTGCAGGAAATGGGACAGGCGGGCTGGTTCGGGCCAACCCCCGTGGCAATCGGCTACGGTGAACTGATGGACCGTTTCTGGGCTGGCGAAGTGCCGATGACCTTCACCGGGCCATGGGTCATCGGGGGCGGAACGGAAGCCGCCGGAGACCGGATCGGTGACTTCGGCGTGTTCGCAGTGCCACCCTTTGAAGACGGCCAGAGCATTCACCCGACTAATTCTATCGGCAGCGGCTGGTACATCCGCGAAAGCTCCGAAAACAAGGAAGCGGCCGTTGACTTTATGAACTACATGTTTGCCTCAAATGAAGGCCGCACAGCTCTTCTGAATGCAGGGACCGTTCCGGTGGGTCCACTCGACGAAGCGCTGGCTGACGCACAGATGCCCGCTCTTGCGGTGGAAATCTGGAAGAGCGCGGATGAACATGCAGGGAATGGGTCGGTCCCCGCTTTCCTCGACACCATCACACCGGGAAGTCTGACGACAGTGTCCTATGATGGCCTGCAGGCGCTGTTGCTGGACGTCATGACGCCAGAGGAATTTACCTCCGAAATGCAGTCTGCATGGACTGCGGCCAAGGAGGCCGGAGAGATCATGCTGCCAGGCGGTATCGCAGAGCAATAGACCTGCAGCCTCAACGGTCTGCCCGCGGGGTCCTCCCGTTCCGGCGCGGGCAGACCGGACTTCAGTTATCGCGCCATTTGGCGACAGGAGATCAGATATGTTTCCGGACCCGGATTCAAAACTTGCACAGCGCCTGAACCCTGTTCTGTTCCTGTTGCCTGCCCTCACGATCTATATCGTCTTTGCGATCTATCCGACATATTCGGTACTGGAATACTCCTTTACTGACTGGGACGGGATCAGCCCCGAAAAGAACTTTGTCGGGCTGGAGAATTACCAGCGCCTCTTCTCGGACAAAATCTTCTGGGAGGCCTTTCGGAACACCTTTGTCTGGTCCGGCGTCATCATCGTCATAAACGTGGGACTGGGCCTGGTGATCGCGGCAATGCTCGCACGGGTCTGGAAAGCCCGGCTGCTCATTCAGACCTGTATCGTTCTGCCGGTCGTGATTTCACCGATGGCCGTAGCGACGATCTGGCGCTGGATGTACCAGCCTGCCGGCGTGATAAACCAGGTGCTCGAAAACATTGGCCTCGGTGCTTTTGCCACCCCCTGGCTGGGCAGCCCCGACGCAGTGCTATACGCCCTCGCCTTTGCCCACAGCTGGTCGACCATCGGACTGAGCGTCATCATTTTTCTGGCTGGGCTGCAGGCCGTGGACGAAGACCTTTATGAAGCCGCGCGCGTGGATGGCGCGAACCCGCTGCAATCCTTCCGCTATGTCACGATGCCCGCTCTGCGCCCTGTGACAGCAGTCGTTTTTATTCTCACACTTACGCAGTCATTCAAAGTCTTCGACATCGTCTGGGCAACAACACAGGGTGGCCCGATCAGGTTCAGCGAAATTCTCTCAACTTACATGTACAAACGCGGCGCGCTTGAGAACCAGTACGGATACGGCTCCGCCATCGGTGTGGCGCTTCTGGTGATCGTCAGCATCGCGACCATTTTCTACATGCAGATACAGAACAGGGAGGACCGGTAATGGGTCGCTGGATCCTGCTGTTCATCCTGGGCGTGATTGCCATTCTGATGGTCTCGCCATTGATCCTGACGGTTTTTACGTCGCTGAAGCCAACAACTGAGCTTGTGAACCCGCCGTGGTATCCCCCGATCAGCATGACCTTTGAGCATTATGTCCGCGTTTGGACGGATGGCGGTTTCAGCCGCTATTTCCTCAACACGCTGATCATCTCAGTCATCGATGCTGTCGTGATGATCGGCATCGCCTCGCTCGCGGCTTATGCGATGGTGTTCATGGAGTTCCGTGGGAAAGTATTTCTGCAGATTCTGTTTCTGATCGGCCTGATGATCCCGGTGACCGCCATTGTGCTGCCGCTCTTTCAGATTGTGCGGTCATTTGGCCTGCTCAACACACATCTCGGGGTCATCTTTGCGGACCTTGCTCTTGCAGTATCAATCTTCATCTTCATGTTCTCTTCTTACTTCGCCGGTGTCCCGAAAGCGCTGCACGAAGCGGCCCGCATCGATGGGGCAACCGAATTTCAGATCTACCGCAGGGTTGTGATGCCGATTGCAACACCGGCTGTCGTAACGACCGCGCTGCTGGAGTTTTTGTGGAGCTGGAATGATCTGCTGCTCAGGCTGCTTCTGATGACCCAGGACGGGATGCGCACGCTTTCTGTCGGCCTGCTGAATTTCCAGGGAACAATGACACGTGATGTCACGGGGCTGTCCAGCGGCACCGTCATTATGGCCATTCCTGTTGTTCTTCTGTTCCTGTTTTTCCAGCGGCACTTTGTACGCGGCATGACCGCAGGAGCGGTAAAATGAGGTCCCATGTTTCCAATCCCCTGCTCATCCTGGATCAGCATTTCCGGCAGGTAGAAGAGCTTTTCCGCCCTGCGGCTTTCGAGGAACTGGGCACACTGTGCGACATTCATGGTGGGGTAAACTGGCCTATGGACCGGGCGGATTTTCTCAGCCGGTTGCCCGATGCTCAGTTTGTGGTTGCCGCAAAACCGGAGCTGAGCCGGGATGATCTGGCCAGGGCTCCGGATCTGAAAGCTGTGATTGAAGTCTCAGGCACATTTCAGACCGGCCTCGATTATGAGGCCTGCTTTGACCGCGGGGTAGAAGTACTTTCATGCGCGCCGGGTTTCCGGCAGTCGGTGGCCGAAATGGCCCTTGGTCTGATGATCGCCGGATGCAGGGGCATTGTGGATGAGCACGAACGGTTCCGGGCGGGCAGCGAGCGCTGGTTCAACGACAACGCAGGTACAGACTTTTCGCTCTATGGACAGCGGATCGGGTTTGTCGGCTTTGGGTCCATTGCGCAGGAATGCGTCCGCCTGCTGGCTCCGTTTGCGCCGCGCGTTGATGCTTACGACCCCTGGCTCAGGGCGTCGGGCGCGACCTTTGACAGGGTCGGGTTCCACGATCTCGAACGTGTCGTCACGCAGAACCGGCTGGTCGTAATCGCGGCGACGCCCACGGAGGAAAACCATCACCTCGTTTCGCGTACACTGATCGAAAGCATGCCACGCGGCACACTGGTTGTTGTGATCAGCAGGTCGCATCTGGTGGATTTCGACGCGCTTGTCGAAGCGGCCGAAGCCGGGCGTATCCGGGTGGCCAGCGACGTGTTCCCGGCTGAACCTGTTCCAAAGCGGGCGGGCTTCCGGCAGGCAGAAAACGTGATCTGGTCGCCGCACCGCGCAGCCGCAGTCGAGGGCGGACGCCACCCGATCGGCGACATGATCCTGCACGATGTCCGTGCAATTCTCGCAGGCTCTGATCAGCGTCAGCTGCAGCCGGCGTCACCCGAGACAGTAAGAAAGATCATCCGCGCACCATTGGCGGCGGGATAAGGGAGAACCAAGATGGCTGGTGTGGAACTCAGAAACCTGTCCAAGGCATACGGCGATGTCGAGGTCCTGCATGACATCAATCTGTCCATCTCAGATGGCGAGTTCGTAGTCTTTGTCGGGCCGTCCGGATGCGGCAAGTCAACGCTGCTGCGCATGATTGCCGGCCTTGAAGACGTGACCGGCGGAGATCTGATGATCGGTGAAACGCGCGCCAATACCCTGTCGCCGCGCCAAAGGGACATTGCGATGGTTTTTCAGTCCTATGCGCTCTATCCGCAGATGACCGTTGCAGAAAACATGGGGTTTTCCCTGAGCCTGGAACGGCGTCCGAAAAATGAGATCGCAGCGAAAGTACAGGAAGCGGCAGATGCGCTCAAGCTGGGCCCCTACCTTGACCGTAAGCCAGGTCAGTTGTCCGGGGGGCAGCGCCAGCGCGTGGCGATCGGCCGGGCCATTGTGCGCAGCCCTCAGGTTTTTCTGCTGGATGAGCCACTGTCCAATCTCGATGCAGCGCTGCGCTCGGAAACCCGTGTCGAAATCAGCGAGCTGCACCAGCGCATGCAGACGACAATGATCTACGTAACGCATGACCAGGTCGAAGCGATGACCATGGCTGACCGTATTGTCGTTCTGAACGGCGGGTACATTGAACAGGTGGGCAGCCCGATGGATTTGTACAATCACCCGGCAACTGAGTTTGTTGCAGGCTTTATCGGCTCACCCAAAATGAATTTCGTAAAAGGCCGCTATGCGGACGCCGTTGGTGCCGCGACACTGGGCGTGCGGCCGGAGCACTTCACCCTTGGCCGGAACGACGATTCCTGGGAAGGCCAGGTGACTCTGGTCGAACGGCTGGGCCACGACACCATTCTCTATGTGCGCGTGCCGGATGCCGGTGTTCTGACGGTCAGCCTTGACGGACAGCACGATCAGGAAGTCGGCGACACTGTTCACTTGCGACCACGCCCTGACTTCATTCATAAATTCAATGATCAGGGCCGGCCTGTTGCCGCCTGAAAGAGCCGGATACGAAAATGACCTCAAAGCGCCCAACAGTTAAGGACGTCGCACGCGAGGCAGGTGTGTCTGTTGCCACTGTCAGTCGCGCTATGTCGCGCCCGGATGACGTAAAGGCCAAGACGCGCGATCATGTGTTCAAGGTCATGAAACGTCTTGGCTACAGAGCCAATCAGGCGGCTGGCGATTTGCGGCGCGGGCGCAGCAGAACACTGCTGGTTCTGGTGTCCGAGATCACCAACGCTTTCTTTGCTGAATTCTTCAAAGGAATTGAGGAGGAAGCCCGCGCCCACGGCTATGTTCTGCTGATCGGTGACACCTCTGAGGATGCCGAAAGCGAACGCGCCTTTTCCGACATGCTGCTGATGAACAAGGCGGGCGGGCTCATTCTGAACACCAATGGCTTTCTGGAAGATCTTCTGCCGAGTGACGAGAACGGCGTCTATGCAGGGCCTCCGGTTGTGTCCTGCGGCGGGCACAAGGAAATCGAGCTGCCCACCGTCCGGACCGACGATGTCATGGGTGGCAGGCTGGCCGCCGGGCATCTGATAAAACTCGGGCACCGCGACATCGTTCAGGTATGTGGCCCTCTGCAGACCAATGGAATGGAACGCCGCTATCACGGGTTTTCTCAGACACTGAAAAACGCGGGCATACCGCTCCAGAATGACCGTGAACTGACCGGTCATCTTTCTGTGGAGTATGGCCTTGAAGCAGCACAGCGCCTGCTGGCATCCGGCGATCTGCCCACCGCAGTCTTCGTGCACAATGACGAAACCGCGACCGGTTTGCTGCATGGTCTGGTTCGTGCCGGGGTGCGCGTGCCCGAAGACATATCGGTCATTGGCTACGATGACATGCCATATGCGGCTATCTTCAATCCGGGTCTGACGAGTGTCCGCCTGCCCCGTCGCGAATGGGGCCAGCTTGCCTGTCGTAAACTCATAGCCATTCTCAACGATGAGGACGGCGCCGACGCACCTGTTGTGATCCGGCCGGAACTTATTGTCCGCGCCAGCACGGCGCCCCCTCGAGGTTCCGGTGGACAGAGAGGCGCAGGATGATCCGCACAGTAGTCTGGGGCGAGAACGTCCACGAACAAGCCAGCGAAACGGTGGCGTCAGTCTATCCGGACGGGATGCACAACTGCATTGCAGCCGCTCTGAATGAAGATCCCGGCATAAGTGCGACCACAGCAACTCTGCAGGAGGCCGAACATGGCCTGCGGCAAGCCCGCCTTGAAGCTACGGATGTGCTCATCTGGTGGGGGCACGCCGCTCACGGAGAGGTTTCCGACGAAGTCGTCGACCGGGTCGCGGAGGCGGTCTGGGGCGGGATGGGGCTTATCCTCCTGCATTCCGCGCATTTCGCCAAGATTTTCAAAAAGCTGATGGGCACGCCCTGTTCGCTGACGTGGAGGGAAGCCGGGGAGCGCGAAAGGCTGTGGGTGACAACGCCCGGGCATCCGATCGCCCACGGATTGCCTGAGTTCTTTGAACTTGAGCACGAAGAAATGTATGGCGAGCCGTTTCGTGTCCCGGAACCGCTTGAGACGGTATTCATCAGCTGGTTTCAGGGTGGTGAAGTATTCCGGTCAGGACTGACCTATCGGTGCGGTGCGGGGAATGTGTTTTACTTCCGGCCAGGGCATGAAACCTACCCAACTTACTATGACACGAACGTACGCCTTGTGCTGAGGAACGCCGTGAAATGGGCGTGCCCCGGGTCAGAGCGTATCCGCAGTGTAGGTGAGGCACCAAACCGCGAGACAGAAAACGCGCCTGAAGCCATTGAGGAGCGCGGTCCGAAACTGCACACCGACGGCCAGGGCGGGTTTCGCTAGCCTGCGAGCCAGGCACCGCAGCCGGTGGAAGCTCAGCCACGGTACCCGTCATTTTGTATCGTGGGACAGGTGTCGCTACCTGCGATTGTAATTTGTATGTATGTGAATATTTCATTTTCGGCGAAAAATCCCGGGCACCATATGTAGCACACCGCTAGAGACACTACGAAATAAATTATTTTTTGTTAGATGCTTATGGAAATTTCCCGATCTCACCACCACCCCGAAAACTCTCTCACGCAAGATATGAAACGTTTCATATTGACACGAATCACCTTCCCTGACTTTCTTTGACCACGCCGGACAAGCGCCCGTTTCAGCGCAGAGGAGACCGGCACAACCATCAGGGAGGCTCATATGAAGCTCTTTAAACTCGCTGCCGTGGCAGCGACCGGAATCCTTTTGTCTGCAGGTATTGCGGGCGCCGACGACAAGCCGGTTGTCGGTCTGATTATGAAATCGCTGGCGAATGAATTCTTCCAGAACATGCTGGAAGGCGCAGAAGCTCACGCGGAGCGACGCGGCGATTATGAACTGCGTGCAGTGGGCATGCAGAACGAGACCGATTTTGAATCCCAGATCAACGCGGTGGAAAACTTTATCACCCAGGGCGTCGACGCGATCGTTGTTGCTCCAGCAGATTCCAAAGCCATGGTCCGTCCGCTGAAGAAGGCGATGGAGGCCGGTATCGTAGTGGTCAATTTTGACGTTGCACTGGATGCAGACGCCAAGAAGCAACAGGGTGTCGAGCTGGCATTTGTCGGGCCGGACAACCGTGGTGGTGCCAAAATGGCGGGCGATGCTCTTGGGGTAGCTCTCGGCGCAGGCGGCAAGGTCGTCATCATCGAAGGAAACCCCGGGGCCGACAATGCGACCCAGCGCCGTCTCGGTTTTGAGGACGCGGTGGCTGAGCACAAGCTCGACCTCCTGGACAGCCGGACGGCCCATTGGGAAACAGAAGAGGCCAATCAGGTCCTTTCAACCATGCTGACGGCCAATCCTGACATTCAGGGCGTTATGGCGGCCAACGACTCGATGGCGATCGGGGTGGTCAAAGCGCTCGAAGCAGCCGGCCGCACTGACATCAAAGTCGTGGGGTTTGACGCGATCCCAGCGGTCATCCCGATGATCGAAGACGGGCGTCTTCTGGCGAGTGTCGATCAGTTCGGCAAGGAAATGGCCGCAAATTCCATCGACCTCGCGCTCGACGTCGTGAAAGGCGGCCCTCAACTCGAAGGCTGGGTGAAAACCCCTATCGAACTGGTCGGTGGCAACTGATCCTCACCGGGGCGGCCTGCGGCCAGTCGCCGGTCGCCCCTTCTTAACCAGAAGACTGCAAAGGACGACGAACATGAGAGAAGCAGTGAAATCCCCCCTGCTCACAGTGCGCGACCTGCGCAAGTCTTTTGGGGGTATCCACGCCCTGGATGGTGTCAGCTTTGATCTCGTTGCCGGAGAGATCCACGCTCTTGTCGGGGAAAACGGAGCCGGGAAGTCCACCCTTATCAAAGTGTTGTCGGGCGTACACATGTTCGACGCAGGACAGATCGGGCTGGACGGCAAGGTTTACCAGCCCACTTCTCCGCATGCCGCAAAACTGGCAGGTATTCAGGTCGTCCACCAGGAGTTCAACCTGCTCAACGACCTGAGCGTGGCTGAAAACATCTCGATCGAAGCCCTGCCCCGTACCCGACTGGGCCTGCTGGACCGCAAAGAGATGAACCGCCGGGCACGGCGTGCACTGGATGCCATTGGTCTGAGCGACGTGGACGTCACAGCCCCGGTCCGCAATCTCGGGATCGCGCATCGTCAGCTGATCGAGATTGCCCGCGCCCTGCAGAGTGAAAGTCGCATTCTCATTCTCGATGAACCGACCGCAACCCTGACAGAACGGGAAACAGACCGTCTTTTTGAAATCGTGCATGGCATCAGGGCCAAAGGCGTCACGGTGGTCTTTGTCTCGCATCATCTCGATGAAGTTTTTGGGATCTGCGACCGGGTCACGGTGTTCCGGAACGGGCACACCATCACCACAGAGGCCATCGCAGATGTGACGCCACAGGATGTGGTGCGTTACATGGTCGGGCGCACGCTTGACGACCAGGAAAACGGGGCCTCTGGCCCTGACACCGAAGCTGCGCTGGCCTTGTCGGTACGCAACCTCGTTACACCCGCGAACAACACCGCCGAAAGCATCAGCTTTGATCTGCGCAAGGGAGAAATCCTGGGCATCGCAGGGCTGGTCGGTGCAGGACGCACAGAAGTACTGCGCGCGATATTCGGCGCTGACCGCAAGGTGTCAGGAACCATACTGAAAGGCAGCAAGCCAGTCGACATCAGTGGCCCGCGCGACGCAATTGCCGCCGGCATTGGGTTTGTGACCGAAGACCGTAAGGACGAAGGGCTCATCCTGGAAATGTCCATTGCTGCAAACACGTCGCTGGTTGATCTTAATTCTGTCTCCCGAAAAGGTCTGCTGGACTTTGCTGCGGAACGAAATCTTGCAACCCACGGCGGAGCCAGGCTTCGGCTGAAGTACGGCAAACTGGCCGATGCGGTTTCGAGCCTGTCCGGTGGCAACCAGCAGAAAGTCGTTCTGGCCAAGTGGCTTGCCGGGCGCCCCGACGTTCTGTTGCTGGATGAACCCACCCGCGGCGTGGATGTGGGCGCAAAGGCCGAGATCTACAGCATTCTGCGGGAGCTGGCCGAACAGGGCATGTCGATGATCGTCGTGTCGTCAGAGCTTCCTGAACTCATCACCCTGACCGACCGCATGCTGGTCATGGCAGGACACCGCATCCAGGGCACGCTCAACAGTGCCGACTATTCCCAGGAACGCATTCTGCAACTTGCCTACGGGCAGGATGCCTCAACAGAAAGGAAATCGGCATGAGCACCGCAGAAACCATCCCCGCCACATCAGGGAGACGTCAGTTGTCTGTCCGCAGTATTATCAACAACGCAGGGATCGGCCTCGCCCTTCTGCTCATGATCGCCTTTTTCTCGATCGCCAGTGAACACTTCCTGTCTGCCAACAACATCACCAACATCCTGACACAGATTACGATAAATCTGATCCTGGCTGTGGGGATGACCTTTGTGATCCTGATCGGAGGGATCGACCTGTCTGTGGGGTCTGTGATGGCTTTTGCTGCCGTGGTGGCCGGCAAAGCGATCACGCTGCCCGGCATGGGACCGACTGAGCTGATCATCCTCGCCGTGCTTGCCGGACTGATGGCTGGCATGATCTGCGGCATTATCAACGGTGCGGTCAGCGCATGGTGGTCACTGCCTTCTTTCATCATCACCCTGGGCATGCTCAATATCGCGCGCGGTGCCGGCCTGCAAATCTCAGGCGCGCAGACCATTTACTCCTTCCCCTTCGCCTTCGAGGAATTCGGCTCAAAGCTTATTTTCGGCGTACCGGTGGTGTTTCTCGTGGCACTGGCGCTGGTTCTTGTGGCCTGGTTCATTCTGAACAGAACCGTCTTTGGCCGGTTGATCTATGGCATCGGGAACAATGAGGAAGCCGTGCGTCTCGCAGGGCACAACGTGTTCTGGTACAAGGTCTCTGCATTCTCGATCTGCGGTCTTTGCGCAGGCATCGCAGCGATCATCTATATGGCCCGCCTCAACATCGCGTCTCCCATTGCCGGGATCGGTTTCGAACTGAACGCTATTGCTGCAGTAATTATTGGCGGCACCAGCCTCAGCGGTGGCCGCGGGTCGGTGATCGGCACGTTGCTGGGTGCGTTTATCATCGGTGTTCTGGCAAACGGTCTGATCCTGATTGGTCTGAGCGACTTTGTCCGCCAGATGATTACAGGCGTCGTCATCGTTGTTGCCGTTATTCTGGATCACTACCGCGCGAAATATTCTGCGTTGTGACCGGGATCAGGGCGGCTTCGGCCAAACCGGGCGTTCCGGTCTTTCTGTCAACTCAGTCAATCCCAGCGGGGTAGCATCATGACCGATATTGTTGTCGTCGGAAGTATCAACGTTGATCTCACCAGTTACCTCACAAGGTGGCCCGGCATAGGAGAAACAGTTTCGGCCAGCACGACGCGCATTGGCCTTGGCGGGAAAGGTGCCAATCAGGCAGTTTCTGCAGCCAGACTGGGCGCATCTGTCACCCTGATTGCTGCGACAGGTGCCGACGGGTTTGGAGAGGACGTTACGAACGCCCTGAAAAAAGAAGGGGTGATCCTTGGCAGCGGAAGCCATCCCACCGCGACAACCGGTATGGCATTCATTGATGTGGGGCCGGACGGCGGCAACATTATCCGTCTCGCCGAAGGCGCAAACCGTACGCTTTCCTCATCAGACATTGCCCGTCACGCCGACGCTATCGCTGCTGCCAAAGTCCTGCTGTTGCAGAACGAAGTTCCGGTTTCCGCCTCGCTTACGGCGGCACAGATCGCGCGCGAGAACGGCGTGCAGGTCATCATGGACCCGGCGCCGGCACCCGTTCCGTTCTGGTCCCGGGACACGCTTGAGGCCTTCGACATCATCACACCGAACGCTCATGAAACCGGACAAATCCTTGGACAAGCCCCCGAAACACTCTCTGACGCAGAGAGGGCCGCGCGTCTTCTGCGTAGTTTCAGCCCTCGCGGGGCCATTGTCACGATGGGTGAAGTGGGTGTGGCGTGGAGCATCGACGCCTCAACCGGGCAAATGCCCGCCCCCAGTGTCCGGGCTGTAGATACCGTTGGCGCGGGCGACTGTTTCAACGGCGCATTGGCAACAGGTCTCGCAGCGGGGATGCCTGTTGACAATGCCATCGAACGCGCGGCCTGTGCTGCGGCTCTTGCCACAACACAACATGGTGCTGCAGAGGCCATGCCCCGGCGACCGGAGCTCGATGAATTTACAATTGCCGTGACGCCAGGCATTGTGGCGTCAAACGGGGCCTGAACCCCGACGGGGTCTGGGGAAGGACTGCAGGAAATGGCTACGGTCAAGGACGTCGCGCAACTGGCGCAGGTATCCGTGGGGACGGTCTCGAAAGTTCTGTCCAAGGATACGACCGTCAAGGATGCCCTGCGGGAACGGGTTCTCAAAGCAGTCACTGATCTGAACTACCGACCGAATATGGCCGCCCGCGCCCTGCGCACCAACCGCGCGAGCATCATAGGCCTCGTGGTGCCCGACATCACCAACCCGTTCTTTGCACAGCTTGCGAAAGATATCGAAACTGAGGCGTCCCGTCGTGGGCACACGGTCATGCTGACCAACTCGCATGACGATTCAATCACCGAGGGACACCAGATCGCCGCACTCCTTGACCGCTCCCCCCGGGGCCTCATTGTCGCCGCCTGCAATGACACCAGCGTCACTGTGAAATCCGGCGAGACACAGGTCATCTCCGTTGACCGGCGCCTTGGCACGTTCCCGCTTGTCGGGACTGACAACGCCAGTTCGTCGGCCAAGATGGCAACTTATCTGATCAGTCTCGGCCACACGCGGATTGCCTATCTGGCCGGCCCCCAGTCGACGGATGTCGGGCGGCAACGACTTGAGGGGTTCCGGGATCAGTTCGACATCCACAAACTTCAAAACCCGGCGCTGAACCTGTCGGTCTACGAAGGGCAGTTTGACTATGACAGCGGAGAGCACCTGGCGCGTTCTCTGCTGCTGGAACCGGCCGGCCAGCGCCCCACGGCAATTGTCGCGGCCAGTGACCAGATGGCCATCGGCGTGCTGCGGGCTGCGCGGGATATGGACATCGCTGTGCCGGAGGCCGTTTCGGTGGCTGGGTTTGACGACATCACGCTTGCTTCGCTGGTTGTACCCCGGCTGACGACAGTCGCACAGCAGACCGAACTTCTGGCCCGGGATGCCGTACAGCGCGTACTGGAAGACGACAATGGCGACCGCGGTGACGTCCTGATCGATGGTGATCTGGTCGTGCGCGGATCAACGGGACGTCCGCCAGCTTCCTGACCGGCCATGGCACAGTTTTACAGTGCTTAGACGGGCTCGTGAGCAAACGCCTGACCCGGGCCATTTTCCGGCGGACCGGAGGCAGGCCAATTAATTGCCCGCTGACACACCTTCCGCTTGTCGGATGTTCGACAGGGCCGCCCGGAATGCATCCAGGAAATCACCTTCCGCAGGACGATGCGCCATGGTTTCAAAAACAGCGCTCTCAACACCGATTTCGCCCGCTGCTCTCACCGCATCAGCCGAGGGTTCAGCTTCCCAGATCAGCACGCCAGCACCCGTGTCACCGACGCGCTGGCGCAGTTCTTCCAGACCAGCGCCATCCGGGTCTCTGCCGGCTTCCCACTCCACCGATGAAACCGACAGCCCGTATCGGCGCGCGAAATACTGATACCGGGGATGTGTCGCAATAAAGCCGGTTTCGCCACTCCTGGACAACAGGGATTCTGCTTCAGCATCCAGTGTACTCAGCTCAGCTTGCAGCGCATTCAGCCGGTCCCGCACGTCCTGTTCACCTGCAAGGCCACGGGCAACAATGGCATCTGCAACAGCTTCAGCCTGCGCGGCGGCCAGAACCGGGTCGAGCCAGGTATATGACGCCAGCCCTTCATGAGAATGCTCGCCACCGTCCCCGTGACTGTGCGTGATGCTTTCAGTCACTATGAACTGGTCTGAAAAACCGTCTGAGGTATTCACCAGCCGGGATCGTGGCAGGGAAACCCGGTCGATCCACGTGGCGAAGCCAGCACCATTGAGCAGGATAAGATCAGCCGCCTGAATCATGCTGATATCGGAAACACCCGGACGCCAGAAGGACGGGTCCACGTCTGCAGGCACGGGGAAAACCACCTCCGCGCCATCACCCAGCAGGCGTTCGGCGAAATACTGCAGGGGGTAGTTCACGGTGACCACGCGCGGCGTGTCCTGCGCCGAGCCGGGCCCGGCCACAACCAGAAAGAACGCAGTCGCGCAGGCGAGGAACCGATGAATCTGTGTCACGATCAGCTCCCGCACTTCCGGGCAATGTCTTCCGGTGTCACGATCCAGTAGTTGTCATGACTGCCGGTGTCGACTTCGATCACAAGGCCACCCGAATGATCGACGCTGTTCAGCGGGACCTGAACCTGTCCGTCATCCTTGAGCATCAGGGTGGTCAGCAGACTGTTGTCCCCGTCGAGCACGCGCACCTCGCCCTGCTGGACGACGCGGCCGTTCGAAAACTTTGCCTCGACGGTGACCGCCTCGCAGTCAACAGACGCGAAAACCACAAGCTGATGTGCGGCCACCGACAACGGGGCGGTGGCCAGCAGGGCAGCAACGGCAGCGATGCGGATCACTTGCCCGTCCATTCTTCAAAGTGAACCCAGATCACAGCACCCAGTTCCACATCCTTGTCTATACCGTCCTGAGGCAGCGTGTAGTCCGCGGTGTTCAGGGCAGCAAAGCCCCACCATCCATCCGACGGGGCGGCATATGTAAAGACGCCATCCGCATCTGCCTTCACGGTCTGCGTGATCATCAGCTCATCCGGTACGGTTGCACCGGCACCGTCATTGAAGAATTCCACCTCAACCTCGGCATAGGGTACGGGCTCACCGTCCAGCTTGACGACGCCCTGAAACACGTTGTGTTCCCAAAGACCAAAAGGTTTGGTCAGCGGCACGATTTCCGTCTTGAGACCCAGTTCTGTGTCCCATCCCTCGTCATCCCCATACGCGGTCACGTAGGTCTTGGTGTAGTGGATGATGAATGCGTCCTCGGCGGGTTCCCAGTAGGGCTGGGGCTCCATTGCAAAGATGTAAGTCCCCGGGCGTTCGAGCGGATAATTCAGGGTGAACCCTTCGTCGTCCATCACCGTGGCAGCCGTCAGATCACCGGACAGGTCCACTGTGTTCCCTTCGTGGGTTACAGTGAACGCAACCGGCTCTCCGAGGGTCATACCATGCATTTCAAACGGGTGGGAAAACGACATGGTCAGCGCAACACTGCGGCCATCCTCCTGGCTGATCATCGGATCATCCGGAATAATCATGCCGTAGTGGGCAAACGCAGGTGTTGCTGCGATGAGACCGGCAAGTGTCGAATTCAGAATAATGCGCTTCATAATATCTCCCATAGTCAGGTTCCGAGCGCGAGTAACCAGCCAACCCACGCTTCAGCATATTGTGAGAGCACCCCGACCCCCAGGGCCACAATACTCAGTGAAATAAACAGTAGTGCTCCGGTTTCTGCCGCCAAGAGCCTCAGCACCATTCCCCGTCTGGCCCCCAGTTTGACTGCGGTGGAAATCTCCCGCGCGCGCAGACGGAAACTGAGAAATAATGCCAGACCAATGGCAGCAAATGCAGCAACTGCTATGATAACAGTTACGGCGCTCAGCAGCGATCGGATGCGAAAAATCCGGTCCACAAGCCCCTGGACAACGACGCCGGGGCTGACCAGCTGCGTGGGCAGTTCACTGTCCAGATACCGCCCCTTCAGGATCGTCGCCGACCGGGTGTTGTTTGGCACCACAATCACAGCAGATGTGGGGAAATCGTCCTGCGACCCGTGAAAATGGAAGCTTTCGATATTGTCCGGCGTGATGCGCTGGTATTCGACAACGGCTGCACTGGCGAGGGCTGCAGTGCCCGCGGCAACCTCGGCGCTTGTGACAACATCTTCGTGACCGTGTCCGATGCCCTGGATCACCCAGGCTGTTTTGATATCAACGAAAACGGCCTCGTCGTCCGGGGTGCCGGTTGGCGCCAGAACGCCCACAACGGGCATCTCCAGCGGATATACACCATCCAGATCAAAAAGGTTCTCCGGCGCAGAAACCAGCGAGTCTCCGACACCTTTTCCGAGCGCCTCAGCGACTTTGGATCCGATAACCGCGTCACCCAGCAAAGAAAGACCACGACCGTCCGACAGCGAAAGGCCCCGGAAATCAAAATAGTCGAGCGATGTGCCGACGATCCGGAAACCGGATGATGAAAAGGCCGTGTGCAAAGGGATCGGAATGCCCAGGCCTGAGTCCCAGATCGCCTCGACCTCGCGCATCGCGACAGGTTCAGGGCTTTCCTCCGAAAAGTAGAGAGCGGCCATCGTCAGGTCCAATTGGGACCCCCGCGCGCCCATCAGAAGCGGTGTCGCCTCGCCACGCGCAACAAGTGCGCGTTCGCTGGTGGACAACAGGATCTGCGTGGCCGCCGGCACAAACAGAATGAGCGCCGTCACAAAGATCAGCACCAGGCTGCGCGCCCGGTGATACCGAAGATACGAGTACGCCAGAAAAAGGACATTCATGCCGGAACACTTTCCCGGTACTGCGCAAAATCCAGCACACGCGGGAAGCGTGGCAGGAGTTCGTGATCATGTGTCACGGCCAGAACTGCTGCTCCCGCCTGTTCGGACTGCTCAAACAGCAGATCAAGGATGCGCGTTTTGCTTTCGGGATCGAGATTACCCGTGGCCTCATCCGACAGGATCAGCTTCGGCTTTGTGACAAGCGCCCGGCAGATTGCCACGCGCTGCTGTTCGCCCTGACTCAGCGCATCCGGATGCCGGTCAAGCTTGTTGCCGATGCCGCAGGCATCCGCCAGCGTCTGCACCCTGTCGCGTACCTCTGCATCCATCTTCAGCGCGGGCGTGATCCGGTATGGGTAAAGAATGTTCTGGCGTGCTGACAGGTAATCAAGCAGCGCAAAATCCTGGAAAACAAAACCGATACGGGTCGCGCGGAACTGACGACGTTCCGCGTCAGACAGTTGAACAACATCCTTGTCGCCAATCCGGATCCGGCCACTTTCCGGGGACAGAATACCGGCAACAAGATTAAGCAGTGTCGTCTTGCCGCTGCCGCTGGGGCCGACAATGGCCAGCCGGTCCCTGTCCGCTACCACCAGTTCCGGGATGCTGAGCCGGAACCCGGTCGCCCCGTAGCTGAACGCAAGATTTTCGATCTTCAGCATCAGTTTGTCTCTGGCGCCAGAAAGGTTTCGCCCGCGGCATCCCGGTTCACGTCCAGAAGCTCGAAAACTGTGATGCGCCAGGCCCCGTCCACGGGTGCTACAAGCAGTTCCGCGCTGTAGGTATTGCCCCTCACATGCAGGTGTTCCGCGTGGCCAACCGTGCCGATGACCTGCCAGGATGCATCAATTTCCAGCGTTGCGTCATCGCGTCTGACCTGCGTTTCGAGAAGGCTGATTTCGTGAATTGTCTGATCAGCTTCCTCAAGCCCGCCACCGGCCATTGCGCCCACCCGCTCAAGGTAGAGATATTCGAGGGCATCGCCGTGAGTGACACTTTCCAGCGTATCGTAGATCGCAGCTTCCTCGGTCTCAGCGAACGCTTCATACACCACAAGCAACAGCGCTGGCGTCAGCTGGTAGAAAAGCTCGTGGGCAACATCGACCGTCATACCGGGCTTACCGGGAACCGAAAAAGCGGTGGTCGGTGAGACGCCGGGCTCCCTGTCAGATGAAAACAGGACGAACCCCCCGATGGCAGCCAGCCCAAGGGCGAACATTCCCCCAAGCAACAGTCTTTCGCGCATACTTTTTTCCATCGTTCCCACTGAGTGCTGCTCCGGCGTCACGCCTGAGGAGCGATGACTGACGGCCCGCTCCTGACAATTGTCCGAGGATCCGAAAGCATTTTTGCACCCCTTTGATTGCCCGTCTGTCCGGTCAGGTCAAACGGGCTTTCGTCCCACGTCATTTTCTCAGTCTGTCAGACTAGCGCGCTGCAGGCCTTTGGCTAGCATCTGGCGTGATTTGTTGCAGTTTTTCCCGCCACGGCGCACATGAAACGCCAGCACGCCAGGGATCACACGCGTTCATCGTCCAGTGCATTCAACCACAGGTCGGGGTGGGCGTGCAGCAGGGCATGGCCGACCCGCGGACTGGCCCGCACCTTACCTCCCACTCTGTCCGCCAGAGCCTGAACAGTGCCCAGGGGTGCGCTGGCATCCGCTTCCCCGTGGACAAACACAACCGGAACAGAGAGATCGCTCAGGTTTTCGTGCCATGCCGTGCCCGCAAGGGCCGCATCGTAAAAAAAGCCATCCGGCCCCTGCACTGTGTGCCACCCATGCCCGCGCCAGAACTGCTCTGACACGCCCGGGTCCCGGCAGGCAGAAATGTCCACCTCTGCACCCGCAAACACTATGTCACCAAAGGTATCCGGGCCGCGTTCCAGCAACCGCTCGCCCCCCAGCCGCGCCAGCGCTTTTCCGACCTCCGCAGAAATGCGGCTCAGGACGGGGAAAACGCGCTGCTGTCTGGGAATGGCCATAATATCCGTCAGCCGCGGCATCGGCGGCAGGCACGAGACAATGACAACGCGTCCGACACGTTCCGGCGCCATCGCCGCAAGTGTCAGGGCTCCGGCGGCGCCGACATCATAGGCGACCACATCCACCTGTCGGATGTCAGCACTGTCAAGAACGGACAACGCCTGGAGCGCCGCTACCTCGGGGGTTTCCTTCCACGGCCTGCCGGTGTCCGGGGTACGCCCATGGTTTGGACGGCCTGGCGCGATCACCAGCCGCCCGCTCAGGCGTTCCCGTGCGTGTTCAACAAACCGGCACCCACCAAGGCAGCCGTGCATGAACAGAAGGGGCCGGCCTTGCTCCGGGCCGTCACAAAAGACATCTATGGTCCAGTCGGTGCCCCGCCACAGTCGCGATTCACCACTGCGCGACAGAGCAGACCGGGGCACATTGACCGATGCATGCGCGTTCAGACCATAGATCAGGTGCACAAATTCCAGCGCATTCGTCACATTGGTCTTCTGGAAGATCGACTTGATCTGACTGCGCACTGTTTCTGCCGAACGGCTGCGCAGCCCGGCTATTGTCTTTGCCCGCAACCCTTCGAACAGGCCGCGTGCAACTTCGGTCTCGGTTTTGCTGAGCTGGAAATCGCGATGCAGCGATTCCTCGATCTCCGGCCGCCAGAAGGTTGCCAGCGCACGGGCAAAAATCTCGTTTTTGGTGCGTTTTATGCCCACAAGCGCTGTGCGCCCGTTCGCCAGTATTTCGGCCGAAACCAGACGTTCCGGGCCACCTTGTGCTGCCACTTCCTCCAAAACACGCTGCCCTGCAGGATTGAGCAACGGGGAGAGGTTGTCGCCAGGCCTCAGGACAAGACCCGCCGCTGCTGGCGCCGACATACGCACAATTGTCCCGTTCAGATGAACTGAGAACGGAATGACTTCGGCACCACGCCAGCCATCAGCTGACAACTCCAGCTTGCCGATCAGTTCATTGAAGGGCTGGAGTATTCTGTTCAGTCCTTCCGTGTCGCCCTGTTCGGCCAGATCAGCAACAAGCGGGAACAGGTCTTCGAAATCAGATGTTTCGATCCTGTGTTCCAGAGTTTCCCTGGTTACTTCACTCAAACCCGCTGACCTTTCACGCCCCACTCTGATCCCGTTCAGGGATACTGATACAGACCCACGGTACTGTGTTCACTGCACCCGGTCCATCGCGGTCAACGGGCTTCGGGGACGTCTTGGTTGTCGCGTGGAACTGTCGGGCAGGAAGACCACCCGCCAGCTCCGGGAGAAACCACAACGTCACCGGCCGGTTCCTCAGACGCGCTGTTTCCCCTTGCGCCCAACGGCTGCAAAACCCGCCAGCCCGGCCAGAAGAAGGACACCCCCAGCGGGCAGCGGAACCGCTGACACATCGGTGGGGTCGTCGGGGTCAGGATCCGTTGGTCGTCCCACCGCATCCGCCAGGAAATTCCGGTTGGACGCCAACAGGTTCAGGCCATCCGAAGTGGTAAAACTGAGGTAGCCTGTACTGTTGAAATCCGCGTTTGACCGCCCTTCGTTGATGCCCGCGCCAGAGCCGACAAAAAACGACACGCTCAGATCGAATGCCTGTCCATCGACGAGATCAAATGAGATACTGCTCAGCTCGGAAAACAGATTATTGTTATTGTAATCAAGAATTTCGCTGAAGGAGGTAAAAAAACCGCTGCCGCCCGAAAACGTCTGGGAGGCGCCCGTCCGATCCCGCGTGGTGACACGCCGGTTGCCGTCCTGAACAGTGGCGGACAGCTCTGCTTCGACGCGGCTGTTTGCGCTGTAACCTCTTCTGCTGTTGTCATCACCGTCATTAGAAAACGCGCCATCGTAGTCGAACAGGAACTGCGCGGTACCGGTCCCCTGGGCCACAAAGCTTTCGGTCAGCGTCACGCGGATGTTGCCGCCCGCGCGCGAACCATCTGAAACGTTCCGGTCGAGAGAGGCAAATGAACCCAGACGGAACAGTCCGGTTCTTGAATCCACCGTGTAATTCGAGGTTCCCTCCGCACGGCCCAGCGACGCCCTGTCCTCGCCACGTGCGAGGCCGTCAATTCCCCCGGCCTCTTCGGTTTTGTATTCTTCCCTTGTCACACCTGACAAGCCGTTATCGATTGCGGTCACAACCCCCGCGACTTCCAGCGTAGCCGCAAAAGACCACGCCGGCACCAACGCCAATACCGCTGAAACAGTACAAAACTTCCACATACTAAATCCCTCACTAAGGGCCGCACCGGCCCGAAAATTCTGCAAAAAACTGCCCTGACACTACGACAGAGCCGCGCACCGAAAGAAATCACCCGCTTGGGTGAAAGCCCGGCTTTTTCACAGAAACAGCGGGGATTTAGTCAGGAGGATGCATCCAGTCCGTCACGGAAATCGTTCCAGCCACCATCTACGGACGACGGTGCATCATGCCATTGATGCAGAGGTCCACCTGTGACCGGATCAGTATCGGGGATCGGTAGCGACATGATCAGCTTGCATGCCTGGTAATAAAGCTCCGGCGTCAGGAACGCTTCCTGGATGTTATCCCAGTCGCGGCCGCCTGCGTATCCACCGCACATCATGATGTCATCTGAGTGACCTGTCATTTCGTGGCTGACACCGGCGGGCATCACGATCACATCACCTTGCTCCAGACGGACGGTAGTCCAGCCTTCAACTGAGAGATGGAATTCCATCCAGCCGGAAGCGCACCCGAGGCACTCGTGCGAGGTCGAATGGAAATGCGCATATTCGTAGATACCCGGGTACTCCCAGTTGTTTCCCCATCCGTTCTTCCGGAACGTCGATTTGACCGCATCAACGCCCCCACCCGGTATGCCCCCCCGGTGGATGAGAAGAGGGAAACGGCTGTTGGGGATCCTGCCCTGCGGCTTTGAAAAATAGCTTTCTGTTTTCATCATGAACTCCCTTGTCTGTGCCACTGGCTTACGGTCTCGGAGCACCTTTGGTGTTGAGATAAACCGCCAGCAGCTTTGTTGTGGCGCAGATAAACAGCCGGTTTCGTTTAATACCGCCGAACTCCACATTGGCGACGACCTCGCCGGTCAGGATCTTGCCAATGAGATCACCCTGAGGCGTATAGCAATGCACCCCGTCCCCGGCAGAGGTCCAGATATTGCCATGCACATCCACACGAAACCCGTCGAAAAGCCCGGTGTCACAGGTGGCAAACACCTCTCCGCCCGACAGCGATCCATCGTCATTGACGGCAAAGGTTCTGATGTGCTGTGGCCCGTTTTCGACATGCGTGGCACCCGTGTCCGCAACATAAAGCAGGCTTTCGTCCGGCGAGAAGGCGAGGCCGTTGGGCTTGACCATATCGGTAATCACTGCTGTCAGAGCACCTGTGCCGGGATCAATTCGGTAGACATATGACCCCTCGATTTCAGCCTCGGATTTGTCGCCCTCATAGTCACTGTCGATGCCGTAGGTGGGGTCCGAAAACCACACTGCACCGTCAGAGCTGACAACCACATCATTGGGGGAGTTCAGACGTTTTCCCTCAAACCGGTCCGCGAGGATCGTGGTCGAGCCGTCAACTTCCACGCGGCTCACACAACGGCCGCGGTGCTCGCAGGACACCAGACGCCCTTCGCGGTCTACAGTATGGCCGTTGTGATTGCGGCAGGGGCTCAGGAATTCCGATACTGCGCCGTTGGTTTCGTCATACCGCAGCAGCCGATCGTTCGGGATGTCTGACCAGATCAGATACCTGCCCGCCGGAAAATATGCCGGCCCCTCGGCCCAGCGCGTCCCACTGTAAAGAGTTTCAAGGTGCACATTCGCCATCGCATATTGTGTGAACCTCCTGTCGATCACTTCAAAAGCGTCAGTGAGCATCGTGAATTCCTCCTAACTGGTGACCTTTGATCCGCGTCCGTAAACCAGCAGCATGACAATGATCACACATCCGTAGATGATCTGCCGTCCGGATTCCGGCATCTGCATGATCGACAGAACCGAGTTCAGCAAAACGATCAGGATCACACCGACGAGCGTCCCGAGGTAACGGCCACGCCCCCCCAGAATATGTGTCCCGCCGATCACCACCGCGGCAATTGCGGGCAGAAGGTAGGCGTCGCCCATCCCCTGATAGGCTTTGGTTGAATACCCTGCGAGCAATGTTCCGGAGAGCCCCGCCAGCATCCCGCAAAGACAGAAGGCGCAGACGATCACCCACCTCGTCGGCACCCCGGCCAGATAGGCTGCCGCCTCTTTGTTCCCGATGGCATAGATGCTTTTTCCGACCGCCGTGCGCTGCAACAGCAGCATGACGCCGATGGACACGACGGCCCAGACCATGAGCGCGACCGGAATACCGAGGATTTTGCCCACGGCAAGATACTGCATCAGGTCCGTCGCGGCGGTCTGCGGCGCAAAACCGCCCGTGTGCGCTACCATCAGCCCACGCATAACAGCATTCACACCCAGTGTGAAAATCATGGAAGGGATCCGAAGGTATGCGACCCCAAGACCGTTCACCAGCCCCACGAGCAGACCAACCCCAAGACCCACCGGAATGGCCATCGGCCCGCCTACCGTTGTTGCCATCATGGCACCGGCGGCAATCGTCCAGGGGATCGAAAGATCAATATGACCCAGCAGGATCACCAGCATCATGCCCGCCGCCGTGATGCCGAGAAACGCCCCCACCTGCAGCTGTTGCAGCAGGTATTCGGGCGACAGCAGCGTCGCGGTCCCCTGCGTGTAGAGTGTATAAACCGTGCCGACGGCGAGGATCACGACGATAAAGCCTGCGGCCATGATGATCGGCTTGTCTTCCTCAACCATGCGGAACCGTGGCCGTGGCGTATTTTCCGGCAGCGGCGTCATCGGAACAGCTCCAGTGTATTCCGGACCCTCAGCACCCTGAAGGCCCCAAGGCTCACCGCCGCCAGCAGCACGACACCTTCGAAGAGGGGCTGCATAAGCGGATCGATCTCAAAGATCCGGAAATTGAACGAAATGGTGCGCAGCATCAGAGCGCCGAAAATGGACCCGATCGCGGTGCCAACACCGCCTAGCAATGAGGTGCCGCCAATAACCACCGCCGCAATGGAATTCAGCGTATAGGCCCCGGCCTGCGGGATGTCGGCATTGCCCGAAGATGTCTGCAGTGTCAGGTAAAGTCCGCCAATTCCTGCAAAGAAGCCTCCCAGCGTAAAAGCCGCAATTTTCGCCCGGTCAATCGAGAGACCGGACATATACGCAGCCCCCTCTCCGGACCCCACCGCATAAACGGTACGCCCCGTAACAGACCGTGCAAACGGCATCCAGACACACAGGGCCACCAGAACCAGCAGAACCAGCGGCACCGGAATCCACGATATCGGCTGGAACCAGGCGGCCTCACCGTTCTGCGCATACCCATAGGTCGCCGCAATTTCATAAAGGTCGTTGGTGGCAGCCCAGGACAGATCATCGTCTACATTGCCGCCCGGGGAGGGGCGCAAAAACAGCGCGAGACCGAGGAAAATCGCACCTGTGGCCAGAGTCGCGATAATTGGCTGGATACGCCCGTAAACAACGATGCAGCCGTTAATGAACCCGCAGGCGGCACCGGCGCCAAGGCTCAGCACCATGCCAAACGCGATCTGCGCCGGACTGCCGTTCAGCAAATGGCTCGCGATTGTGTTCACCAGCGTCATGATCGCTCCGACAGACAGATCAAGCCCGCCCATCAGAACCGGCACCGTCTGGGCCATCGCCACCATTGCCAGCGTGAAGACTTCGTTGGAGTTCTGGATCAGAACTGCCACCGAAAAGCCCCGCGGGTGGTTCATGTTGTAAAACACATAGAACAGGATGAAGATCGCTATTGCCGTCAGCAACGCAGCATTCTGCGCAAGCCGCACTCTAAGATCGTTCATTCAGCGGCCTCATCCATTTTCAGCGCAGACGCGATGATGTTTCGTTCATTGATTTCGTCGCCCTGCAGTTCCCGCACGATCTCGCCGTCGTACATAACCGCCACGCGGTCACAGCACCCGATCAGCTCCTCGTAGTCGGTCGAATAGTAGACAATCGACGCGCCGGTTTCTGCCAGGCTGCGCAGCAGACGATAGATTTCCTGCTTTGTACCCACGTCGATCCCACGGGTCGGATCATTCAGCAGGACGATTTTCGGGTCCGTCATGAGCCATTTTGCGATCACGACCTTCTGCTGGTTGCCACCCGACAGTGTGGAGACCGGATCGGCACTCGACCCCACTTTGATCTGCATCCGCTGGATTCCGTCTTCCACGGCGGCCGTCAGCGCATCCGCATCAACGAACAGCCCGCGCGACAGTCTTTTGAGCGACGCGATTGTCAGGTTATCCGCAATCGACATCGGCAGCATGAGGCCTTCGGTTTTGCGGTCTTCCGGGATCAGCGCCAGATCCACGCCTGCTCTTTTGGCGTCCTGCGGCGAATTGATTTCAACGTCCTGCCCCTGAACGGTAACCTGACCGCTTGTTCCTTTGAGCACACCGAAAAGTCCGAGCAACAGCTCTTTCTGACCCTGCCCGTCCAAACCGCCAAGGCCCACAATTTCGCCCGCGCCAACGGTCAGGTCGATTGATCTGAGACGGTCTTCCCAGGAATAGTTCCGCAACTGCAGCATCGGCTTGGCGGCATCCGGGGGTGGTGGTTTGGGTGGGAAGTGCGCGGTGATTTCGCGACCAATCATCATCTGGACGATTTCACCCTCGGTGCGCGCGCCCTGCTCAAATGTCTCGATATGCTGTCCGTTGCGGAACACCGAACATTTGTCGGCAATTGCCTCGATTTCGTGCATCCGGTGAGAGATCGTCAGGATCGAAATGCCATCATCACGCAGACGGCGCAGTATTTCAAAAACAGTATCCACATCCGCTGCGGTCAGCGCGGACGTCGCCTCGTCGAGAATGAGAACGCTGGGGTCTTTGGCCAGCGCTTTCGCGATTTCGACCATCTGCCGGCGCGACAGCGGCAGATCCCGCACGCGCGACATCGGGTTGACGTCCTCGCAGCCGATCCGCGCCAGTAATTCCTCTGCGCGCCTGCGTTGTGCTTTGCCGTCGATCAGACCAAAGCGGCGCGGTGGATCCGCAATCGAAATATTGTCCGCCACTGATAGATCAGACAGCAGCGAAAGCTCCTGGAAAATACAGACAATGCCCTGCGCGTTGGCGGCGGCGGGATGAGAGAAACTGACCGGCGCCCCATCAAGACGGATCTCGCCCTCATCCGGCTGCACAACACCGGACATAATCTTGATCAGTGTGGATTTGCCCGCGCCGTTCTCACCAAGAACAGCGTGAACGGAGCCAAGCTCACAGGAGAAGTCGACTTTGTCGAGCGCCGTGACACCGCCGTAGCGCTTGGTGACACCGTTCAGATGGACATGTGCCTGCGCCGGATCGCGAGAGGATGTTGACATGAAATTCCCGAAACAACCTGTTGTGTAAAACACAGGCGCCGGGCCACGCGGCCCGGCACCGTTCTGTTGTGGTCTTATTCGAGGTTTTCCGCGTCGTTGGTCATGATCTCCCGCGCCGTGATATTGACATCACAGGCTGGGAATTCGTTCACGGTAAAGAAGTTGTCCGTCAGGTCCGGCCAGTAGTTCTTGCCAGCTTCAAGCTCATCATACCGTGTTGACGGGATCGGAATAGAGATCAGCTGCGGCATCACCTGTCCATCGAGTGCGGCCAGTGCCGCTTTCATCGCCACGGACACCATGCCTGGTGACTGACCGATGGAGATAGCCTTCAGCCCGTTGTCAGCCTGCTCGGCCAGGATCTTGCGGAAACCGTTCTCGGCCTCGCCGGCCAGCGGAACCATCGGATGGCCCGCGTCCAGCATTGCGCGAACGGCACCGGTCGTGCCGCCCTGGACAACCACACCGTCAAACTGGCTGTGAACCGCGATAGCATCTGCGGTTACCTTCTGCGCCGTCCCGTCGTCCCAGTTGCCCACAACTTCGACAATGTCCCAGTTGCCACCGGACGCGTCCATGACTTCATGGAAGCCGATATTGCGGTCACGGTCGACCGAGTTGCCGGGCAGGCCACGCACCTCAAGGATCTTGCCTTCGGACTTATCGCCGAACTGCTCCAGCAGCCAGCGTCCGTACATGCGGCCCATCTCAAGCTGGTCTTTGTTAACCTGCATGACTTTGTCCGTGTCCAGAACGTTGTCAAACGGAACAAGCACCACGTCATTCCGGTCCGCCAGGCGGATCACCCGGTCAAAACCCTCGGGCGAGACAGCAATCGTGACGATCGCGTCGTAGCCCTGGTTGATGAAGTCCTCGATCGCACCCAGCTGCGCCGCAACGTCTGTGCCGGTCGAGACGACTTTGAATTCTTCGATCTGCGCCGCGATGTCGGGCTGTGCCGCATAGGCTTTGGCCGTCTGGATCATCTGGATCCGCCACGTGTTTCCGACAAATCCGTTCACAATCGCAATCTTGTGCGGGCCTTCGCGCTTCTCCCACTGAAAATACCCGATCTCGTCGTTCCATGGCGCGAAACAGCCCGCGTCAAACCCCGGACCGGACACTTTGTCGGGCGCGGCCATCGCACCTCCGGACATCATCGCAAACGCCATTAAAGACGGGGCAAGCGCCCGCTTGAAACTGAACATTATTCTTCCTCCACTCTGTGTTGTCGGGCTGAATCCGCCCTAAAATTTTTTGGCAAAATCGCGCCGTAATCCGGCGTCTGGGAAAATCGCTTTCAACCGACGATAGCCGATTCTGGTTTCTTTGCAAGGAATTGGGGTTCTGCTGTGCAGCGTGGAGCCGGTGATCGGCGTCCGGCAGGCAAGGTCAGAACCCGACCCAGAAGGGCAATAAAATGCCTGCCAGGGTCGGATTGTTTTCAAAAGGAAATACGGTGCATCGGGGTCTTCCCAACGCCGCAAGACGCCGCTGCAAAAACTGCAGCGCGACCGCTGCAAACTGCCCCGGTCACATCGACCTTAAGACGGACGGCGGCTCACCCGCCCGGTTTGGACAGCACTCTGATTTCGCCGGTCATATGGGGGTGATACGCACAAAAATAGCGGTGCAGACCAGGCTCTTTGAAGATGATCCGTGCTTCTTCGCCCTTTTCCAGCGTCCCGGTGTCCCAGTCTCCTTCGACCGCTGTTGCAGTATGCGGCGCGATGTCATGATTGACCCAGACCACCGTGTCACCTGCTATGATCTCGACAGCGGCAGGGGCAAATTCAAACCCTGAGACTTTGACATCCACAACATGAGTGCCTTCGTGCGCACTGACTGCACGTCGGGTGGTGACAAGGGCCAGGCTTGCGCCCAGCCCCTGCCAGAAAAGACGCCTTGAGAAAGGGTTCACCCGTCGCATTGCAGCGCCGCAACCATGTGTTCGGCATGTTTTTCATGCGCCTGAAAAGTCACAAGTGCGTCTTCGAGCAGTGCTTTGAGCGGCGCGACCGTGACCGCCGGGATGAAGCTCTCTGCGACTGTCTTGTTGACCACCTGGTGATACCCCAGTTCGTTCGTCGCATAGGCACAGTCGAACTCAGCACCGGACAGTGCCATAAGCTCCGCGCGTTTAGCGACGGCGCCCGCCACCAGCGCGCGACTGAGGTCGTTGTCCTGAGGTGTCACGTTCAGTTCCGTAGTCAGAGCGCCCGCCGCGTCATTTACCGCAGAGTGGTCCCGGATCATGGTTTCGGCGAACGCACGGATTTCGGCGTTTTCCGACACAGCCAGGGCAAGATGGGCATAACGGATATCCAGCCCACCTGCCGTGTAGGCAGTATGCGCGATTTCCAGATCGTTCATCTGCTGCTCCGCCTGTACCGCAAAGCCCACCGACGCGATGGCCACAGCGGCAATCAGGGTTATCTTTTTCATGTTCAGCTCCTGTGAAAGTTTTCAACGGTTCTGTCATTGCATGCTGTTTCTGGCGTCTGAATGCCGGGCAGTCCGGAATTCATGACGGATCGTCCACCGCTCTGGACTGAGCGGGCCATCTGGCGCACTCTCAGACCTATGCTGGATCTTCTGAGTGATATCCTGACCCGCCTCTCGTTCGAAGGAACGCTGTATTTCCGCACAAGCTTCACCGAGCCTTGGGGCGTCAGGGTGCCGGCGTTCAGCAATGTCGCGCGCTTTCACTATGCGCATCGCGGCGACGCGCTGATCCGGGTCGAAGGCCTGTCTGAACCGGTTGCGGTGGCTCAGGGCGACCTTGTGATAATTCCACACGGCGCGGGCCACACACTGTCCTGCCGGCATTCCGGACCCGATGCTGTGCTGCCCCTTGATGATGTGCTCGAACGCTCCGGATTTTCCGGACACGGGACTCTCGTCTGGGGCGGCAACGGATCAACTCAGGACACACAGCTGATCTGCGGACACTTTGCGCTGGCCGAAGGGTCCCGTCACATTATCCTCGACCGCCTGCCTCCGGTGATCCACCTGCGCGGCTATGGTGATGATCTTGGCCCCTGGCTGGATGCAACCCTGCGCGTCATTGGCGCCGAGGCCGGACAGGCTCGCCTTGGCAGCGACCTGATCGCGCTCAAGATGTCCGAGGCAATCTTTGCTCAGGCGATCCGGGCGCATATCGAACAGTCTCCGCAGAACGAACAGGGTATTGCCGGTTTCGCCGACCCGAACATAGGCAGGGCGCTGACCGCTTTTCACCGTCAGCCGGCCTCCGACTGGACGGTCGGAACTCTGGCGCGCGAAGCCGGACTGTCACGAACCGGTTTTGCGGAACGTTTCTCGTCACGTATCGGCGTCACGCCCATGTCCTACGTCACCTCCTGGCGGATGCAGATTGCACGCGACGCACTGGCGAAAGACGGGCTGTCCGTGGCAGAAACGGCCGTTCTGACAGGCTACGCCTCGGAATCTTCATTCAGCAGAGTCTTCAAGAAAGAAATCGGCCAGTCGCCGGCGGCATTCCGGTCCAGCGGTGGTGAAGGGACCGCAACCTGACATTTAATCCGGACTTCCGGACGAACTGTCATGTTTTCCGAACTTACTGAACTACAACGTCCGAATTCACCGACCTACCTTTTGCATCAGCGCCCGAGCGCACAACTCTGAAACCCGCAAAAGGACACCAACATGCGTTTCGTCACAAAAACTATTCATGCCTGGCTTGATTATCCGGTTGCCCTGGCTCTGATCGCCTTGCCATTTCTGCTCGGCCTCGGCCAGTCCCATCCGCTGGCCCTGTTCATCGCGCCCACCGTCGGTGTGGCAGCGTTTCTGCTCACACTTCTGACTGATCACCATCTGGGCGTGATCCGCGTACTCCCCTACAGACTGCATCTGGCCGTTGACCTTGCTGTTGGCCTTCTTTTTGTTGCACTGCCGATGTTGCTGGGTTTCTCCGGCCTGGATGCTGCATTCTATCTGGTGAACGGTGCCGCCGTGATAGCAGTGATTGCGCTGTCAAAACCCGGCGAAAGTCTCGCGGCCGCCTGACGCCATAACGCCGGGTGCGGGTGGCATGGCACCAGCTCCCGGCGCGCAAAGATCTGACTTCGCCGGCATACGCCGGCTGCCCTGCCCGCCGAAAAGAGGGCGGGGTTCTTATTCGGCGGCGACCGTTGTTTTTTCTGCAGCCGCTTCGCCAAATCCGCGCGGGACCGGCAGATCCGGCAGTCCGGCCGCCCGTTTCTTCAGGGCGCGCCCGATCACGACCCTGCTGATCTCTGTGGTGCCATCCACAATGCGCAGCATCTGCGCAAGACGTGACAGCCTGTCCAGTCCATATGGCTGCAACAGCCCCATCCCGCCCAGAACCTGCGTACAGGTATTCGCCGCCCTGACGGCCGCATCAGGCACAAAACGTTTGGCATGAGCCGCCATCAGCGGCCCCTCGGGTGTGCCCAGCGCCTCTGCCGCCCGGCGATAGAGCAGGCGGGATACTTCCAGATCGGTTGCAACCTCACCCAGCATCCACTGAATACCATCCAGATCGAGATTGCTGCCGCCGAACATCTTGCGGTTTTTCGAATAGGACAACGCGGTATCAAGAGCTGACTGCATCAGACCACAGCATCCGGAAGCGATGGACACCCGTGCGATGTCGATCGCCATCAGGGATCCCTGAAGGCCCTGGCCAACCGGCAGAATGATATTGTCTTCGCTCACCACAACGCGGTCGAGATACATCTCGGACATCGGCAGGAAATTATACGACGGCGTCTCATAACGCGGGCCGAAACTGATCCCGGCAGCATCCGCCGGAATGGCAATCATCGCCATGTCACGGTGACCGGGCACATCGCTGGTCTTCACAACCGTGAAGTAGATGTCGGCTTCCCCGGCTAGGCTGACCCAGGCTTTGGATCCACTGATCGTCCAGGTGCCGTCACCGTTGATGGTCGCGCGGGTATACATCTTCATCGGATCAGACCCGGACTGCGGTTCCGTCAGCGCGAAATTCGCCAGCTTCCGACCTGCGGTGAGATCGCGGGCCCAGGCCTCGCGGAATGCATCGGTGCCATAGCCACACCCCGCGAAGGTACAGATATTGTGCATCGACAGGGCAAAAGCATAAGCCCCGTCACCCAGACCCAGCTGTTCATAGACCTGGATCCCTTCAGCCAGCGAAAGCCCCTGCCCGCCCCATTCCGCCGGAGCATAGAGGCCGGTCAACCCGACAGCGCCGGCCTTATCGGAAGCATCGCGCGGCCACGACCCGGCGGCATTCCAATCCGCAATATTTGGCATGATGACGTTCTCCGCGTGGTCGCGGGCCGCGGCGAGAATGGTATCAAGTTGTTCCGACATCACAGATAATCCTTCAGAATGAAATGTCTGGTTTCGCCAAAGCTCCTCTGTGGCACGGCATGCAGGCGCGGCCAGAAAGTGAACCTGTTTCTATATTTTAAGCACTCTGGCATGAACTCCACCGGTCCGGCCATCTCGCGCAATGACAGTGAATTGTCCTAAAGTGACAAAATCACGCCCGTGCTGACGTGTGCCGCCGATAGGCTCCGGGCGTGCTGCCGGTCCATCGCCGGAAGGCCCGGTGGAAGTTTGCTGCCGACGAAAACCCGACCTCCTGCGCCACAGCCTCGGTTGTGAGACGACCCACCTGCAGATGGCGGATTGCGATGTCACGACGCAACCCGTCCTTGATCGCCTGAAAGGACGTTCCATCCGCTTCAAGACGCCGGATCAGCGTGCGCGGCGTCACGTTCAGTGCCTGTGCGGTTCCGTTCAGATCCGCCTTCTCCCAGCCAATCCGGCTGAGATGACCACGAACCCGCAGCGACTGTGTATGGTCCTGTGACTTCGTAAAGATCCAGTCCCGCGGTGCGTTCGTCAGAAACAGGTCGAGGTCGGTTGCGCCACGGGGGTGCACCGGTCGGAGGCTGTTCAGATCGAACGAGATCGCGCTCGTATCACGTTCAAAACGCACCGGCGCAGGAAAGATGACCGCGTAATCCTCTGCAAACGCGGGGGGTGAGAATGCAAACGCAACCTCCCGGACCGGTACTTCTTGCCGCGCCAGCCACGAGGTCAGACCATGCGCCAGTTTCAGGATCAGCATATGCCCGAAACGCTGCGGTGACTGTTTTGTCTGTGGGTTCAACTGGAGGGTCAGAGTTGTGCCGGTTTCCGTCAGTGAGAACTGATAGTCATCCAGAAGCAGATTCCAGAAAGTCGAAAACCGGTAGAGCGCCGACGGCAGTGTCGTTGCCTCGCGCACGGATGTCAGCAGGTGCTGAAGTGCTCGCGGCCGGATGGGGCGACTCCACAGGCCCATCATTTCGTCGCCTGTTTCCACAGCTGCAAGCCGGTAGAGCTCCACGATCTGGTCCAGCGTCACACGGCTGTGCAGGTCCTGGTCAGCAGACAGATCAGAGCGTTCCAGTAATGATCGGAACTGCGCCGCGGAACACAGTGGCTCCAGCGCAGACAGCCAGTCCGCGATAAATCCACCGGACACAGTTGAATAGGATGGGGGTGCAGCGGGCGGCATGATGCTTTGTCGCTACCACCGATTGCGATCTTCCAGAAGAGCAGATTTCATGTTGATGCCAGCGGCCAACAGACGCGCGAAAATTGTCCGCCCTTACCCTTGGCGCATGCTCCGGCTCTGAACGCCCTCATGGGGGGTCACATCGCGCCCTGATGCCGAACGCGGCTGATCATAGTAAACTCTGTTGCCCATGGCATATCTCCTTTCCAGTCCTTTGCGTTATTTACGTGGTGTGACGTCAGCAGGCTGTGAAGCACTTCACACGGACCCGTTTATTGCCGTGAGTTTTTGCATTTTCCCTGTTCAAAAGGGCGCACGACGGTCCCCGCCAGGTTTGCGTTCGGACTGAGCCACGCCCGCGATCCGCGTTCAGAGCTGGTCTGCGTGCGCAACGGTATTGCCAGCTTCGAACCTGACGCGGCCCTCTCCTGCACCCAAGCCTACCAGAGTGCGACCTCCATCTGGGTGCGGATCTCAAACCCCAGGTGTTCGTAGAGTTCAATGGCGGTCCGGTTGTTCGCATAGGTGTGCAGAAAGGGCACATCGCCCTCCGCTATGATGCGCTGGCACATATGCCTGATCAGGTCTGCAGCCATGCCGCAACCACGGTGCCCGCTGTCTACGCAAACAGCGCTGATCTCGGTATAGCCGGGGAGCTTCAGGCGCTGCCCGGCCATTGCCACCAGGTGCCCGGCCCGCCGGATACCGATAAAATCACCCATTGTATGCGTGTTCCGTTCAAACGGGCCCGGCTTTGTCCGCGCAGCCAGGTCAAACATTTCAGCGGCATCGTCCGGCCCCAGCTCATGAATCCTGTAACGGTCTTTGGGTGTCGCGGGGCGTACCGCGATCATCTGCACGCCACCAACCCGTTCTTTCGGACCCTGCAACAGGGGGCAAACCGGCGTTTCGCGCTCCAGGGTAAGGACTGGCGCTCCTTTGTGCGCAACCATTGCGGCAAATTCCTGCATATCGATTTGCGATCCGCTGGCTGCCGCTGCCAGCGGGCTGGTATCTTCATGCATCATCCGGGCCGACCCGGCCGGAATGCTGATGTCCGACAACCTGGACATCAGAGCATTCCAGACCGGCCGGTCGAGGAGGGCTTCACAGGGGTCGATTGTAAAGTGTCTGGTCATCGTTGGCTCCTTTTCCTCAGATTGTTTCCCGGGCAGCCAGGCGGCGCATCCGTGCTGCTGCAAGGCCCGCCAGTCCTGCAATCAAAAAGCGGAAACCCTGCGGGCAGCGGCACAGGGGCCGGCAGGTCCGGAACCGGCACAAGGTCGAACCCTTCTGCACGAAGCGACGCGCCGCCAAAGAGACGGGTGGTCGCTGAAAAGAAAGACGCGTTGGCATCCCGTTCTGAACCGGACTGCGGGTACTCACCGGTGTCCGCCACACCGAACAGGCGCAGGATGATCGGGTCACCGTCTTCAACCGATACAGAACCGGAGATTACGCCCGTGTCAGCGCCTGAAAACAGGCCAGCCAACGGGCTGGACGGATCGGTGTTAGACACGCGGCGCGTAAACACAACATCTGGGGCTGTGATTTCAAATCCTGCAAACACATGCGCCAGCGGCACCCCATCAGCGCGATCTGTCGTCACGAAAGAGGCTGCAGAAACTGCGAGATCCACATGAAAGACCCCACTGCCAACGGCCCTGTATTCCGAAGTAATCCCGGAGCGGGCACGTGCATAAACCATAGCATCGGTCTCAGCAACCGGTGCGCGCGCGGCAGAAGAAAGCCTGAAGGTGAACTCCGAAGGATCAGAGGAAACATGGGCGAATGCATCGCCTGCCAGTTCAGAAACATCCGCCGTTATGCCCTGAGCCGTTGCACCGTCTGCGGTATCAACGACCTCTGTCAGATATTCCCCTGCACTGATGTCCGCTGTGCTGACACGCGCCTCTGCAACCGCGCTGAGCGTTGCGGCGCCTGCGACACCGGGTGCCAGCAGAATGCAAGCACCAAAAACCGACTTTCCTGTCATAGACTGTTCCCTGAAGTGTTTTCGACGTCCTGAGCAAAACGACGACGCATTGCCCTCTCTGAACCGGGATAGGCCCGCATGCGCAGCGAAGCTTGATCGTTGTGTGAGGATTTGATGAGGATTGCAGGGCGGGGACCGCTCGATTGAATTGCTCACGGACGCCAAGGCAGGAACCGAAAGAGCGACTGCACTGAATTCGGACACGCAAGGCGCGCCACTGAATATTCGCCCGGCGTACTCATTGATCCGTCCGCCGCCGAGCCCAACTCAGACGCCAACGTTTGCTTTGCTGCACTGTTTCAGACGCAGGAATGGCTTTGGGACAGGGTTGCGGCGACGACTAAAACCGAAAAGCGTTTGCTGATAATCGGCGGATGGACGTCAGCCAGCACCGACTGCCACGTCGCAATACCTGGCGTTCCCTGCACCAGAAACACACCCCGCGTGTCGCGGCATGCGACATGGTTCAATCAAACATCCACCAGCGCAGCCAGCGCCGTCCATTCACGCCGGGATATGGCATTCGGGCCGGCGAGCAGCCAGTAGCTTTCGTGATGCGGCAGAGAACGCTCATCAAGCCGGATCAGATCACCGGAGGCCAGAGCCGCCCCACAGAGCGGGAGCGATGCAAGCATTACGCCGAGCCCGGCCTTTGCCGCATTGATCGCGGAGAGCTGCGTGTCAAACCGCAGCTGCGGCACCGGGGTCGTGGGTATGCCGAAGGCGGATGCCCAGGCAGGCCACCCCGGACGCGGGCCGGCGCAGGCAATGCGGGGCCATGTTGTCCAGGCACCTGATCGGTGGGTAAGTGCAGGGGCGGCGACAGGCGCCAGTGCTTCAGCATAAAGGCGCGCCCGGAAGGGATGCGGCCAGTCCCCCGTGCCGTAGCGGATCCCGATCACATCTTCCCCGGGCGCGTCATGCGCCCCAAGCACCAGCGTTCGGACAGAGAGCTCTGCCGCAACCATCGACTGCAGCCGCGCAAGCTTTGGCATCAGCCACAGATCAATAACGGACTGACTGGCAGATATGGTAAGGCGTTTCTGACCCGCGCCGAAGACCGCTTCGGTACTGTCCCGCAGGCCATCCAGCGCGTGCCGGACGTGCGGCAGCCAGGCCTCCCCCTCGACTGTCAGGGAAATGTTACGGGGCCTGCGATGAAACAACCCGACACCCAGCCGTTTTTCCAGCTGGCCAATGCGCTGGCTGACCGCAGCCTGCGTCAGACCAATTTCGTCGGCAGCAGCCGTGAAGCTGCCCAGCCGCGCGGCAGCCTCAAACGCGCGGACCCATTCCAGCGGTGGCAGGCGGGTATCATGCATAAATCAATCAGCGCCTCAGCTTCATTATTCCTGATTTGAATTTATGCACCAGCTGCAGGAAACTCCACCTGGAACAACATCACCGAAGGAAAACAGTATGCCGTCAGTCACGGTTGATCCGTCCGGCACCTTTCTCACAATGCGCAGTACTTCCGGATCCCGACGGTTTCATGCCGTGTGGCTTCGCGACAATGCGCAGGATGAGAAAACACGCGCACCGGAAAACGGACAGCGCCTGATCGCTTTGCGCGACATTCCCGCTGACACAAAGATCGGTGCCGCGCAGGTCGGTGCCGGCGGAAATCTCGAAGTCCGCTTTGACCCGGATGGCCATGTCACATCATTTGATCAAGCCTGGCTTGCGGCGCATGCCTATGACCGGGCTCCGCCCGAAGGTCGCGGCTGGCTCCTGCCTGACGTGGAACCCTGGGATGCCGCGCTGGCTCACAATCTGCCCGACGGGGACTTTCGGGCGTTGCAGGGCGGAAGCGATGCACTGCACGGCTGGCTCGACAACATTGTGCGATATGGATTCGCGCGGGTCGGAAATGTCCCGGCTGAGCCGGAGGCCCTGTTCGGGATCGTTGATCTCTTTGGCCATGTGCGGGAGACCAACTATGGCCGCCTCTTCGAGGTACGGACCGAGGTCAATCCGACAAATCTCGCCTATACCGGGCTTGGCCTGCAGGCACATACCGACAATCCCTACCGTGATCCGGTGCCCACAGTGCAGGTTCTGCATTGCCTCGAAAACTCCGCAACAGGGGGCGAAAACATGGTGGTGGACGGGTTCGCCGCCGCATTGCGGTTGCGCGACGAAGATCCCACAGGCTTTGACCTGCTGGCGGATTGTTGTGCGCGGTTTGAATACGCGGGCGAAGCAGGTGTGCGCCTCACCGCGCGCCGGCCGATGATCGAACTGGCCCCTGATGGCGCTTTGACAGGGATCCGGTTCAACAACCGCTCCTGCGCAGCGATCACGGATGTGCCGTTTGAGAAGATGCAGGATTACTATGCTGCCTATCGCCGGTTGGGCGAGATCATTGATGATCCGGCAATGGAGGTGACGTTCCGGCTGAACCCGGGTGACGCGTTTGTGGTCGACAACACCCGTGTGCTGCATGCCCGAAAGGGATATTCCGGTGCGGGCAACCGGTGGCTCCAGGGGTGCTACGCGGATATGGACGGGGTGCGCTCCACCCGCGACAGCCTCGCGCGCGATAACCGGAAGGAGGCCGCAGAATGACCGTTGATGCAGCTAATCTGACACCGGAGACAATCGTGGCCTTCATCGGCTCGATCTTTGACCGCCGTGGCGGCGAGGAATACCTCGGCGAACCCGTCACGATGGGCGAGCACATGCTGCAGGCCGCGACCATCGCCGAGCAGAATGGCCAGTCCGAGGAGATCATTGTTGCGGCCCTGCTGCACGACATCGGCCATTTCACCAGTGAGTTCGGCACGTTCACTATGGAGGACACCGAAGACCGCCACCATGAGGACGCAGGCGCCCTGGTCCTGGAGCAGTTTTTTCCGCCGGTGGTAACGGACTGCTGCCGGTATCACGTTGCGGCCAAACGCTACCTCTGTGCGACACGGACAGACTATTTCAGCCGCCTTTCCGAGGCATCCGTTCATTCCCTCAACCTGCAGGGAGGACCGATGACGCAGACAGAAGTCACAGCCTTTGAGAAAAACCCGAACCTGAAGGCAATCATTGCCGTCCGTTACCTCGATGAGGCCGGGAAAAGAGCGGGAATGAAAACGCCGGACTTTGGGCATTTTGCCGGGATGGTACAGCGACAGGTGGACAGGCACATCAGCGGCAGCGCGCGGGAATAGCCACAGCCTTCGCTTTTTCTGCACCTGCGGCGTCGCGCGTTAAGTGCTGGCTGGGGCTGCCTCGCCGATTTCCCAGAAAAGGGCCGTCATCGCAATCAGGGCGTCACGCGCCACCGACTTCAGCATGTGCTCATTGGGCGCGTGCTGCGAGCATCCGCGATAAGAATGCGGCACCCAGACCGTGGGAACCCCCAGGATGTCGGCGAAAACTTCGTTGGGCAAAGAGCCTGCGAGGTTCGGCAGAATGTGCGGCGGCCTGCCTGTGGCTTCTTCGAGTACGCGCGCCACGAAATCCACCCAGGGGTGATCCGGCGGCAGACGTGTAGCATCAAAAAAGCCACGGTCATGCGGCACAATCTGCACAGACTGAAAGCCTTGCGCATCGAGGTGCCGGCGCAGGGCGGGCAACACATCATCCTGATCCGTACCGACGACAAAACGAAGCTGACATGCCGCGCGCGCATGCGCTGAAATCGCGTTGACGGGTGCTTCGGGCACACCGCTGTGCATGGCCAGAACCGCAAAACTGTTCCATCCGAATACCCGTTCGGCGGGCGTCAGGTTTTCTTCACCCCAGTTCTCATCAATATCCGGGCCTTCATCGTTTTCCAGGGGCAGAGTGCTCAGAGCACGGCGTATGTCATCCGTCAGGCTGGTGGGACGCCATTCGGGGACACGGATCTGCCCGCGCGCGTCCGTGATCGTCGACAGCGCCTGAGCGAGGATCATCGCCGGGTCCGCCAGAAGCCCGCCCCAGTTGCCGGAATGATGCGCGCCTTCACGCAGATCGACAATCAGATCGAAGGAAATGCCCCCACGCGCGCCCATGAACATTGTTGGGGTGTCCGGTTGCAGACGCGGTCCATCCGAGGCGATCAGCACGTCGGCAGCCAGCGCGTCCCGGTTGGCCTCGAAGAATTCAGCAAGGCCCGGAGAACCCGTCTCCTCGCCGGTCTCCAGAACAATTCTGCAGTTGAAGCCAAGTGATCCGCGCGCATCCAGAACCGCGCGCAGCGCCGCGAGGTTGATCAGATGCTGCCCCTTGTTATCGGCGGTGCCGCGCCCGTAGAGGCGGTCACCCTCCTCAACAAGACGAAAGGGATGCAGACCCTCGCGCCAGTCGGCTGTCTGTGCTCGGATGACGTCACCGTGCCCGTAGCTCAGGATGGTCGGGCGGTCTGCGTCCTCAATACGTTCGGCCACGAGGAACGGACCGGAGCCTGTCGTAGGATTAGGGTGGATCGTGCAGGTGAACCCCATACTCTCCAGCCGGGGGATCATCGCCTCACTAAGATAACCGGTGAGTTCCGCCGCCTGAGCAGGGTCCTGGCTTTCGGTTTCAAAAGCCACCAGGTCGCGCAGGTCGTCGACAAAGCGGCCCTCGTCAAAATAGGCCGAGATACCGTTGATGGCAGTGTCACGCGTCACAAAAGCTCCCTCACACCGGTGGGTTCACATCATCCGGGATCGGGCAGGTATAAGGCGTGGCTTCCAGGTGGTCGCGGTGCGTCTGCTTTGCCGTATCGATCAGGGACGGGGTTTCGATGAGCCGGCACGCCGTCGCGGCCATCGCCTTGGCCGCATAGATCATGCCCTTGTGCGCTGCGGGGGCCTTGCCCTGGGCCACTGTCTGCCAGGTGTGAAAGGGCGTGCCGATGGCACAGGTGGCCACGCGCGCCTGCACGGTCGGCACCGCCCAGCTGACGTCGCCCACATCGGTTGACCCCTCTCCACCATCGCTGTGGCGGTCAAGCGGCGCGATAAAATCACACAGCGCCAGGTCTTTCTGCGGCTTTGCTCCGATCCGTTTGAACGTCGTATCAATGTCGGCGGCCGTCAGCGTTTTCTGAATGTCACGGGCAAACGCCTCATCGACCGCATCGAACGCAACCGGCCCCAGCTTTTCAAGTTCGGCCTGCAGCGTTTCTTCCAGCGGACGGTTCCCCAGCAGATTAGACACGCCGGAAAACACCTGGCTGGTGACGCGGGTTTCCGTCATCAGCGCCGCACCATCAGCAATTTTGCGCACACGGGCGATCAGATCGTTCAGTTCGGGAAGGGAGCTGGCGCGCACCAGCTGGCGTACGACCGCCCGCGACTGCACCACATTGGGGGCCACACCGCCGGCATCAAGATAGGCGTAATGCACACGAGCTGCGTCAGGGATGTGCTCGCGCAGATAGTTCACACCGATGTTCATCAGTTCGACGGCATCCAGCGCCGAGCGACCCAGCTCGGGAGCACCTGCAGCATGCGCGGCCTTACCGTGGAACGTAAAGTCGATCCGCGTATTGGCCAGTGAGTTTGCTTCGTTCACCCCGGTGAACGTGGCCGGATGCCATGAAATTGCAGCATCCACATCGTCAAAGAGTCCCTCGCGCACCATGTAGGTTTTCGCGGCACCCCCCTCCTCAGCGGGGCATCCGTAGTACCGGACGCGGCCTTTGATACCGTTGAGTTCCAGCCATTCCTTAACCGCAGTTGCCGCCAACAGGGCCGCAGAGCCCAGCAGGTTATGCCCGCATCCGTGCCCGTTGCCGCCATCCTCGATGGGCTGGTGTTCGGCAACCCCGGCCTCCTGGCTGAGGTAAGGCAGCGCGTCGAACTCTCCGAGGATCGCAATCACCGGCCCTTGGTCACCGGCCTCGCCCACAACGGCCGTCGGAATACCCGCCGCGTTTTCGGTCAGCCGGAACCCATAGTGTTCCAGCATCTTTTTGTGCTCAGCCACCGATGCGTGTTCGGCATAAAGGGTTTCGGGCGTGTCAAAGACCCGGTCCGACAGGCCGATGAATGCCTCCCGGTGGCGGTCAACGTGGTCCCAGATCGGATCTGAATTCTGCATTGCTTTGTCCACTTCGTTTCAGGCGCTCTGCGGCGCTGTGGTCTCATGTTCCAGATGGCAGGCGGTGTCACGACCGTCGCGGCCGGGCTGCAGCACCGGTACTTCACGGCGGCAGATGTCCTGCGCCAGCGGGCAACGCGGGTGAAAAGCGCAACCGGATGGCGGATCAAGCGGCGACGGGATCTCCCCCTCGATCGGTGTGAAAGCCCGTTTGCGCTGATCCAGTCGCGGCGCCTCGGCGAGCAATGCCCGGGTATAAGGATGTCGCGGGTCCGCGAAAATCTCTTCAGTCGGTGCGATCTCGACAATCCGGCCCAGGTACATGATCGCCACCCGGTCCGCGATGTGTTCCACCACGCTCAGATCATGGCTGATAAAGAGATAGGTCAGCCCCAGTTCCTCTCGCAGGTCCATGAAAAGATTGATGACCTGCGCCTGGATGGAGACATCGAGTGCGGCAATAGCTTCATCGCAGACCAGAAATTCCGGCTGGACCGCAAGCGCGCGGGCAATCCCGATCCGCTGGCGCTGACCGCCCGAAAACTGATGCGCATAACGCCGTTTGAGCGATGGATCGAGCCCCACCTTGCGCATGATGTCGTCGACATATCCCGACCAGTCAGCCTTAATGACAAGCCCGTGCATCAACGGCGCTTCGCCGATGATATCCTCGACCCGCATTCTGGGGTTCAGACTGGCAAAAGGGTCCTGAAAGATCATCTGAATGGCAAGGGTCGCGGCGCGCTTTTCCGCCCCGCTCAGCCCGGCAACGTCCCTGCCCTGAAACAGCATGTGGCCTTCGCTGGCGGCGTGAATACCTGCAACCACCCGACCCAGCGTGGATTTGCCACAGCCGGACTCGCCTACGAGACCAAGGACTTCGCCCGGCGCAATCGACAGGCTGACACCCTCCACCGCATGTACCGTTTCCTCATGGATATCGGCGCCCAGACGTTGTGCGATCCTGCCGGCCAGATCCAGCCGGCGCACAAACCGTTTGGAAACATCGCGGATTTCAACGAGCGGCGCGGTCATGGATCAGCCTCCACAAGGCCCTGCGGGTTGAAGCACCTCAGCCGCCTTTCCGCGATGTCTTCGACATCAGGTTGCTGACTGCAGGCCTCCGTACGCGCCGTGCAGCGCGGGCCAAAGGCACACCCCTGCGGAAGCGCGAGCATGTTCGGTGTCATCCCCTCGATCTGATAAAGGCGGCCACCGCGCCGGTTGGCGCCGGGCACGGACCCCAGAAGCCCCCGGGTGTAAGGATGCAGCGGCCGGTCGATGACATCATCGGTGCCCCCCTGCTCAACAATCCGCCCCGCGTACATCACCGATATCCGGTCCGCGAGCCCGGCCACAACGGCAAGGTCATGGGTGATCCAGATCATCGCCGTACCCGTCTGTTTTGTGAGTTTCTGCGCTTCGTGAATGATCTGCGCCTGAATGGTGACATCCAGCGCCGTCGTCGGCTCATCTGCTATGATCAGGTCCGGCTTGTTGAGGAAAGCCGTTGCGATGGCTACCCGCTGCCGCATCCCCCCTGATAACTGGTGCGGATAAGCGCGCAGGCGTTCCTCAGGCGATGGAATCCCGACAAGGCCCAGCGCATCGCGGCTGCGCGCCCAGGCTTCTTTTTTGTCGACTTTCTCATGGGCTCTGATCGCTTCCATCATCTGCGTGTCCACGCGCAGAACCGGGTTCAGCGTCATCATCGGGTCCTGAAAAATCATCGAAATGCGGTTTCCCCGCAAACGCTGCAACGTGTCCTCGGGCGCATTCGCGATTTCATCTCCGTTGAACCGGATCGACCCGTCAACGATGCGCCCTGGCTGGTCAATCAATCCCAGGATCGAGAAGCCGGTGATGGATTTGCCTGACCCGGATTCGCCCACAAGCCCCATGATCTCTCCACGGGCGACGGAAAAATCGACGCCGTCCACGGCTTTGACCACGCCGGCATGGGTGAAGAAATGGGTCTTGAGCCCCCTGACATCCAGAACAGCGCTCATTTCTTCAGCCTCGGGTTCAGCACATCGCGCAAATGATCGCCTACCAGATTGATCGACACCACAGTCAGCAACAGGGCCAGCCCCGGGAACATCGAAATCCAGTAGCGGCCCGAGAGCATGTATTCGAAACCATTCGCAATCAGCACGCCGAGCGATGGTTCCGTCTGGGGCAGGCCCACACCCAGAAAGGACAGGGTCGCCTCGAGCGAGATCGCGCTCGCGGTCTGTACCGTCCCTACAACGATCAGCGGGGCCACACAGTTTGGCAGGATATGCCGAAACACGATCCGCGCCCGCGACAGGCCCAGACATTGGGCGGCCTCGACGTATTCCTTGTTCCGCTCAACCAGCGCTGTTGCCCGGACTGTGCGGGCGTAATAAGCCCATTGCGCGACCACGAGCGCCAGAATGATCTTGTCGACCCCCTTGCCAAGCGCGGCCACCAGCATCAGCGCCACCAGCGATGCCGGAAAGGACAGCTGCAGATCCACGATCCGCATGATGAACGCCTCGGTCCGGCTGCCGGCATAGGCAGCGATCAGGCCAATCACCATGCCGATCAGCAGTGCGATAACGCCCGAAGCCAGCCCGACCGTAAGGGAAATCCGGAGACCATAGAGAATGGCGGAATAAAGATCGCGGCCCGCCCCATCGGAGCCCAGCCACATGGTGTATCCCGCGAAAGCCTCAGAGCCGGGCGGCAAACGGCCATCCAGAACATCAACCTGGGCCAGATCGTAGGGGTTCTGCGGCGTGATCCAGGGTGCCAGGATTGCGAGGATCACGATCACACCAAGCACCACCAGAGCAACCGTTGCGATCCGGCCCTCAAAGAACTCTGCGCGGAACCGCTGAAACGGTGTTTCTACGGCGACTGCAACTGCGGGGCGGTCTGAAGCTGTGGTATCTGTCATGCGCCCTGGTCCTGAAGCCGGACCCGCGGGTCCAGAAGCGAATAAACGATGTCCACGATCAGATTGATCAGGACAAAGAAAAGCACAATGATCATCAGATAGGCGACCACCACAGGCCGGTCGAGCTGCAGGATTGCGTCAATCAGCAGTTTACCCATCCCCGGCCAGGCGAAAATCGTTTCGGTCACAACCGAAAAACCGATCAGGGACCCGAACTCCAGGCCCATTACAGTCACCACCGGGATCATGATGTTCTTCATGACGTGCACAAAGATGATGCGGCGCGTCGAAAGCCCTTTGGCACGGGCGTATTTGACATAATCCTGTCCCATCGCCTCGCGCACACCTGCCCGGGTCAGACGGATGGCCAGCGAAATCTTGAGCAGCGCGAGATTGAGGGCAGGCAGGAAAATGTGGCTCAGGCCGTCGGCCGTGAACAGGCTGCTCCGGACGCCGAGGAATGTTCCGATATCGCCCCGACCGGTGGCCGGGACCCAGCCCAGTTCGACTGCAAAGAGGATGATCAGCATGAGCCCGACCCAGAACGTCGGCAGCGAAAAGCCCAGGATCGAAGTCGCCATGATCCCCTTTGAAACCTTGCTGTCAGGGTAGAGACCAGCGTAAAGACCCAGCGGAATACCGATAGCCACCGCCAGAAAGAGCGCCGTGAACGCCAGCTCCATCGTGGCCGGCATATGGTGCAGGATCAGCTTCAGGGCCGGTTCTCCGAAGATGAAACTCTTGCCCAGATCGCCCTGTGCAGCCCCCTTGAGGAACAGCATGTACTGTTCCCAGATGGGGCGGTCGAGGCCGAGGCGCTCAATCGTGGCCTGAATGTCTGCCTGATCAGCGTCCGGGCTGACCAGCATGTAGACCGGATCCCCGACGATATTGACGCCGAAGAAGACGATCAAAGACATCAGGAACACCACCAGAAGCGCCTGAAGCATACGGCGGATCACAAAAACCGTCATGAAGATGAACCCCGAAGAGGTGGTCGCCGGGCCGCTTCAGCGCGGCCCGGCAGAGCGGCATCACTCTTTCACGACACCGATTGCGAGCGTGTACTCGTCTGTGCGCGCGACATAACGCAGCCCCTTTTTCGCAGCCCAGGTGTTGACCTGGAAGTGCGTGGGGATGATCGCGACATTGTCGATGGCCTTTTCAGTGGCCTCCGCAAGCAGGTCCTGACGTTTAGCGTCATCAACTGTGCGCAGCGCTTCCTCGATGATCCCGTCGATTTCCGCATCGGAGTGACGCCCACGGTTTGAGGCACCAAATCCACGGTCAGGATCATGTGTGTGGATCAGCGACTTGAGCGGACTGGATGCTTCGCCCGAACCTGCACCCCAGCCGACCAGGATGAAGCTGAATTCCGGCTGGCCATCCTCGCCACCGCGTGAGGCACGACCGAAGTAGACCGAACGCGGCATGGTCTCTACAGCCGTCTGAATCCCGACACGGGTGAGCATCTGAGCAATTGCCTCAGCAATGCGCGCGTCGTTGATATAGCGGTCGTTCGGGCCATGGATTGTCATGGCAAACCCGTCCGCATATCCGGCTTCGGCCAGAAGCGCCTTAGCACCTGCCGGGTCATATTCGACCACACCAAGCTTGTCTGACACACCAAAGAACCCCTCGGGCAGAAGCT
The DNA here is from genome assembly GCF_042055075.2 of Roseobacter phycocola. Classification (GTDB taxonomy): domain Bacteria; phylum Pseudomonadota; class Alphaproteobacteria; order Rhodobacterales; family Rhodobacteraceae; genus Roseobacter. The sequence continues at coordinate 135,540 of NZ_CP194010.1, read as the reverse complement.
GTCCGGCCGGAATGGCAACACCTTCCATCACCCGCTCCACGATGGCATCGCGGTTGATCGCCATGCTGATCGCCTTGCGCACCCGCACATCCATCAGCGGGTTTTTGATGTCCCCCCCGTCTTTGGCCGTCACAAAGGGCGAGTTCTCACGGAACTGGTCCATGTGCAGATAAATGACGCGGTTGGAAACGCCCTGGCTCAGCTGGATCGCGTCATTGCCTTCCAGTGTGGTAATGTCCGTTGTCGGCACGCCGGAAATCATATCGACGTCACCAGCCAGCAGGGCTGCCACGCGGGACGGGCCGGATGTGATCGGGCGGAACTCCACCTCCATCCACTCCGGTTTGTCACCCCAGTATGCCTCGTTCCGGGTCATTTTGATCGACTCGCCTGGTGTGTAGCTGGCAAAGACAAACGGCCCTGTACCTACAGAGGCGGTGCCTTCATTGAAGTCTTCGGTCGATGCGCTGCAGCCGCCTTCGTTCGAGATGATCGGCACTGTTGAGATGTCGTTCCCCATCAGCGGATAGGGTTCCTCTGTCACAAAGTGCACGGTGTAATCATCAATCTTCACCGCCGTTTTGCCCTTGAGATAGGTACCGAAGCTGGCGGGCGAATTGGGGACATCCGGTGCACGTTCGACGGTACAGACTACGTCATCCGCGTTAAAATCGCTGCCGTCGTGGAATTTGACACCTTCGCGCAGTTTGAACTCCCAGGTCAGGTCGTCAATCGGCTCCCAGGAGACGGCAAGGCCCGGCATCAGACGCTGCTTTTCATCCTGATTGATCAGTCGGTCATAGATATGGCGCGACATTGCATTGTTCGGACCAAGATTGTGAAAATGCGGGTCCAGAGACGTCGGCTCGGACGAAAGTCCGATGACCAGCTTCTCTGCAGAGACAGCGCCGGCGCCCAGCGCCATGATGCCCGCAGCGACCGCTGTCACGGCTGTAATCTTCTTCATCAAAAAGCTCCCTGTTCAGTTGGCGCTTTGTTCGACCGAATCCGGAACCCGGCCTTGCGCCCTGAGCAAATGCTAGCTACCACAAAAATCATTGCCAATACTCAATGCTATGCAATTTTGCATAGACCAATCCGGTGCCCCGGATGGCGTCCGGACGCAAAGCTGGAAAGAATGCAAAGGTCATGACCGAACACAAACACCGGCTTCGCGAGTTTGAATCGCTTCGTGCCCTGGTCACGACGGGCACGACGATCGGTGCGGCCCGCCGGCTGGGTGTATCCCAGTCGGCCGTCAGCCGTTCGCTCTCGCAGCTCGAGGCGCGCGTCGGCCGCTCGCTCTTTGTGCGCAGGTCGGGACGGATCGAACCCACGGATGAAGCGCTGAGGCTGAACGGAAAACTGGATCCGATTTTCGAGACCCTGGCGCAGATCGAAGGCGCAGACTGGGCCGCCCCCGAAGATGAACCGCTGCGGCTGGTCGTCCCGCCGACACTGGCGCATCACTTCATTATCCGGCGTGTTGCGAACTTTCTGAAGGCCAACCCGGGACGGCGGGTGCAGCTGGATATCCAGGCGACCGACGTTTTGGTCTCGGGCATTCTTGATCTGCGCTACGACCTCGGCCTGACCAGCGGGATGATCCAGCGCTCCGGTGTACAGCTGATGCCGTGGCGGCGCAGCCACGCGGTCTGTGCGATGCCGACCGGACATCCGCTGGCTGCAAAGAAATCCATCACACCTCAGGATCTGGATGGTGTGGATCTGATCCAGTTCCTGCGCAGGCTGGGCACCCGTGCCACAACAGAACAGATACTTGCCCGCGCCGGGGTCCAGCCGCGCCAGATTGCGGAGACGGCGACGAATATGGCGGCGCTGGAGCTGGTCCGGGAAGGCCTCGGTGTCACGCTGATCAATCCCTTCCCGCTCCTGTCACAGGACATGGAAGGTGTCGAAGTCCGGCCCTTTGACGCGTCGTGTTCTTATGAAACCAGCTTTGTGCTGCCCTCGGGCGTGCCCCCGACACAGCTGACCAGACAGTTTATCAGCTTTGTGAAGCTGACCACGCCGCCGCATAAGTATTCGGAGCCCATCTAGTGATCTCCGCCGCTGCTCCATTCTGCATCCGGATCCATCGGAAAAGCAGGGCGCGGCAGGTGCTCAAAGGGCCAGCGGCTGTGCACCGGGCTGGTCAGACCGGGCGTATCCACCTCAGAAACCTGTTCTGCCGGGAACCAGTCCGCGAAACCTGCCCGGAAATGCCCGCGGGATTTCACCACGACCGTGCGGGCTGCGGAAATATCCAGCCCGAACATATGAAAAAACACCGGATCAGCAGTCTGGGTACGGTCCGAAATGACGACGACCGTTATGCCGCCCATACGCAGCGCAGCAGATGGTCCGAGCGCCAGACGCCTGCCCGCAGTCATCCCCTGTTCTCCCACAACACCTCCATCGTGGAGTGCAGTGACCTCCGCTTCGGCATCAAAAGGCAGATCCCATTGGGCCCAGGGCGCTTCAGCATCCCGCGACCGGTTGAACCGCGCCTGAAACTGTCCGCCGACCCCCACCTGATGCGCCTCTGCGGCGAGTTCAGGGTCGCAGAACGATCCGACAAGGCAGTCGCGGACACCGGCCGCATGCAGTGCCGCCAGCAGCGCTGTCGTCCGGCCACTGCCACCCCCGCCCGGATTGTCGCCGGCGTCCGAGAAGATGACCCCCGCCCGATCTTCCTGAAGTGCAAGGGCCACCGCATCACCCAGCGTGGTCAGTTTGCGAGTAAAATCCCCGCGCAGAGACCACGCCATGCCAGCCAGTTCGTCTGCAAGCACCTGCGCCACGCCGATGTCTTCACGCGCGGTGACAACGATGCTCAGCCCGTTGTCAGGCGTGTCCGAAAAGAGGAAATTGCCGAACACGGAAACGTTGAGGATCTGACCCCGGCATTCCGCCTGACGCCGCTGTCCGGTGTCAATCAGAGTGCCGTAGGGATGTTCGGCGCTCAGCAGTGTCACCGACGCCGGCACGAGCGGCAGTTTGACATGGGCTATCTGTGGCCGCGTCCCCGACGCCAGAATGCGCCGCACCGCAAAAGCGGCCTCTTCCCCGCGCTCGATCTGATCCACATGCGGGTTGGTCCGGTAACCAACGATCAGATCACAGGCATCCACCATCCGCTGCGATACATTTGCATGCAAATCCAGCGTGGAAACAACGAGGACATCCGGCCCGACAACCTCGCGCACACGGGCCATCAGCAGCCCGTCCGGGTCGTAGTCATGTTCGGCCACCATAGCGCCGTGGTTGCAGATATAGACTGCGTCCAGCGCACCCGCCGCGCGCAGCATATTTTCCGCCGTTGCAATGATTTCTTCGATCACCGCCGCGCGCACCGGTCCTGCGGGATGGCTTGCCGCCAGAATACAGGGGACCGGCTCCCAGTCGCCCGTCGCATCCATCGCGCGCACGAACGCGGCGAATTCTGTGGCCAGTTTCGGGGTGTCCGAACGGGTTTCCTGCATCAGCGCATCGCCCGTGAGCCAGGTCAGCGAGCGGAAGTCATCTTCCCCTGCAGGTGGTGCAAACCGGTTGGATTCGAGGATGGCGCCAAGCAGGGCGATCTTTGGTGCGGTCATGACGACGTTCCTCTTAATTTGGGCATTGCATAAGGAAATCCGAAGAAATGACGCAAATCAACATTCCAAATGAGTATTCGGTAGAACTCGAAACGCCCGACATTGAACCCTATGCCGCGGGCAATACCGGGATCCCGTATGTCTGGCGGTTCGGGAGTGGCCTCCCCGGACCCAACGTTATGGTCAGCGCGGTTGTGCACGGTAACGAGCCCTGCGGCGTCATCGCGCTCGACTGGCTGTTCCGCGAAGACATCAGGCCGCTGTGCGGATCGCTGACACTGGCGTTCATGAATGTCGATGCTTACCACGCGTTTGATCCGGCTGATCCGAACCGCACCAGGTGGCTCGAAGAAGACATGAACCGTGTCTGGGACAAAGAAGTTCTGGACAGTGACCGGACCTCCATTGAACTCGAACGTGCACGCCGTGTCCGTCCGGCTCTTGAGGACATCGACTGTCTTCTCGACATCCACAGCATGCAGCATCTCGCCCCGCCTCTGGTGATGTCCGGACGCCACCAGAAAAGCAAAGACCTTGCCGCCCGGGTGGGCGTGCCAGAGCGGATCGTGGGGGATGCGGGTCATGCCGCAGGCCGGCGCATGCGCGACTACGGGGCCTTTGATGACCCGAATTCAACGAAGACAGCCCTGCTGATCGAATGCGGACAACACTGGGAAGCATCTTCGGGCGCACTGGCTGTTGAGGCCACGGTGCGGTTTCTGGCGGCAACCGGCACGATTGCGCAGGACCGGGTCGACGCCCTCGATCCCGTTCCGCAACAGTCGTTCTACACCGTGGCCCGGGCCGTCACGATTGAGAGCGATACATTCACGTTCGCGCAGCCGTTCACCGGCGGTGAAGTCCTGCCGGACGCAGGCACACTGATCGGTCATGACGGGGACACGCCGGTCACGACGCCCGCGGACAACACCATGCTGGTGATGCCGTCAAAACGCCTTTGGAAAGGCCAGACAGCGGTCCGTTTCGCCGTTCCGGACCGTCCTGGCTGAGCCCCACGCCCCGCCGGGCGCGTGATTCCGGTCATTTTCCGCCGAAATTCTGCGATCGGGCCCATGCCAGCACGAATAATTGTCGCATACGACGGTATACCGTCGACGTTCCCGGCTGCTTCTACTATCAGGGGGCCAACTCTAGTCATCAGGAGCACCTCATGTCCGATATTATTTACACCAAAGTAGACGAGGCCCCGGAACTGGCCTCTGCTTCATTTCTGCCGATCATCCAGAAATTCGCCGGTGCGGCCGGCGTCAGCGTTGGCACAAAGGACATCAGCCTCGCCGGGCGCATTCTGGCGGCGTTCCCGGAACACCTGAGCCCCGATCAGCAGCAGTCTGACGATCTGGCCGAGCTTGGACGCCTGGTTAAAACGGCAGAGGCCAATGTGATCAAGCTGCCGAACATTTCCGCCTCGGTGCCGCAGCTCGTGGGCGCGATCAAAGAGCTTCAGTCGCAGGGGTTCGCCCTGCCGGATTATCCGGAAGCACCCGAAACCGATGATGAGAAAGCCCTCCGCGCTAAATATGACGCGATCAAGGGTTCCGCGGTGAACCCGGTTCTGCGCGAGGGTAATTCTGACCGGCGCGCGGCAAAGGCCGTTAAAAGCTTTGCACAGGCCAGTCCGCACCGCATGGGCGACTGGACGGCCGACAGCAAAACGCATGTGTCCTCCATGCCCGGCAATGACTTCTTCTCCAACGAGACCTCCGCGACCCTCGCGGAAGCCACCGGGGCAAAGATTGTGCTCGAAACGGCCACCGGCGAGCGGGTGCTCAAAGAAGGCCTCGAATACCCGGCAGGTACCGTTGTGGATGCCACCTTTATGAGTGCTGCAGCTCTGCAGGACTTCCTCGCGGCCGAAATCGAAAAGACCCGCGAACAGGGCATTTTGTTTTCGCTGCACCTTAAAGCCACCATGATGAAAGTCTCCGACCCGATCCTTTTTGGTCACGCGGTCCGGGCATACCTCGCACCCGTTTTTGAAAAGCACGGCGAGGAAATGGCTGAACTTGGCGTGAATCCGAACTCGGGCCTTGGTGATCTGCTGGCACGCGTAAAGGACAACGCAGCCATCATAGCCGACATCGACGCCTGCATGGCCGCACGCCCGCCAATGTACATGGTGGACTCCGACAAGGGCATAACCAACCTGCATGTCTCATCTGATGTGATCATCGACGCGTCGATGCCAGCGCTGATCCGTGCCGGCGGCAAAGGCTGGGGACCGGATGGCAAAGAAGCAGACGCCAACTGTGTCATCCCGGACAATTGCTATGCGCCGGTCTATGATGAGACCATCAACTTCTTCAAAGAAAACGGCAAACTGAACCCGGCGACCGCTGGTACCGTCCAGAACATCGGACTGATGGCGCAGAAAGCCGAGGAATACGGTTCGCACCCGACAACCTTCGAGATCCCCGAAGCCGGTACGGTGAAAATGATCCTCGACGATGGCACGGTTCTGCACCAGCACGAGGTGCAGGCGGGCGATATCTGGCGCTCGTCCTCCGCCCGCAAGGCGCCGATCGAGGACTGGATCAACCTGGCCATTTCCCGTCAGAAAGCCGAAGGCTGTCGGGCGATTTTCTGGCTCGATGAAAACCGGGCGCATGACGCACAGCTGATTGCCTATGTGAAACCGGTGCTCGAAGCGAAAGGCCTGGCAGGGACGTTTGAAATCATGTCACCCCGCGCGGCCACGCGGGCATCGCTGGAAACGATCACCAGCGGTGCGGATACGATCGCAATCACCGGCAACGTGTTGCGCGATTACCTGACCGATCTCTTCCCGATCCTTGAGCTGGCGACATCCGCCAAGATGCTCTCAATCGTGAAACTGATGAACGGCGGCGGACTTTTCGAAACCGGTGCTGGCGGATCCGCCCCCAAACACGTCCAGCAGCTGGTCGGGGAAAACCACCTGCGGTGGGACAGCCTCGGCGAGTTCTGCGCCCTTGGCGAAAGCCTGATCTTCCTCGCGGACGCACGCGGCAACGAAAAGGCGCGGGTCCTGGGCAAAGCAGTGGAAACAGCCACACAGGGCATTCTGGACAATGACCGGTCGCCTTCGCGCAAAGTGGGTGAGCCGGACAACCGCGACAGCCACTACTGGTTTGCACGGTACTGGGCAGAGGCACTTGCAGCCCAGTCCGAGGACGCGGACCTTGCTGCGCATTTCGCGCCGGTGGCAGAGGCGCTGGCCTCAAACGAAGCACAGATCCTTTCTGAGCTCGCGGCGGTCCAGGGCCCCGGTGCTGAACTGGGCGGCTACTACCGTACGGACGACGCAAAGACAGCCGCGGTCATGCGCCCGTCAGCCACGCTGAACGGCATCATCGGCCAGACCGGCTGATCCGATCCGGAAAAGCTGCCGCGCGCTGAAACACGGCGCGCGGCTCGCGCAGGCAGGCATCCGTTTTGCCGCTGCCGTGCCCGGGACCCTGCAATTCTCCCGGCGTTGTGGGCCCGACACACAATGCCTTTCCTCAAAGCGACGCTGCATTAACTAATGCACCAGCAACCGGAACCTCCGGCAAAGGTCAGAAATGAAGCGTTTCCTGAGTAAAGTATCCCGGCATCTGGGGTGGAACCTTGTGAAAAACAGGGAAAGCGCCGTGCTGCGGCATCACTATGCTTTCCAGCTAAACAAGCTGTTCCGGATGACCAGACCGACCATGATCATCGATGTGGGCGGGAACAGGGGGCAGTACTTTGATTTCATCCAAAGGTTCACGGACTATCGTGGCCCTGTTGTGACGTTTGAACCCATCCCCGAGTTGTATGAATTTCTGAGTAAAAAGGCATCCGGTATTCCCAACTGGACGATCATGCCTGTGGCGCTTGGTGCCGCCGATACAGAGATGCAGCTGAAGGTGATGCGCTCAGATGATTTTTCGTCCTTTCTGCCACCGGCAGAGTCAGCAGGCTGGATCGAACAGGCCAATCAGGTGCAGAGGGAAGTCACTGTCCCTCTGAAGCGGCTGGACGGACTTTTGGCCGACATCACGCCCGATGCCAGTGCAGAACGCATCTTCCTGAAACTGGACACACAGGGCTTTGACCTTGAAGTCTTCGCGGGCGCAAAAGGAATTCTGCCTCAGGTCGTCGCGCTGCAGTCCGAAGTCGCGATGCAGCCGATATACGAAGGCATGCCCGATATTGCCCGGTCACTGGAGGTTTTTCGCGCTGCCGGTTTTGGCGTGACGGCTTTTTCAAAGGTGGCAGATCTGGACAATGTGGCCGTGGAGTTTGATTGCCTTATGATCAACAGGAAGACATCCGGATGAGCCCGGCCTTGCCGTTTCTGTAGCGCTGGCGCCCAGGCGGATTTTTCGCTGATGGCCCTTGAGAGAGCAACCGTTTCGGCCGGTTCACCGGCGGTAGGAATGACGGACGGCACCACAGAGCCCGAAAACACGAGCGCGCGTGCAGTCTTCCCCCGCAGCGCCGTCCGCCGCGCGGGGGGCCACATACCGGCAGAACCAAAACCGCGTCTTTTAGGCGTCTTCAGCATCACTGCGCGTCATGATGACTTCGCGGATGATCTGCCAGCTGCCTTCTTCCAGCACAAAATCAATGCTGAGCGATATCAGCTGATACCGCCCGGTGGCGTCATTCCTGCGGCTGACGATGATGTGCCCACGCGTGTCGTCCGCTTCAACCAGATGGTATTTCACCCAGGGGTTCTCATCTGTCAGAACGCCCATGTTATCTTTGATAAAGGCCATGAAGCCTTTTTTGTCATTGCGCATCAGCGTGCCGTCGTTCAGCAGCAGATAGGTCTGCATGTCGCTGTGATACAGTTTGTCCAGCACGTCAAAAGAATGCCCTGAGACGCCATGTATCAGACCGTCCAGAGTTTCCCGGACGGCGGCAGCATTCGGGTGGGTTTCAGACATAGTCATATTGGTTCTCCCTGCTGATCCGGTGTTCCGGGCACATGCCGGTCATTCCGTCGCGTAGTTGCTGAACATATCCAGTACGATCCGCCACGGCGCCTCTTCGTCATCCCGTTCAAGGACGTAGATGTATGACCCTTCCAGCGCGAAACCCTGGCTTTCAACGGACGCCCGGGTGACACCTTTCATAACGGCCTGGGTGCCGTCGTCTGAGATAAACAGGTCTTCGATCGTGTGAGAGAGCGCACCTTTGTGCTCAGCCATGAAAGTGATGGTCTGACGCGGAACCCCGTCACGCCCACGGGCCGGACGCGCAGCGGGAGCAATCCAGTAGACGTCCTCGTCATAAAGAGCGATCAAACCCGCCGCGTCATGGGTCGCGGCCAGTTCATTGAAGCGGTCATTGAACGCTTTCAGGCTTTCACGGGCTGTGGTCTGAGCAGCTGTTTCGGCGACAGCTGGTGACGCCAGACAGACAATCACGGCAACGGCAGAGAGGGCGGATGTCAAGCGCATGAGCTTGTCCTTTCAGGTGGTTACAGGAATATCAGGTGGTGGTGGGGCGGCGCCTTATGCAGCGCGGGTTCCCCTGATCGGATAGTTGTTTTCCGGGTTGCGGATAAAGCGAAGCCCGGCCAGCAGAGTTCTGAGATCAGGCCGTGCAAACGGAGCATTCGAGATATCTGTGACCTGGACCTGCCCGTTCGCATTCACCACAAAAATACCCGGTTCGGCAAAAGGCCGGTCTGTTTCCTCAGGGGATCGCGGGTCCGACAAATAAAGGCCAATCCGGTGCATCTGATCGACGCTCAGATCAAAGCCAACCGCATAGCCGGGCTCAATCAGTGCGAGCTGATCACGGGCTTTGTCTTCAGGATCAGCGGAGACCGCGATGACATCCACACCAAGCGCGTGGAACTCCGGCAAAAGCGTTTCCAGCTCTTTCAGATAGGTCGTGCACATCGGGCAATGCGCACCGCGATACACGACGACCATCTGCCAGTCGTGGCCGCCCTGTGGCTTACCGAGTGTCAGTTCTGCGCCGTCCGGTCCGGAAACCCTGATGTCCGGGAACTGCGCCCCCGCTGGTGTCTTCAGAGATGTCATTTTCGCATCCTTGTGTTTTGTGTTGATCGTTATAAAATACACGGAAAGAGAAACGTCAAGGTATTTTGTAGTGAGCGATACAAAAAAAGCAGGCCGCCCGAAAACATTCAGCCGCGAGGATACCCTGGCCAGGGCTGTCGGCGTGTTCTGGAAACAGGGATATGAAGGCGCATCAATGAAACTGCTGACAGATGCGATGGGTATCAACAGCCCCAGTCTTTACGCAGAGTTCGGCGACAAGCATGGTCTCTATCTGGAAGCGATCAAAAGTTACGCGACCAACGATGCCTGCACGCCCCTCGTTGCGCTGGAAACGGAGCCCGACATCCGAAAAGCTGTGCGCGCGTTCTTTGACGCCGTCGTCGACTACTCGACGCATCACGAAAGTGGTGCCAAAGGGTGCTTTCTCGTTTCCTGCGTGGCAACCAGTGCGGGCCACGTAGAGGGGACGACCGGGATGCTGCGAGACGCCATCATATCAACGGACGCCCGTATCAGAGCCCGTTTTGACCATGAAATCGCAAAGGGCACCCTGCCCGCTGACTTTCCGAGCGAAGACCGCGCGAGGCTTCTCTTTGATCTGCGCCAGGGCATGGTGTTCCGGGCGCGCGCCGGTTTTGCCGATACCGATCTTTCAGGCGACATCGAAAAATATGTCCAGGCCGTGCTGGCGGATCCCGAAAGCTGAGCCTGGCTTTGGTATCCAGGGGTCCGCGTTACGGGCCCCGGGATCAGAGAGAATACCATTATCAGCTGCACGACAACGAGCGGCCCGGTCCTGAAGTCTGCTCCTGACCGACGAGTGCACAGCTGGTGGGCGCGCTATGAGTACAGACCCGCCACTTTGCCCCTCAGACTAACCAGTGCCAGCACAGTATCGATTGTGGGTGTCGGGGTGTCAGTGATGCGGCCAAGCTCACGCACAGAACCGACCAGCGCGTCGATCTCCATCGGGCGCTGCTGATCCAGATCCTGCAGCATCGATGTCCGGTGCGCCCCCACCTCTGCGCCGCCCCGGATCCGGCGATCCACATCAATGGGGAACCGGACGCCCAGTTTTTCCGCAATGGTCTGTGCCTCAAGCATCATGTTGCGCGCAACCTCGCGCGTGCCAGGCTCCGTGCACAGCACATCAAGCGTCGCGTGGGTCAGCGCAGAGATGGGGTTGAAGGACAGATTGCCCCAGAGTTTAACCCAGATTTCATCGCGGATTTTGGGGCGTACCGGCGCTTTCAGCCCGGCAGCGGCCAACGCCTTTGACAACGCCAGTGCGCGCTCCGATTTTGATCCGTCCGGCTCTCCAAGCGAAAACCGATTGCCCTCAATGTGTTTGACAACACCGGGTTCGACGACCTCAGCCGCCGGATAAACCACGCAGCCCAGAACGCGGTCCGGGCCAAAACCATCCCACTGCGCGTTCCCCGGATCGACAGAAGCCAGACGCGTGCCCTCAAGATCGGTACCGATTTTGTGGAAATACCACCAGGGCACGCCATTGACCCCGGAGACAATCGTCGTGTTTTCCCCGATCAGCGGCTGCATGTGCGGCACAACCGCTGGCACGGAATGAGCTTTCAGCGTGACGACTACATAATCCTGTGGTCCGAGGTCCGCAGCCTTGTCAGAGGCCGTCACCTTTACCGTCGTCTCGCCGGTCTCCTCGATCAGTCGGAGCCCGTTTTCGCGCATAGCAGCCAGATGAGGGCCGCGCGCCACGAGGCTGACATCCGCCCCCGCTTCGGCCAGTTTCGCGCCCATATAACCGCCGATAGCTCCGGCGCCAAAAATACAGATTTTCATAATGCGCCCTTACCCCAAACCCAGTTTTTCAGCGAGGCCGATGCGCTGCAGCTTGCCGGTGGCCCCCTTCGGGATCTCGTCCAGGATCAGGACTTTGCGCGGCACCTTGAAAGCTGCGAGGCGTTCGGCGGCAAAATCGCGGATTTCCCGGTCTGTCGCGTTCTGACCGTCCTTGAGCACCACTGCGGCACCGATCTCCTCGCCCAGCTTGTCGTGCGGGATGGCAAACGTAACGCATTGCCCGACAGCCGGGTGATCAGACAGGATACCATCCACCTCCAGCGGACTTACCTTTTCTCCGCCGCGGTTGATGATCTCCTTCAGACGGCCTGTGAGCGAAAGATATCCCTCGCTGTCGAAGGCCCCCTGATCACCTGTCCTGAACCATCGCTTTCCCCCGGCCTCAAAGAAGTTCTTCTCGTTGGCCTCCGGGTTACCCTCATAGCCCGGTGTGACATTCGGCCCGGAAATCGCAATTTCGCCAATCCCGTCGATCAGGCGGTTTTCGATCTCATGTGCAATACGTACTTCGGGCCCTGCGGGTAAACCCACTGCCCCGGGTTTCTGACGCCCCGGTTCAATCGGGTTGCAGCACATCTGGTGTGCAGCTTCGGTCATGCCGTAGGCTTCAACCACCGGTGCACCGAACGTGTCGGCCAGTTGTGTCATGACCGGACCCGGGAGCGACGAGGAGGAGGAACGCAGAAAGCGCAGCCTTGCGTTCGCGATAACTTCAGCATTGCGGGGTGCCCGTGCGAGGATCGCCTGATGCATCGTCGGCACTGCCGTGTACCAGGTCGGATTGACCTCTTCGAGCCAGCCAAAGAATTTCAGCGCGTCAAACCCGGGGGCACAACTGATCGACGCACCGGCGGCCAGCGACGCCGAAACAGCGGCGACAAGGCCATGAATGTGAAACAGCGGCATCACGTTCAGGCAGCAGTCTCCGGCAGTGAGTGCGAGAGAAGCGCGGATGTTTTCGGCAGAAGCAGCAACATTTGACTGCAGCAGCGGGACAATCTTGGGCCGTGATGTCGTACCGGAAGTGTGCAGGATCAGCGCGATGTCATCTGCCGTGGGCTCAGTATCAGGAGCAGCTTCTGCGTGGGGCCCCGAAAGCGTGAACATGCCGGCGGGCTCAACAGCGGTCAGTTCGATAACCGCCAGACCGAACCGGTTCGCGGCGGCACGCGCGGGGCCGTCATAGCCTGCCTCAACAATGATCGCCCGCGCTTTGAGGTCTTCGAGGTAGAAGGCGAACTCCTCTTCTTTGTACGCGGGGTTCAGCGGCGCGGTAGTTGCGGATTGCGCAACTGTAACAAAGGCTGCGGCCATTTCGGGACCGTTTGGCAAAACGATCGCAACCCGGTCCTGCGCGCCAACGCCCGCATTTCTGAGCGAGGCGCGAACGCTTCCGGCAAGTTTCCTGAGTTCTCCGTAGTTCATCCAGTCCCGGCCCGGCGCGCCGATCGCCGGTGCGGCGTCAGGATGCGGTTGAATCAGGTGTGCAAGTGTCGTCATTGGTATTCCCCGTGAATTTTCGTGCTGGCGCGCGCGCCGTTTTTCTTTGGCCTCAGACCGCGGACGCAGTGCGCTTTTTGCGCAGCAGCTTCATCGCAGGCAACAGTATCAGAATGATTGCGACAACGGTAATCGGTCCCGCAATGGGCCGGGTCAGAAAAATCATCGGATCCCCGGATGACAGAAGCAGTGATTGCCGCAGAGTAGGTTCAGCAATGGGGCCAAGGACAATCGCGAGAACGGCCGGCGCCAGAGGATAGTCGAATTTGCGCATGAAGAACGCTGCAATTCCGAAAATCACGATGAGCCAGATGTCATGCATGCTTCGCGCTGCGGCAAACCCACCGATGATCGAGAGCACGAAAATAAGCGGCGCGAGGATCGTGAACGGCATCCGCAGCATCCAGATAAAAAGCGGAATAAACGCCAGATTGATCAGCAGTGCGGCAACATTCGAGATGTAAAATGAGCCGATCAGCGCCCAGACAAACTCGCTTTCATCAATAAAGAGGCGCGGGCCTGGCGTCAGACCCCAGATGACCATCCCCCCAAGCAGGATCGCCGTTGTGGGCGAGCCTGGAATGCCCAGTGTCAGCATCGGCAGCATCGATCCTGTAGAGGCCGAGTTGTTCGCCGCCTCAGGTGCGGCCACTCCGTCTGGCGTGCCCTGGCCGTATTCCTCCGGCCTGCGGGACACCATTTTGGCCACACCGTAAGACATCAGCGACCCGGGCGTAGCACCCGCGGCTGGCAGAATGCCGACGAAAAACCCGATAAAGGAACCGATCCATGTGCCTTTCCAGCCGCGGCGGATGGCCTCTTTGGTGTCAGAGGCCATGCCGCGCACGGTCATTTTTGGATTGGTTGTTGTGATCTCGCCGCGCGTCTGTTCGATCGTCCACAGCATCTCGCCGATCCCGTAGACACCGATCGCCAGGACGATAAAGCCAATGCCGCGCAGAAAGCCCGGGATGTCGAACAGCACAAGACGCGGCTCGCCCGAAATGGTGTCAAACCCTACCGTGGCCAGCACCAGGCCGAAGCAGATAGAGAAGATCGTTTTGGGGATATCGTCGCCGCCGAGACCCACAAAGGTCGCAAAAGCCAGCAGCATGAGCGCAAAGATCTCCGGCGGACCAAACGAAAGCGCGAGGCCGGCAAGGATGGGGGCAAAAAGGGTGAAGAAGACATTGGCCACTGTCCCGCCGATAAACGAGGCAATGGCCGCTGTGACCAACGCGAGGCTCGCGCGGCCTTTGAGCGCCAGCGGCCTGCCGTCAAAGGTGGTCGCGACGGCAGTGGATGCGCCCGGGATACCCAGCGTGACCGATGAGATCGCCCCGCCGTACATCGCGCCATAATAGATCGCCGCGAGAAAAATGATCGCCGATGAGGGAGGCACCAGAAAGGTGATCGGCAGCAGTATCGCAACTCCGTTTACGGACCCCAGCCCCGGCATAGCGCCGATGAAAAGCCCCACGGTGACACCGATCAGGATCAGGAATAGATTTGCCGGTGCCAGAGCAAGCAGCACGCCGTCCGTGAGAAAACTCAAAACTTCCATGTGAAAATCTGCCCGCCCGGTGTCAGTAAATGATGTCGTACATCACGTCGAAGAATGGCTGCGTAAATGGCATCCCCTGCGGCATGGAAATCAGCATCGCCGCCTCAAAGAAGAAGAACAACCCGACCGGCAGGCCGATCGATATGGCCAGCGTCAGCCACCACGAATGCCGCCCGAGAAACCGCAGATAATAAACCAGAAACAATGCTATGGCCCCGTACATGGAAACCACGTTGATGAGTGCGACAAATCCGACAATGCCGCCCCCGACATGGAGCACGGTACGCCAGCCGAAATCGTCCATCAAAGGTTCATCCGACTGTGCGGCGGGGCTCGTGCCCCGCCACCAGTTCCAGCCGATCGCAATGCAGCTCAGGAGCATCCCGAACGAGAGCCAGAAAGGCCAGAAACCGCCTCCCGGGCCCTGCCCGCTGATGTAACCGATGGGAAGTTCAGTGCTCTTCCACATCAGATAGAGTGAGAAGAGGGCAAGCAGACCCGCGAGTGATATTTCGCCCTGACGCATGATGCCCTCCTCCCCGTTCAGGCTCAGCTTTCGCCTGCGATTGCGTTCAGCAGTTTACGGTGGTTTTCGACCTGCACGGACCAGTAGTCACGGGTCTTCGCTTCATCCATCGGCAGCGGTGACAGGCTCTCGGAGACAAGATAGTTCTGCCATGCATCGCCATCATAGACCTGGCCAAAGACGTCGCGGTAGTAGGCAGCGGCCTCAGCAGACATACCCGGAGCACCAACGATCGCGCGCTGGTTATAATACGAGAAGTCGTGACCCTTTTCCTTCATGGTCGGCACATCAGGATACGCAGGCATGCGCTCATCAGAGAAGGCCAGAAGCGGTACGAATTCCCCGGCTTCATAGAAGCCCTTGGCCTCGGCAGGGTTGTTCACGGTCGCCATGATCTGCTTGCCTGCGAGATCTTTCGCAACAGCGCCACCGCCGTCATAGGGGATGTATTTGATTTTCAGATCATATGCATCGGACATCGCCGCAATAACGATGCTGTCCTCCTGCCCGGAGCCGGTACCGCCCATGACGAACTCACCATCCATCTCCTGAACTTTGGCAACGTATTCCTCAAAGGTGGTAATCCCGCTGTCGGCATGTACCCAGAGCACAAACGGATCCACACCCATCATGGTGATCGGCGTGAACGTTTCCACATCAATCCCCAGCCCCTCCTGCCGGATCGGCGTGGTGTAGAACGAGTTGAGCGTGACCATGATTGTGTGGTCTGCGTCACGGGCATCCTTCAGGTGCAGCAGCGCTTCAGCGCCGGAGCCACCGCCACGGTTGGTCGGGATCAGCGGACGGTTGGTCATGTCGTTGGCTTCCACCACCGACTGGACAAACCGCGCGATCTGATCTGCGCCGCCACCGGCACCGGCCATAATGGTAAAGTCAATTGGCCGCTTGGGTTTCCAGCCATCGGCGAGCGCCGAAAGGGGCATGGCAGCCATTGCAGTGCTGGCGGCAAGGCCAAGGAACAGTCTTTTCGAGAATTTCATTTGTAGTTCTCCTCCGATATGAGCCGGCGACCGGCCGTTAAAGTTGAAAAGTGGGTGGTAATCCGGGTGACAGTTCAGGTGTTGCTGCAGGTCAGTGGGCCATCAGAACGGGCATCTCCATGTGGTCGACAATCCGTTCCGTGTTGCCCCCAAAGAGCATCTCGGTTTCGTGGCTGTGGCTGTACGCGCCCGTCACCAGCAGGCTGGCTTCAATGGATTGCGCGAGATCAAGCAGGGCGCGTGCCGGGTCCGTTTTGTCAAACGTCACAACCGACGCCGAAATTCCCCGAAAGGCATAATATTCCTGCAGTTCTTCGGCAGTGGGTCCGTGCACCTGCACCTTGCCACCGGTCAGTATCGTGACTTTGTCCGCGGCCTGGACAACACTTAGGGAGGACGCCACAGCCCGTGCCGCCGGGAGCGAACCGTTCCACCCAACGGCCACATGGCGTGCGAAAGTCTCATCGGGGCGCAGTTCGCCGGGGCAGATCAGAACAGGACGCCCGGCTCCATAGAGCGCCGACTTCAGGGAGCTTTGCCCAAGGTTCCGCTCTTTCTGCGGCTTTGGCAGAACGATCAGGTCAGAAAGACGCCCCGCGTGTTTTACGACGTCGGCCATGCGGCCCGGCTCTTCGACAAAGGTACAGCGCGCCCCGCCTTCTGTGCCGTCTTCGGTCAGTCCATATTCGGCCGCAAGCCTGTGCAGAATGCCCCGCAGATGATTTTCCTGGCGCGTGGCCAGGTCGTTGGCCTGGTCCAGCATGGTTTTGCGCATGAACTCCGGCAATGGAACGCCTGTCGGGATCAGATCCTTCGGGCGCGGCCTGCAGTGGACGACCTTGACGTGGGCATCGTGTCGTTTTGCGATCTCGGCGGCGTGCGCCAGCACGGTCGCAACCATGCCATCTCCACGCACTGGAACGAGAATGGATCTGATCATTGATCAACACGCCCTTCTGTTTGCCATCAAACGTCAGGCACGTTCGCCGTGCCACAACACCAGGTTCTGTTATGCAGCGCCTTCAGCCTGCCCAACGCCCATTGATTTGGCTCAGCAATAATGTTGCGTCAAATTATTTTTTTCGGAAATATAGTTACCTATCAAATTTTCCTGTATTTTTAATCCCTTGTATTTAAGTTATTTTTTTGCATGCAGATGTATACTGCGCTTTTGCACCAAAACCGACCGGATTGGTGATTCCTGCGCAAAAGCGTAGCATTCGCACACAAACAGAACGTGAGATGACTGCCGGCTCACACTTTTTGCTTGCAGAAGCGGTATCTTCTTATGGTGCGAACGAGCCGGAACCCTGTCCTGCAGGGACCGCACCATATGCGGGGCACGCCAGGTATCAATTCGCCTGTTCTGATGATCGGCCCGGGGCGCGTGCACGGTGATCCCGCACCGTTGGATACGGCGGATCAAATCAACCCAGAGCTCGCATTCCACTCAGACCGATGGCCATCGACGTGACGACATCCGCTCAGGCCTGAAAGCGGGCACCCGGGATACCGGGCCGGAAGCGCATGCTCTTTCTGAAACTCCCAAAAGCAACTTTGCCTCTGTCGGGGAATGATCAGTAGATTATCTCCTGAGTTGGTCAAAACGACCGATCAGCGTTTCCAGAACCGTTTACGCTTCGGTTTCAGGGCCTTCAGATGTTTCTTCAGATCGGTGAAGCCACCAATTCTGACACCATCGATAAAGATCAGTGGTGTCGTCGTGATGTGGTGCTTGTCTTTGAAGGCATCTGTTTCCCGGCGTGTCCGAAGAATGTGCTCTTCGATCTCAAAATTTTCCCGCCGGAGCAGGTCGCGGGCTGCTGTGCCAAAGCCACAGGTATAACCGGGCAGATCCATCCGATACAGAACCGCTTTGGGCATTCCGAAACCTCCTTTTGCCGTTCGCCGATGTCAGACTTTCCGGACTGATACGCAAGTTGAAACCGGTAAACTTATCGTTGGGACATCCCGCCTGGTGATGTTCCCAAGCTGGCTCAATCAGCGACTGTGTCGGGTCGCCAGATTTTCGCCGACAGCACAACTGCAGTGCTTCGGCCGTCAATGCCGCAAACACAGTCGCTCATCCCGGATTTCAGAACGCCGGGTGGCACGCACCTTCGACGTGCAGGTCGCCGCAGGACCATTGGCAAAAGTACCTATTTTCAACCCCAGGTAGACGCGCTTAAGATACTGGAACAACAATAGTCTTTTTCACTTTCTATTTTCAGGAGACCCTGTGTTTTCAGCAGCTCATAAACTACCCAACAACAAACTGTATTTTTTCGAAGACGAAATGTACTGGCGCTTCGATCTTGGCGCGGGCAAGGCCGACCGTGGTTACCCCAAAAGAATTGCAGATCACTGGAAAGGTGTACCGCGCAACCCAGATGCGATCATCGAAGGTCAGGGCGACCGCGCCGACAAAGTCTATTTCTTCAAGGGCAGACGGTACTGGCGGTACGATCTGACGAAGCGCCGCACAGATCCCGGATATCCCCAGAACATTGCGACGCATTGGCCGGGTCTGTGGCCGCAGGGCGTGGATGCCTGTTTTCTGAACCCGATCAACAACAAGATGTATTTCTTCCGGGGCCGGCAATATATCCGTTTTGATTTCGCAAAAGGTAAGAAGGACGATGGCTACCCATTGTCGGTATCGGCAAACTGGCGTGGTTTGCAGGGGCCCTTCGACGCTGTGCTGCTGGGCACCGGCGACCGGAAGGACAAGGTGTATTTCTTTCGGGACCACCGGTACTGGCGTTACGATCTGAAAACGCACCGCACGGACCGGGGCTACCCCAAAGATACCAGACCGCTCTGGCCCGGTTTGGGTTTTTCAATTGCTGAACAGGCAATCCGCGCGTTCGAGCAAAAGTCAACGCCAGGCAAATGGCCTCAGCTGAGCCGCGCGATCCTGGCGCAGGAAATGCGCGATACTCTTGAAGACCCCTGGCGCATCAACCAGGCCAGCACCCCGATGTGCGGGCCTGCGTGCATTCTATACGGGCTGGCCAGCCAGCGTCCGCGCGACTACGTCCGGCTGGTTGCCGACCTCTACGACAAAGGCAGCCACCGGATGAAGACGAAAACCATGCGCCCGTCCGCGGATGTCATGGGATCGGCTGCAAGCCACGGCACACGTCAGGTGGACTGGCTGACGATGGCCGGCATGCGTGACGCCGCGAATGTCATTTTCACGATCGATGGCAACGAAGGCTGGTCACAGAATATCGAGCAGGGCATTGCCTTTCCCTGGGAAATAGAGGGGTGGGCAAAAGAGCTGTTGCGGCTGCGCAATGTGAAGGTCGACACCACCTTCGTCTGGGGCGACGAAGAGATTCTGCAAAAGGGAGATCTGGCGCACAGACGCGGCGGGATCAGCATCCTTCTGGTCGATGCTGCTATGGCGCGCAATGAGAGTGCCTTTCCGGCGGTTCCGAACCACTATGTCGTCTACGAAGGCAATCTTGATATTGAACGCCGGCCCTTCTGGCAGGGCGACATGTACCGTTTCAGGGTATGGACCTGGGGGACAAGGCCGCGCGGCATTGCCCAGAAAGACAGCCACTTCGACGGCAACATGTTCGGTGCAATCTATGGCGATCCGTAAGAGCCTGCGCTGAAGGAACGCCACAGTTTTTTTCAGCAACCGCTGCCAGTGGCGCCGGCAAGCGGCACATCACAGGGTCCCCGCGCCCGCTGAAGGCGCAGGGACTGCACTGCGGTCTGCGCGTATCCGGCCGTACACACGGACAAAAATGACGATCGCGGCGAGCTGGCCCAGAACGACCGCAGGCCAGATGAGTGCAAACTGCGGGTCAAAATACTTGTGCGGCCCAAAGGAAACGAGCGCCGTGACGGCCGCCAGCAAAGCGAGGCACCGGCCGGTCGCTGTTGCAACTGGTTGCGCAATCACAGCGGACACAGCAACCGACATTGCCGCCCCCAGAAACGGCGCAATGCCAAAAAGCGGTGTCGCAACGGGCGGGTGCGGCCTGATGCCGGCGTACAGTGCGGACAGCATAGTGGCCTGCAGCATGATCAGCGTCACAAGTGCGGCGGTTACCTGGCGGTCGGTATGAGTCATTTCACTTCTCCAAAAGCGTATTTATGATTACGGTTGCCTATATCCGTAATTTTAGTTACGGATTGTGTCAAGCAGCGGGAGAAAGTTTGTTTTGCGTCAGGAAAAGAAAGCGCAGCGCCAGCTGCAGATCGAAAATGCCGCCTACGCAGTTCTGGAGGCCAAAGGGTACGGAGGCACGTCGATGCTTGGCATTGCCAGGCAGGCAAAGGCATCAAACGAGACGCTCTACAACTGGTATGGCGACAAGCACGGACTGTTCCAGGCACTCGTCACGCGCAATGCGGAGGAGGTGAAATCGTATCTGGAAACCGAACTGGAATCAGACAACGACGCTCTTTCCATTCTTGGCACGCTGGGTCCAAAACTGCTGAAACTCCTGACCGGTGACAGATCAGTTGCCCTGAACAGAGCGGCTGCGGCAGACAGCACCGGCGAACTGGGCGCGACCCTTTCAAAGGCCGGGCGTGAGGCCGTCTTTCCATTGCTTGAACAGGTCCTGAAACGCGCAAAGAACGAAGGGCAGCTGCACTTTGACCACGCCGGTGAGGCCGTCGGGCTTTACCTGGACCTTTTGATTGGCGATCAGCAGATCCGGCGGGTGATCGGCCGTCTGCCCGCACCCACAGGCGCCGCACTGGACGATCGGGCGGCCCGCGCCGTTGCACATCTGCGCACCCTGTTGAGCGACACGCCCACACCGGGTGAAAACCAGACCCCGCGCCATCAGACAGGAGAGACCCGGCATGAGCCCTGACCCCTCCCCGCTTTTCACCCCGCTGGAACTGCCGTGTGGCGCCGTGTTGTCCAATCGCCTTGCCAAAGCTGCGATGTCGGATTCACTGGGGGATGGCATGGGCAACCCGACAGAAACCCAACAGCGGCTTTACGAACGCTGGGCGGCAGGCGGCGTCGCCCTCTCCATCATCGGGGAGGTACAGGGGAACCCGAACTTTGCAGAAAAGCCGGGCAATCTAGTCCTGACCGATGACGCAAATCCGGATCCCTTTCGCGCGCTTGCGCAAAAAGGTGCCGGGCCCTCAACACAACTTTGGCTGCAGCTGGGGCATGCAGGGGCGATGACCCACGCGCCAACCGGCACGCCGAAAGGGCCAAGCGCTCTCGACCTGGAGGGGTTACAATGTGACGCAATGACCTTTGCGGAAGTCAGCGCACTCCCGGACATGTTCGCGGGCACTGCGCGTCTGTCGCGCGAACTTGGGTTCGGCGGCGTAGAAATTCACGCGGCTCATGGCTTCCTGCTCAGTCAGTTCCTGTCACCCCTGTTCAACAGGCGCGGCGACGCTTACGGCGGCGCTGTCACCAACCGAATGCGTCTCCTGCTGGAGGTCGTCGAAGCCGTTCGCAGCGCCGTTGGGCCGACTTTCCCCGTCGGCGTCAAACTGAACGCGACTGACCAACTTGAAGGCGGGCTCATTCCGACTGACGCTCTGGAAGTTGTCGCTGCACTGGAGGTATCAGGCGTCGACCTCATCGACATCAGCGGCGGCACTTATTTCCCTGGTGCAGCCTCGGCATCTCACGCGACCGCGTCCGGCGTCTACTTCCTTGATTTTGCTGAAGCCGCCAGGACCAGAACCAGAATACCCCTCATGGTGACCGGTGGTTTCAAAACCCGGGACCAGGCCATTGACGCCGTCGTCAGTGGCAAAACTGATATTGTCGGTCTTGCGCGCAGTCTTGTTCTCGATCCCCACCTGCCGCGCCGCTGGCAGGCTTCGGATTTCCCGCGCTCCGGCGACATCACCTTTCCACGCTTTAATGCACCCCCTGAAGGCGGCATCACAGCCTGGTACACAATGCGCATGACCGAGCTTGGCCAGGACAGCGAAGGTCAGGACATTGACCTGCCCGCTGCGGTCAAAGCCTACAACGAACGCGACGCAGAACGCACATTGTTGTGGCGCAGGCGCTTTGGCTCCGGCGCAGGGTCCTGACCCTAGTTTTGTGCAGGGTGCCGCATCCGGGCGGCCGAAATTTTCAAACGGGCCCGGACACAGCACCCGCAGATGTAGGCACTTTGTGCACGATCCCTGCTGACGCTGTCATTGATGGCAGGCTTCCCACCAGATCAGATGGTGGCGATCAAACGCACTAGCCTGACGCGCTCGCAAAAGGAAATACACCGAAGACCGGGGGCCCCGATGCCACGCTTCACTCAGGCATGCTGAAGCCATTTGCAAAGACAATGTTGTTCAGACTGGTGTTTGCAAAACGCAGCGGACGCGCCTCTGCATATGTGGCCGAATTATACCAGGCGTTCGCAGTTTCCATGTCTGCGAATTCGATGACAACTGTATGGTTGCCGGTCCAGTCGCCCTCGATGACTGTCGCCCCGGGACCGCCGACCAGCACCTTGCCCTGGAATTCCATCAGCGACGGTGCAGCCGCACTGCCGTAGTCGTTCATGAAGGCGTCCCAGTCATCTACCTGGATCTGGCCGATAAGATAGGCAGGTTCAGCCATTGCGATAAACGGTGTAACGGCAGCGCAGAAAGCGGCGAGGAAGAGTTTTCTCATGTGGTTGTTCCTTTCAGTTCGGAATGTGTTGCGTCGGTGGGAGAGCGTATATACCGTGCAAAAACACCACTGAATGAGGAATAGTGCAGACCAATGGGCAAAAATGCACACCCTGGAATTCCCTGGGCCGAACTGCCGATCTTTCTGGCACTGGCCCATGAAAAAACCCTCAGTGGTGCCGCGAGGCGACTGAATATCGATCGCACGACTGTCGCACGGCGGATTGATACGCTCGAAGCTACGGTCGAGCGGGCCCTGTTCGACCGGGTAGACGGCCGGTTTGAGCTGACACCTCTCGGCCGCAAAGCCTTCGCGGCCGCTGAGCGGGCCCATCAGGAACTGTCGTTCTTTGGCAAACCGATGAGCGCTGAACGCCACGCGATGGGCAAAGTGCGGTTGTCTTTGCCGCTGCAGTTCAGTCTGACCCTTGTTGAACCTCTTGCGCGGTTTGAACGCGAAAACCCGGACATCCTGCTGGAACTGACCGCCACCGACCGGATGGCGTCGCTGCGCAGGTACGAAACAGACGTCGCATTGCGCCTGAGCCGGAACGCCCCGCGCGACGTGGCATCTTATGATCTCGGGGCGGTGTCACACCGCTACTATCACAGTGCGGACACGACACCCGATCTGAGCCGATATATCACCTATCCAGGGGGATCGAAGGTCATGGCAGAGGTGCTGGACCTGTTTCCGGATGCTCGGATCGTCATGTCCGTTGATGGCTTCATCCCGTTGCGGGAATATATTGCGCAGGGCGTGGGTTTCGGCATCCTGCCCAGCAAACTTGGCGATGCTGATCCACGTCTTGTTGCGGTGTCTGCCCCCATCGCCGAGCACCAGCTCAGGCTCTGGCTGATCTGCCTGCCGGAACAACGACGCCTGCACCGCATTCACAAACTGGTACAGTTCCTGCGATCCGAACTGAAAAGTGAATCCCGGTAAGCTCTAGCTTTCCCTGAACACCGCCAGGATCAGGGAAAACAGACTGAACAGATCACGTTCCCTGCCAGGCACCTTTACGTCGATCCGGCAATGATCCTGCACAAAGACCTCTTCTGAAATCTCGCCCTCCGACAGCGCCATCAGTGCGGCATAGCTGGTTTGCAAAACGACGTCGGGTTCGGATGCCGGCCGGTAAGCGACAGACGCGGTGCCGTCCCTGGCCATCAGTTCCATCTCTTCGCCATCCACGATCAGGCTGGCTGAAACGCTGAGCCCCTCTGCAGAGACGCGTCGTGCCGCAGCACCCAATGTGACAGCGACGGTTCTCAGATTGCCGGGATCGACGATATCGTTCTCGGGCGGGAACTGCGCTCCGAACATCGCAAGTTCGAAAATCAGGTTCTGCGTTTTGTGCCCCAGATCGGTCAATTCGTAGAGGGTCGTTGCGTGCGGTCCGGAAGTTTTCCGGATGATGCCATCCTCAACCAGCTTTGCCAGCCGCTCGGTCAACAGATTGGCGGCAATTCCGGTCAGCCCGCGCTGAAGGTCCGTAAAACGTGCCGGACCGGCATGCAGATCGCGCAGGACCAGCAGTGTCCACCGGTCACCGATCCGGTCCAGACCCCGCGCAATCGGGCAGAGCAGTTTGTAGGATCGTGGTTTCGCCATCCTTGCCTCACAAAAACGTTACTTTATTTTTTAAAGTGTTCACTTTATTTATCCTCCTGCAATATGAAGCCGAGGTACCACATGTCAACACAGCCAAAAATCCTCGTCACCAGCGCCGCCGGGAAAACCGGGCTGCCCGTGACCCTCCAGCTTTTGCACAAGGGCGCGGATGTCCGTGCGTTTGTGCGCCGCTATGATCAGCGCGCCAGACGGCTGGAGCGCGCGGGCGCTGAAATTTTTGTTGGTAATCAATACGATCTTTCAGATCTGCGGGCCGCAATGCAGGGCATGGACCGCGCATATCAGTGCGCACCCACCGCCCCTAACGGATTGCACTTCAACGCGGCATTTACTGTGGCCGCCGCAGAGGCAAAACTTGAACATATCGTGACACTGGGCCAATGGCTGTCCAGTGCGGACCATCCGTCGCTGTTCACGCGGGAGGTTTATATCTCCGATCAGCTGGCCCGCCTGTCCCCGGATACGACCGTTACATCCGTTGATCCGGGCTGGTTTGCGGACAATTACCTGATGGTCCTCGATACAGCAGCACATCTGGGTCTGTTTACGATGCCACTTGGGCCAGGCGACGAGAAAAAGAATGCGCCGCCATCCAACGAAGATATCGCGAGCGTCGCTGTCGCGGCACTCCTTGATCCGGAAACCCATGCGCATTGCCATTACCGCCCGACCGGCCCCACACTTTTGTCGCCCAACGACATCGCCGGAGCGATCGGCGAGGCCCTGGGGCGCAGGGTCAGATACGTGGATATTTCAGAAAAGATGATGACCAAGGCTTTGCGGGCACATCCTCCGGCCAACTATTCGGCCGCCGCGGTATCGCAGCTGGCAATTTACGCGGAGGAATATCGCCGCGGCAGCTTTGCAGTCAATGCGCCGACGCCGGATGTAGAGATGGTCGGCGGGCGCACGCCTGAGGCTTTTGAGGACATCGTACGGCGCTATGTTGCCGGGCAACCCCGGTATAAAACCAGTCTCAGCCGCCGGCTGGCAGCAATGGCCGGCTTCATGAAGATACTGGCGACCCCGGCACTGGATCTGGCCCGCGTACAAAGTGATCGTGACTACGTCGCGCCCAGACAGCCCCGGTTCAGCCAGGACACCGAAGAGTGGGCACGCACACATGTCCCCCGTCCGGGCGCCGTCAAACGGCTCAAATCCGCCTGAACGCGCTGTCGCACAGCTTACCCCGCAACACCCGGAGAATTTCCCATGTCTAACGTTGATGTCCTGAAAACCCGCAACCAAGACTTCGCACAACACTTCAGACAGGGCGACCTGGTCGCATTGCCAAAACTGGGCATGATCATCATCGCCTGCATTGATGCCCGGGTCGATCCGTCCGCGGTGTTTGGCCTGGAACTTGGCGACGCAGTCGTCATGCGCAACAATGGCGGCCGCGTCACGCCGGCCATCGTTGAGGAA
Organism: Roseobacter phycocola; assembly: GCF_042055075.2. GTDB lineage: Bacteria > Pseudomonadota > Alphaproteobacteria > Rhodobacterales > Rhodobacteraceae > Roseobacter. The sequence continues at coordinate 109,818 of NZ_CP194010.1, read as the reverse complement.
ATCACCGCGCTCAGCCTTCTGGTGGGGCGGGTCACCGGCCAGGAAATACCCGGTTTTCATATCGTCCTGATGCAGCACACAAAATGCGGGGCACAGCACTTCGCCAACCCGGAGTTTCAGGCCCAGATCAGAGACCGGACAGGCATTGACGTTTCCGCCTCGGCAATCACGGACCCCGAGCGCGACTTACTGGTGGACATTGACCGTCTCAAAGATGCGCCGGACCTGCACGACGATCTGACGGTGTCGGCAATGCTGTACGACATCGAAACCGGTGTCGCGCGCGAAATTGCCGGAACGACGTCCCTTGCCGATCTGCGAGCATCCGGAGGAGCATAGTTGGGGCGTTGCCACCCGCACCCGGCGGTTTTTTCACACTGTTGGTGCCGGCCCGCTTCACAAACGGGCCGCGTATTGTCTGTTTCGGCGCAGACATCAGGTCTGACAGACTAAACGGCAGCACGGCGCATTGCCGCCATTTGCTGCAACTACTCAACCTTGGTGGCATCAGGGAGCAGACAGTACCAGGCAGCGGTTGTATTGCGGGAAAACAAGGCTAGCATAGCCGGGCAGATACAAGGAGTGATCCATGCTTCTCAGGTCGATGTGCCTTGCCCTTATTTTTTCCGTCGCACACCTTTTGCCCGCCCAGGCTCAACAGGGCCCGCCTGTGGTCACGGTTGCAAAACCCGTTGTGAAACAGATCGTTGAGGATGACGAATTCGTTGGCCGCTTTGGCGCCTCGGGCGAAGTCAACGTCCGCGCCCGTGTTTCAGGTTTCCTGGATAAGGTACATTTTGTGGATGGCAGCCTTGTTGAGCAGGGCCAGCTGCTTTTCACGATTGACCAGCGACAGTTCCAGACCGCTGTCCGTCAGGCCCGGGCACAGATCGCCATCGCTGAGGCAACGAACGACTTCACCACAGAACAGCTGGAACGCGCCGAAGCGCTTGTTGGCAACGGCACCATCCCGCAAAGTGTCGTGGATGAGCGCCGCGAAGCATTTCTTGCAGCGCAGGGGGCGCTCGAACAGGCCCGGGCGGCACTCGAACTTGCAGAACTTGACCTGGAATATTCAGAGATCCGCGCCCCGATTTCCGGCCGGATTGATCAGGCGCTCCTCGACCCGGGCAACCTGGTCGTGGCGCAGGACACGATGCTGACGTCAATCGTCGCAACGGACCCGATTTACTTCTTCTTTGATATCGACGAGCGCTATTTCCTCGCATATGCGCGTGATGCCCGTGAACGCGGCTCTGTTCTGCAGGAGGGTGCCGCCAATCTTGAGGTCCGGGTGTCGGTGGCAGACCGGAGTATACCGTCACAGATCGGCACGCTCGACTTCTCGGAGAACCGGATTGACCAGCAAACCGGGACAATGCGGGTCCGGGCCGTCCTGAGCAACCCGAACGAACTGCTGACGCCTGGGCTGTTCGGGCGCGTGAATGTGCCGGGCTCACTCCCCTATGAAGGCGTTCTGATCCCCGACGCGGCGATTGCGTCCGACCAGAACCGCCGCCTCGTGATGACCGTTGATGCGGAGGGCAACGTGACGCCTCGCGAAATCCGCCCGGGTCCCCGTATTGATGGCTACCGCGTTGTGCGCGAAGGCCTCGACGGGTCTGAAACCATCGTAATCGAGGGGCTAGTGCGCGCGCGCCCCGGTGCTGTGGTAACGCCGGAGATGACCGAACTGCCATTGACCGCAGGCAACTGAAATGGGCCGCTTTTTCGTCACGCGCCCGATCTTTGCCATCGTCATTGCCGTCGTCACCACCATCGTGGGGATCCTGGCTTATTTCCAGTTGCCGGTGGAGCAGTATCCTGAAATCGCCCCGCCCTCCATCGTAGTCCGCGCGCAATACCCCGGCGCCGACGCTGCGACCATCGCAGCAACCGTGGCAACACCGCTGGAGCAGGAGATCAACGGAGTCGAAGACATGCTCTACATGTCTTCCTATTCTACCGCCGACGGCGCGATGTCGCTCACTGTAACTTTTAACCTCGGCACAGACCTCGACGCCGCACAGGTGCTTGTACAGAACCGCGTTTCGATTGCAGAACCACGACTGCCCCAGGAAGTCCGTGCACTCGGGGTGACCACGACCAAATCCTCTCCGGATCTGATGATGGTTATTCATATGCTGTCGCCAGACGAAACCTTCGATCAGCTTTATGTGTCTAACTACGCGCGCTCCCGCGTGCGCGACCAGCTTGTACGGCTGGACGGCGTGGGCGACCTGCAGATCTTCGGTGAGCGTGAGTTTTCAGCACGGGTCTGGCTGGACCCGGACAGGCTCGGGTCGCTGGGTCTGACGTCAGCGGATGTTGTCGCCGCGTTGCGGGAGCAGAACGTGCAGGTGTCGGGCGGGTCCCTTGGTGCGCCGCCCAACGAGACGGACAGCGCCTTTCAGGTCACGCTGACAACCCAGGGCCGCCTTGAGGACCCGCGCGAGTTCGGGCGCGTCATCGTCAAATCCACCGATGACGGACGTGTCGTGCGTGTACGTGATGTGGCCCGCGTTGAAATCGGCGCGCGGTCCTATGTGACAAATTCGTATCTTAACAACAGTCCGGCCGTCGCCCTCGGTATCTTTCAGCGCCCGGGCTCCAATGCCCTCGCCTCGGCCGAGGAAATTCTCGATGTTGTTGAAGATCTTTCCCAGGACTTCCCGCCCGGTCTCGAATACCGGGTGGTCTATAACCCAACGGAATTCATCGCGTCCTCCGTGAACGCAGTCTACCAGACCCTGTTCGAAGCGGTATTGCTCGTGGTCGCGGTTATCCTGGTGTTTCTGCAAAGCTGGCGGACGGCGATCATACCGCTTGTCGCCATCCCTGTTTCGCTCATCGGGACGTTCGCGGTGATGCTCGCGCTTGGCTATTCCCTGAACCTTCTGACGCTGTTCGGCCTCATTCTGGCAATCGGGATCGTGGTCGACGATGCGATTGTCGTCGTCGAAAACGTAGAGCGGAACATCGAAAACGGGATGTCCCCGCGCGAGGCCTCGGCCCGTACGATGGACGAGGTCCAGAACGCCATTATAGGCACCACGCTGGTGTTGATTGCGGTCTTCATCCCGGCTGCACTCGTGCCTGGCATCACAGGTCAGTTTTACCGGCAGTTCGCGGTAACGATCTCGGTCGCGACAGTCATCTCAACGATAAACTCACTGAGCCTGTCCCCCGCTCTCGCTGCCAGCGTTCTGAAACCCGCCGGCGCGGGCCCTTCCCGCAATCCGGTCTTCGCCCTGATGACGCCGCTGGCAAATGGCTTTAACCACGGTTTTGACAAACTCTCTGCGGGGTACGGAAGCCTCGTACGGGTTCTGGCCGGAACGGGCGGTATGCGCGCCATCGCGTGTCTTGTGTTCGCCGGATGCCTCGGAGCGACCTGGTGGATCAACACCAGGGTTCCGACCGGTTTCATCCCAGAGGCGGACCAGGGATACGCCATCGTGGTGGTGCAGCTGCCGGACGGTGCAGCGCTCGACCGGACAGACGCCGTGACCCGACGGGCGACCGAAATCGCGATGGAGACCCCCGGCGTTACAAATGCGGTGGCCTTCGCCGGATTTTCAGGTGCCACATTCACGAATGCCTCAAACCAGGCGGTGATTTTCACGACCTTCGAAAGTTTTGAAGAAAGACTGGAGTCCGGCCTGACAGCCGCTGCGATTGTCGGCAACCTTTTTGGCCGGATGCAGGCTCTGCGCGAAGCTTTCATCATCGCGATCAACCCGCCTGCGGTGCGTGGTGTGGGCAATGGCGGCGGCTTCAAACTGCAGTTGCAGGACATCGAATCTGCGGAAATGAACAGAGTTTTGCAGGCTGCCTATGGCGTTATGGGCGCGGCCGGGCAGTCTGACAAAGTGCAGGGTGTCTTCACGACCTTTTCGGCAGGCTCGCCGCAGTTGTTTCTTGAGATTGACCGGGTGCGCGCACAGATGCTCAACGTGCCCATCGGCGAAATATTTGACGCGCTCTCCATTAATCTGGGGTCAGCCTACGTCAACGACTTCAACGCCTTCGGCAGGCTGTTTCAGGTGCGTGCACAGGCGGACGAGCCATTCAGGCTGGATACGGATGATATCCGAAGCCTGCGGGTGCGCTCGGCAACAAACGATCTGGTCCCTCTGGGCACGCTGATCAGCATCCGCGAAACGGCCGGGCCCACGCTGGTACAGCGTTACAATCAACAGGTTTCCGTGCCCGTTCAGGGCTCGGCGGCCCCGGGTGTCTCGACAGGCGCTGCCCTTCTGGAAATGGAACGGCTTGCAGAACAGGTCATGCCCCCCGGACTGGATTATGAATGGACAGAGCTTGCGTTGCAGGAGCGCAACCAGGGCGACACGGCGGTCTACATCTTTGCGTTCTCAGTCCTCTTTGCCTTTCTGTTTCTCGCCGCACTTTACGAAAGCTGGGTGCTGCCTGTTGTTATCATCCTGATTGTACCGCTGGCGATGCTGGGGGCGCTGGCGGGCGTGATGCTGCGGGGTATGGACAATAATATCCTGACCCAGGTCGGACTGATTGTGCTTGTGGGGCTTGCGGCAAAGAATGCGATCCTGATCGTGGAATTCGCCAAACAGGCTCAGGAAGAACGCGGTATGTCAGCGCTGGATGCTGCTGTTGCGGCAAGTCGCCTGAGGCTGCGGCCTATTCTGATGACTGCCTTTGCCTTCATCCTGGGTGTACTGCCCCTCATGATCGCCACCGGCCCTGGCTCAGAAATGCGTCAGGCGCTCGGCACGGCAGTCTTTTTCGGGATGAGCGGCGTGACCTTCCTCGGCCTTTTCTTCACGCCGGTCTTCTATGTCGCGTTGCGCAGCATTTTCCCGGGCCGCGTTATGAAAGCGGAAGTTTCTGAGTAGTCTCAACAGCAAGGGACGGCGCCGAGCCCGACGCATCCTGGCGGAAAGAATGCAGCTTCCGCCCGATGCTTTGCGCGAACACGTCAATCAGCAGACACCGGAGTGAAAGTGCTCAGGCGCGCCTTTGGCCGGCGGCAGGGTGGCAGAATACGCTGCGCGGTTCCTCACATTGGAAGAGGTCACGCTGGCCGCCCGTCAGGCGCATCAGTTTCCGCTGCCACCTGCCCCTTTTACAGCTGCCGCCCATCGTCTTTCAGTGCGCTCAGGGCACCCTTCAAAAACCCGATGTTTTTGGCCCGCCTGCGCTTTGAGAAGAGCATGTCAGGCCCGAGCAACCGAAGAACTGCGGACCCCAGCGTGTTCAGCTTGGGCCGGGGGTGTCCGTATTTGCCCAGCGCGTAAACACGCGAACGGGCCAGGTGATAAGCCTTGAAGGCAGCCACCTGCGGCAGGCGCGGAGACCCATGCCCGCTGAGATGGACCACCTTTGCATCATGGCAATACATCAGCGGCCCATGTTCACGCAGCCTCAGCGACAGGTCATCATCCTCGTGATACATAAAGATCGCGGGGTCAAAGCCGCCGATTTTCTCAAAAAGAGCCCTGCGGCAGAAGATTGCGGACCCCGCAAGAACGGACACTTCGGCATCGGCAGTGGGCACGGACCCCCGGAGCCGCTCCGCTGGTCTGAGTTTGGAGCCACGCCGGAAACTCTGTCGCCCCGAGCTGTCAAGAATGCGCGGATTGAAGCCACTGGCGTTCTCATATTCCCGCGCAGCTTTGAGGAAGCCCTCAAGAGCACCGGGCTGGAGTTCTGCATCCGGATTGAGGAACAGCAGAAACTCCGTTTCCGCCCTGGCCGCACCCTGGTTGCAGGCGGGACCAAAGCCTGTGTTGTCCGCATTCAGCAGCAGCGTGGCGTTATGCTCATCCGCCAGTTCCTGCAGCGCAGCCGTATCCTTCGAAGCATTGTCAACGAGGACAACGGGGGTGCCGTCGGGCACGCTTTTCAGCATGGCCGGAAGGACGCCAAGGCTGTTGTAACAAACGGTGACGATGGTGACGTTTTCGGTCAAACGGAGATCCTTCCCGCAGATTGCACCTACAGGTTCCGGTCACAGCCGCACTTTCCACCGCATGCGTTGCTGCTTCCCGGATACCCGCAGCTGGTTTTATCCTTCGGCGATGAGACGCCGGTATACCGCCGAGATGGCCTCGGCTTCATGTTCAATCTGGTGCTGATCGACAACCTTCTGTCGCGCCGCCTTCGCCATGGACTGACGCAACGCAGTGTCGCTCATCAGCTTGTCAGTGGCAGAGATCAGTTCCGGAAGATCCTCGGGCGGCACGAGCATCCCGGTCTCGTTCGGGGCCACCAGATCTTCGAAAGCCCCGACGCGGGTCGCGACCACAGCGACACCGCAGGACATCGCCTCCAGTGGTGTCAGCCCGAACCCTTCCCACCGCTGGGGGGCCACGTAAATGTCGCTGGCCTGGAACCATGGCGCAATCGTAAAACCCTTGTCTTCCGGCAGAATGCGCAACCGGTCCCCCAGGTTCGCCGCCTCAATCCTCGCTTTCAGATCGCCTACAAAGGCCTGCTGTTCGCGTGTCACGCCGCCCATGATGATCCCCTGAGCCGTCGGGTGCCGCGGCAAAAGCTCAATCATGGCATCCACGAAGAGGTCGGTCCCTTTCTGCGATCTGATACGGCCAAAACACCCCACGATCAGCGCATCAGGATCAAGCCCGAGACTGGACCGCAATGCAGCGCGGTCAGTGGGTGGCGAAAATTCCTCTGCATCGATGCCGTGTAAAACGACGGTGGCGGGCACCTGCAGATAAGATTTTGCCTTGCCGGAGGCTGCAATAACCGCGTCCATCCGGCGAATGAGCCAGCGCGAATACTCTCCTCTGCGCCGCTGCGCGGCTGAGGTGAAAACCAGTTTGAGCCGTTTGCGGAGCACGTATTTCAGCAGCACACCGGCGAGCATTTCGATGTTCCGCCGTGCATGCCAGACGCGATACCCGGACGGACCCGAGCGTGACATGAAAAGAAGCCGGGAGAGCGGGAACTGCGGGATATCATCCGGCAGCACGGGGCCGGTGGTCGCAATCGCGATCTGTTTGCTCTGCACCGGCACAAGCCGGAACACGGTCGAGGAAACGCCCGAATACCGCCGTTTGAGGTTTGGGGCGATGACGTCGATCGCGTCAGTGTCCACCTGCATGTCTGAAACCTGTTTGCCTGATCAACTGAAAGATTTTTTGCTGTATACCGAAGGGTCCTTGGGAATGCTATCGTGTACCCTCACCCATCGCTGCACCCCCGGGCCGTTGTGCGCCTGGTGCAGAGCTGGCCGCTTCCGGAAGCCCGGAACTAGCCGGATGGGCTGGTGTTGCCCCCATACCCAGCCAGCAGACCGGCCCATTCCTCTTCGCGCCAGTGCATGGTCCCCGCACCTTTCGCCGTTTTTCTCAGCGAACGCAGCAGCCGCTCCAGGGTGGCTTGCTGCCATGGGCCCGGCTGGCGCTTTTCACATTTGTCAAAGTCGATGAACCAGACCCTGCTGCGCGTATCCAGCAGGATGTTGCGGCAGTTCATATCCGAATGAAAAACACCGTGGTCGTGCAGTTTCCGGATGCCGGATCCGATGACGCCCCACAACTCCGCAGAAACCGGCCCTTCGCTCAGGACATCCTGCAGTGGGCTGGCGTGCGGAATACGCTGTGTGATGATGTCCGCGCGGTAAAAAAGACCGGACGGAACAAACTGTGCAGCCACCGGCAATGGAACGGGCAAACCTTCGGCATGCATTTCGCTCAGTAGATCGAATTCGCGCATAGGGCGGCTGTCACCGGCGCGGACACGAAGAAACAGGTCACGGTTCACCCGCCCGACGAGGCCCCCGCGGTGAAAGTGCCGCAGCACCATATCGCGTCCGGCAAAGTGGAAGAAATGTGCGCTGCTCCTGCCCTTGGTGTCACCACGCCACACACCGGCTGAGCGCAGCCAGCTCTCATCAAAGAGCCCTGGCTCCATCGGATCCAGTACGTCTGCGTCATAGCGGATCACAGAACCGTTCAGGTGAAGGTCTCTGGCCATCATTCCAACTGCTCCGACAACGCGCGACAAAGAGGACTGTGCCCGTCAAATAGGCTGATCCGGGTCGCCCCACAAGCAGACCTAAACCATTATTCGCTGTTCAAAGATCAATGAAAGTGTATTTTCCGCCCTGGTTCCTGACCACAGTGGATGAGCCACACCAACAGCAAAGAGACTTTGTTCATAACGATATGGTCCCGGAACGCACCCCATTGCTCCTGAGTGTCTGGATGCTGCTGACGCGGTGTCTTGCCCTCCCCATCACCGGTTTGTCCTGGGCATTGCACCGTCGCATGGGGGCCGACCCGGCACGTTTCCCTGAACGTCTGGGCCACAACGGTTTGCCTGAAAATGAGAACCGGGAAAAAATTGTCTGGTTTCATGCCGCAAGTCTGGGGGAGGTCATGCAGATCTCTCAGCTGGCAGAACATCTGACCAGATCGGAGAACGTCAGAATTCTGGTCACCACCACAACGGCTACGGGTGCCGACTGGGTGGCGCGAAAAATGCCCGGTGTGATCCACCGGTTTGCCCCAATTGACACACCTGGCGCGGTCGAGCGTTTTCTGAACGGGTGGCCTGTCTCTGCCGCTGTTTTCCTCGAAGGCGATCTTTGGCCCCGGTTGCTTGCCGGGCTCCACAGACGCGGCGTGCCCCGGATCCTGCTGAACGCAAGGGACTCGCGCACGCGCACCCGGTTTCCGGCCGTATTCGCCTGGCTGCTCGCCCCTTTTGCTCTTGTGACCTGCCGGTCCGAAACAGTTGCCGGAGGCATGGCCGCGCTGGGTCTGTCTTCGGATCGAATCCACGTATTGCCGGATCTCAGGGTGGCCCAGCCAAAGCTCTCTTTTTCGCAGGAGACACTGGCGGCCTTATCACATGCCGTTGGTCGGCGTCCGGTGTGGCTGGCCGCGTCGACCCATCCGGCAGATGAGGAGGCTGTCCTCGCTGCACATGAAGCTGTGCTTGAGGCCTTCCCCGAAGCTTTGCTGATCATGGCCCCACGCCATCCGAACAGGGGGGTGCCCTTGCAGAAACTGGCGCAGTCGCGGTCCTTGACCACAGCACTGCGCAGTCCGGGTGAGGACATTACGGGCGGAACACAGATCTACATCGCAGACACACTGGGTGAGCTGGGTGTGTTCTTCACACTGTGTCCCGTCACTTTTCTGGGCGGGTCAATCGGCCAGGAAGGCGGGCACAACCCTTACGAACCCATCTGTTTTGAAACCGCGCTTGTTTTTGGCCCTCACGTCAGGAATTTTTCTGACGCCTACAGGTCCCTGGAGCAGGCGGGTGCGGCCATTCAGGTCGGGGACAGCGCGCAGCTTGGTCCGACGGTCGCACGCCTTCTGCAGGGCGACGAAGCAAAGATGCTGGCCCGGTCCGGCCTTGCTGTCAGTGAGAATATCCAGGATTGCACGTTACAGTATGCCGAACTGATAACAGGCGTCCTGAAACAAAACAGTTCCACTCCGCAGGCCTGACTTTCCTTCTGCTGCTCTCCGGGTTCATGATCCCCATCAGGACATCCCACAGGACACAGAGCAGCGCTGACTGACGCCATAGCAACCGCGGGGACGTCGATAACCGCCAGCCACTTTTTTGCTTTGATGTCAGGCAGTGTCTGTTCAATGACAGATCAAACCTTGTGCGCCGAAGCCAAAGGAACCCCATTCGCCCCTTTTCTAAATGCAGGAAAGGTCAGAAGCAGTCAGTCGCCTGCATGATCAATGGCGAGATGTGTTTCCAGTGCTGCCCAGATTGAGGGATACATTGAAGGGGTCAAATGCACCCCATCGTAGTGGGCCGCACTGCCCTGTTGGGCCAAAACCGTGTCGAGTGAGAGCATGGAAACATCATCAATTTCAGCGATGACTCTGTTAAGAGCCTTGGCATCGGCCAGATCATAGGACCAGTCTTCGCCTGTGGCCGGCACGCCTAAAACGACGATATCAGCGGGATCATATTTTGCATTGAGACTTTCGACGAGCTTGACTAGGCTGGAGCGGAAGACCTCAGGATCGGCAGTGTCCCGAACTAACTCCACTGTACCAAAAACCAACACGACGGACTTTGGCGCGATATCAGGTAATTCATCAATCAGGGGCAGAGCCGCGGCGACCGTCAGACCCTGACGCGCGCAATTCACAGTCTGTTTCCCGTCAATTTGCCAGTCAGAGTCGAAAGCCAGGCTATTGCCGAGGACCAGAATGGGTTCTTTGGTGGCAAGCGCTTGAGGTGCAGAAGGACGACAAGCCAAAGAAGCCGGGCGTTTCTCAGGCATCAAGGCGAGGGTAACACCGACTCCTGCGACGAAACAGACGGCGGCAGCGAGTATGGCCCGGATAAGTGTGCTCATCATCTGTCACCACCCTTTGTGGACAGGAAGTCTGACGGCTGCCGTGACCAGAACTTCCGCTCGACAGTGATCTGCAGAACGATATCAGCCCCCAACTCTTCAGCGCGCGCAGGATCGGCCTTATCAGTCCTGATGAATTCGACCTTCTGAAAGCGACCCGACAAGTAAGGAATTGCGGGTATTCCGAAAGAGTCATGGAAAACGACGATCCGTTCGGGTCGCCCCTGAGGGGCACCACAAGTCAGGCGACCTGGGGTCAGAGGATCAATGGTCGTGATCTCGAAAGGTTTTCCGCTGCCATCAGTGCAGGCATATCTGGCCGTCAATACGGGGGCGCTGGCAGGGCGGATATCCTGCTGGCCGATCATCCGGGCCATATCGCCGCTGCGAGGCAGGCTGGCCTCCACAACTACAGGGCGTTCGGACGGGATGCCAAGCGCGCCGAGCGCCCGATCCATAACGATTGCGGCTCCCCACTCCGTCCAATGCGTATCTGTGGGATGATAGAGCAGGCGCCCGGGGTCACTGGCTCGGGCCTGCTGCAGTACCGTACGGCTGTCGAATGGGGCTGGAGACACACCGTCAACAGCCTGTACTATATCGGCTGTCCTTGTCCGATCCGGCGGGACCGGGTCCACCCAAAGCGGTAGGTATTCAGGATAGATCGAATGCTTATTCGGACCCATCACGAAGGCATATTTGATCCCCCGCGCTTCGAAAGCAGTCTGCGCGGTCTCAAAGTGATCCCGCCAGGCTGACGCATCTTCTGCGGTCAGTCTGCCCTGTCCCTGCGCCATGGCGATTGGGGCTACCGTGTTGAGGAATAAGAACCCATCCCGTCCGAAGACCACATTTGGTGCAGGGCTATGTCCAAACAGCCCGATCTTCACCTGACTGTTCCAGGTAACGAAATGGTCCTTCATGGCGTAGCGGTTGGCAACGTAGAACCGCACCTCGGAAAAAAGCCGGGCCATGTCCTTTGCTGATCGGGCTGGGGCTGGTGTCGGAGCGATCCGTTCCTGGCGTGTGGTGCCCGGGCCGTTGGTCATGTCGAACAATGTCACAAAGCCAAGGCCAGCAAGGATTACAAGCGCGAAAATGGCGGATATGAAGGAAGGAGGCGACATGAGTTAGAACCTGAAATAAATAAACGGGCTATAGGACGCAGCACCGACCGACAAGATTGCCAGCCCGAACAGTGCCCAGAACCGGACCTCGGAAGCCATGATTCCCAGCGGGAAGCGGCGTTCCAGCCATGGACGTAACCCGACGGAAACAGGTATGGCGACTGCTGCTACGGCGATGGCATAGGCATCAAGATACCTTGTCAGCGGATGGAAAACAGCTTCCGGCCCACTCCTGAACAGGAACATGGAGTAATAGAATTCCAACGCTTGCTCAAAACTGCCGGCCCGGAACAGAACCCAGCCCGTGATAACCACCACAAGCAGATAAGCGTGGTTCACCGCACGCGGCAATGCGCCGAGTATTCTTGCCAGGCCCAGCCGTTCAAGGATCAGGAACATCCCGTGCCAAAGCCCCCAGGCCACAAACGTCCACGCCGCCCCGTGCCAGAGCCCGGTGGCCAGAAAAACCAGCAGCAAGTTCATATAAGTTCGAGCTGCACCCTTTCTGTTCCCGCCGAGTGGAATGTACAGATAATCACGGAACCAACGCGACAGCGTCATATGCCAGCGCCGCCAGAACTCGGTGACTGAGGTTGAGGCATAGGGATAGTTGAAGTTTTCGGGAAAGCGGAAGCCAAGGATACGTCCCAATCCAATGGCCATGTCGGAATACGCCGAAAAGTCGAAATAGAGCTGCAGCGAGTACGCGATGGCCCCGGCCCAGGCGGTCTCTGGCGTCAGGCCTCCGGCTGGTATGGCATAGATTTGATCGGCGACCAGCCCCATAGGATCTGCAATGAGCGTTTTCTTGGCCAATCCGCGCACGAAGCGCTCCATCCCAATCGAAAAATCGCCGCGATCAGTGCTTCGGTCCTTGAGCGCGGTTTCGACCTCGGCATAGCGGACAATGGGCCCTGCAATGAGCTGGGGGAAGAGTGAAATATACAGGGCCAGGTCGAATGGATTGCGCTGCATTGCGACACGGCGGAAGTAGAGATCAACAAGATACGACAGTGCCTGGAACGTAAAAAATGAGATACCTATCGGAAGGGCCGGAGCGATCTCCTGAGCGTGAGCGACATTCAGGTTTCCGAGCAGAAAACCCGTATACTTGAAGTATGCTAACAGCAGCAGGTTACCCACAATCCCTGCCCAGAGCGCGATCAGACGCATCCGTCCCTGTGCGGGTGCAATCCAGCGGCCCGCGGCATAGTTCATCAGAATCGATCCGATCAGGATGAGAACATATTCGTCCTCGCCCCATGCATAGAAAAACAGGCTTGCCGCGAGCAGAATACCATTGCGCGTCGTGCGTCCTGACAGAAAATAGACAGCCAGAGCAGCAGGAAGAAACAGCCAAAGAAAAACAGGGGCGGAAAAAACCATTAGTAGTTAAAGCCTTCTATACCCGACGCGGAAAGAGTGGATAAAACATCAAGATTCAACAAATATCGTAACTACGCATTTGCGCGCTTAAGGTATTCCGCAAGGGCGACTTCCAGTATCGCCTGGTGCGTTTGGTCTGTTTCGGCGGCGTGAAGCCTCAGACGTTTATAGGTTTCGCCATCAAGGGCAAGCGTCAGCCGTTTTTCGCCCGGCCGCTTTACCGGTTTCTTTTCCCTGGCCGCGCCCTGCCCTGCCCCGCGTTGCGGTATACCCGTATCGGTTGGGCGGTTTTCGGTGTTCAGCAGGCCATCGAGGGCTGCGGGCTTCTTAGCCATTCAGACTTCCTTTCACGTAATTCCATACAGCGGCAATCTCCGCCACCGCCTTGTCGTCGGTTGGCTCAGATACCCCCTGGTCCGTCACGCCCGGTCTCGGCACAGGCGACACGTTGAGCGATATTCACCGGGGCGACCCTGCCATGTTGTGCTGGGACGCGGGCCTCTTCTTCTGTGGTCCGCGCACGCGGCGTTTGAGACAGGGCAAAGGCGACAGGCACCTTCGCGGCATTCACGGCGGCCACGGTCGTGCCCACGGCCCACACATCGTCAGGTGACGGTCGAACCGGGTTCAACACCAGGGCAGCCGCGCCAAGCGGTTCAGATAGCCATTCCGGGGCCGCCGATGGCGTGTCTGCTATGCAGAGGTCGATTTGTGCCCTGGCCGCATCGCGTGTGGCGGCCACGGACAGGTCGTAGGCCAAGGTGGTTTTCCCGGCCCCGCCTTTCTGAGCGGCGATGAGGGGCGTTATCAATTCTGGCTCCCTCTAAAACCCATCACAACCCAGATCGCGCCTGAGACCAGTCCAAGAACCGCCATTGGCGGGATGAATCCGGCCAGGACAACATCCCATAACACCTGAAAAAATGTCCTTGGGGGTGGCGGGTTGAAGTCCGCCGCGCCAGTGAAATCAGAATGAAAAAATACTCTTGGCAAAATGAAAACTAACCATAACGCCGACAAGAACAGCCAAAGGCGAAAAAAACCGCGTCGCCATCTGTTCTGACTTTCCATCCACTTCATTAGGCAATGCATATCGCAATTATGCGAAGCCGCAAACGCACAAATTCATATTTACGCAATTGCGCACGTATACAGGAACGTTACGGACGTAGAGTTTTTTGTACACCCCGGGATTGAGAGGCCCGCGCTTTGAGAGTCGTCACCTGCCTTCGCGTATCAACAGAACACAAGGGCAAGAGCGGTTTGGGAGGGAAACGCAACGCTGTGTGCGTTTCCCGCAAGGGTTCGAAGCCCGAAGAGAATCATCGGTATGACAAAGACCACGTCTACAGCGCGGCCGACAATGTTGGCGACCCCTCAGGCGGTATGTTTGTATCTGATCGCAGCCATATGAAGAACGCGACGATCAGAGCCGAATGAGCGTAGGCAATAGCTTGTACCATATCCGGCGGATTGGTGATCCGATTAGAGAAACCGTCTGTGCCGTCGCCGAATGCAGAAAACCCGATGGCAACTACGCCGGTTAGCATCACCACCCAAAGACGCTGAACCTTAGTGCCTCCGCTTCCTAAGATGACGTAGTGAAACAAAAGGCTGAATAGATGAACTCCGACCAGGCCGCCGACGGACAGGCCCCAATACACAAAGGCGGTCCGGATGAAGCGAGAGACTTTTCTATCTCATTCAAGGAACTAAACGACTGGGTAAAAACTCTGATCTGAAAGGCGGCTTTCAATCATTTTTGAAGATGTGGCTGCATTCGCGGCGACCGTCCGCTTGACGGCCGTCGTGATGATCTCGTCGTAGGCCGTCCGCATGCCGTAGAGCTTGAGCTGGCCCATGGCGTCGAGAACCTGTGTCCGTTCCATTCTGTGGTCTCCTCAGGCTGTCATACCGATCGCAGTTGGCTTCAGGTTCGCAAGCCAGCTTCAGCGCGTCCGGGGTGGTGATTGTCAGGGGTGGTGGTGGTTCCCGGTGGCGCGCCAGGATGTTCAGAACGACACCAGCAGAATGGACATTGTGCGACAGCGCCGCTGCACAGGCGGCTTCGACGGCCTCCAGGCCATCGGTCAAGATGGCTCCGAGGATATCGACCATTTGGCGGTCACCGCCCGGCTGTCGCTCCAGCTTTTTGCGCACGCGTCTTATGGCAATGGGCAGCTCCCACCCCTTAATCGGTGCGCCGTTGCGCAATGCGCCCGGTTTGCGCGTGAGCACCGGTAAATAATGCAACGGATCATAGATCGTTTTACCGCGACCGAAGGCACGTTCATGCTGGCCAACGATCTTGCCATCCTGCCAGCATTCCAGCCGGTCAGCGTAGGCCCGGATCTCCACGGGGCGACCGACCGTGCGGGCGTCAACGGAGTAGCGGTTGTTGTCAAACCGCACGAGGCAGGTTTTGGAAACAGAGGCCGGAACCGCGTGGAATCCGTCAAACGGACCAACGTATGGCACCAAGCTGGAGCGCTCTTCTTCGAACACTTCCCAGATGGTCCTGTCGCGCATCTCGGGATGTTTGTTTGCCATGGCAAAGGCGACGCAGCGATCTTCGAGCCATGCATTCAACTCGGCGTAGGATTTGAACTTTGGCCGCGGCACAAAGAACCGGCGGCGGATCACGCCGACCTGGTTCTCAACTTGCCCCTTCTCCCATCCAGAGGATGGAGTACAGGCCACCGGTTCCACGAGATAGTGGCCACACATCTGATGGAAGCGACGATTGTAGGCACGATCCTTGCCGACGAAGATCGTATCCACCGCCGTCTTCATGTTGTCATAGATGCCGCGCGCACAGGCTCCGCCGAAGAAGGCAAACGCTTGGTCGTGCGCGTCAAACACCATCTCTTGGGTCTCACGCGGATAGGCACGCACGAACGGCATCCGGCTATGGCTGAGGCGCACATGCGCGACCTTCACGGTCGTCCTGACGCCGTCGATCAGAACAACTTCATGGCTCCAGTCGAACTGATAGGCTTCGCCCGGATCGAAGCTCAGCGGCACATAGGAGGCCGCTGACGCTTCCTGTGTCTCTCGCGACCAATTGCCGCGTACCAGCGCACAGCATCATAGCTGCCATCGTAGCCGAGATTGCGCAGCTCATCGTACACACGGACAAGCGTCAACCGCTCACGCTTGGGTTTGCCTGCGTTGGCTTCAAGCATCCCGTCAAGCTGGTCACGCCAAGGGTCGATCTTCGGACGCGGCTGAACAGATCGGTCATAGCTGAACTCGGTATCGCCGGATCGAACAACTTTCCGCACCGTATTCCGCGATAGCCGAAGGTCGCGGCAAATCTGCTTGATAGACTTGTCCTCAACAAAAAACGCACGCCTGATCTTCGCAATCGTTTCCACGACCAACATCCCCAATCTGCTCCCCAAAACCCTTTGAGAAGCATCTGAACAGAATTGACAGGGGGGTCACTTTTGGACGCCGATCACCCCTCAATGGGGGTCAATTTTGCATGCCGTTTCACAACCAGGCAACCTGTTTGCGACGGTGAAAGTCTGCTTCGCGGGGCGACCAAGGCCATCGTCCTGGCGAAACAAAAATCCGTTTTGGGTCGACACCAAATCAGATCAGTTCTTTGAACGGCCATTATTTGGTGGGGAGACTCTCGCTCCACCTGCGAAGCTGATCGAGAAAACCAAGCGCAGTTTTCCCAAGATCCGTCACTTCATAGGAGACAGATAGCGGCTTGGTTTCGGTGACTTCCCGGCAGACTAATCCTTGTGACTCCAGTTGACGAAGTCTTTCTGTGATCATCTTTTTGCTGGCGCCGCTGATCATCCGCGACAGGTCGTTGAAGCGCACCGGGCCGTCTTTCAGATGCCAGAGAATCGAGCCGGTCCATTTCCCTCCGATGATCCGCATTCCACGTTCTATTGCGCATGGACTTGCGCAGGCGTCCTCAACACTTTTGCGGCCGCGATGATCCCGACTGATGCGCGCTTCCATTCACTTCTCCATCTCACGGGAGTAGGTTACGAAAAGTATACTAGTTGATTTTCTTCGCTTTGTCCTCAGTTTGGTCAAATCCTTTTGGATACGGCCACTGATCGGAGAATGACGATGACCCAACCTGCAATTCACCTCTACACCGCTGCCACGATGAACGGATACAAGCCGGTGATTTTTCTGGAGGAGGCTGGCGTACCCTACGACCTGACCACCGTGGATTTCTCAAAGCAGGAGCAAAAAGCACCTGACTACATAAGGTTGAATCCGAACGGAAAAATTCCGACAATCGTTGACGCTGACGAGCATCGCGCAGTCTTCGAAAGCGGCGCCATTCTTTGGCACCTGGCAGAAAAATACAGAAAATTCCTTCCGGAAGACCCGCTCAAACGCTCGGAAGTTATGCAATGGATGTTCTTTCAGGTTGGGCACGTGGGCCCCATGATGGGACAGGCGATGTACTTTCAACATATCGCTGCACCAAATGGACATGAGGAGCCGTTTTCGATCAAGCGGTACGTCAACGTGTCCCGTCGATTGCTTGAAGTTCTGGACACTCATCTTGATGGTCGCGATTGGCTCGCGGCAAACGAATACACGATAGCGGATATGATGACCTATCCTTGGGCACGGGCCTATGTCTGGGCGCGGGCAAGTATAGATGGCCTGCCCAATTTGCAGAAATGGTTTGACCGGATCGACGCGCGGCCAGCCGTGCAAAAGGCACTCACAATTCCGAAAGCTAATCCGCAGTTTTGGCATGCGGGGGCTGATGCGGGTGCATTTGCGAAAGAGAACGCTGCCCGATTTGCAAACGACGTGAAATCCTAGAGCCCTCAACAGCGGCATTCGCGCCATTTGAAGCATCCGTGGCAAAGGGGCTTGGACGCCCTCTGCGGCAGCACAGCATCTGCGGTTGCGAGGCGCGATAGCTTATCAGCGGTGGCCTGAAGCCAAAATTGGGTTCCAAGCTCGGTTTCTGAAGGCGGAGCCTGCATATCTGCCTTTCGGCTCAAGGTGTTAGGACTTCAACTTCCCTTACTGACAGCTCGATCTGAGTTTTCGCCCATAGCAACTATGGGCGGTGGTATCTGCGGCAGTTACGACAGGACGATAAATGGAGCCTACGGTATGTAGCCCGGTAACTGGTCCAAAGCTGATTTCAAAGCTTCTCCCCAACCTGACGAGATAGCCTGATATATCGGATCACCACTTTCGATCCGTATGATTTCGGTCGGCGCAAAGCTGTCTCCTGTGTAGACCAGCACATCAAAGGGTGGCCCGACGGAGAGATTTGATTTCACGGTTGAATCAAAGGAAACCAGCAAGAGCTTGAGTGCGTCGCCGAAGGCAAGATCAGGCTCATAGGCCCGTACCAGGATTGGTTTGCCGTACTTCGTTTCACCGATCTGGAAGAAAGGCGTATCTTCGGAAACCTCAATGAAATTTCCTTCAGGATAGACGAGAAAGACCGTCGGTTTGCCACCTTTGATCTGCCCGCCGACGATGACTGAGGCACTGAACGCGTCCGCTGATTCCTGACCGTTGGGACTGCTGTATGATATGACTTCCCGCAGGGTTGACCCAACCAGTCGCGCCACCTGAAACATGGTAGGCTGGCTCAGGATACTCGGATCACGATCATCTACCGCTTCGGTTCTTTCCCGAAGCAGGCTGATCATAGCCTGGGTCGTCGCCAGGTTTCCTGCGGTCATAATGGTGATGTTGCGTTCACCCGGCACGCTGAAGTTGAACATCTTCCGGGCAGACGCAAAATTATCCACGCCCGCGTTTGTTCGTGTGTCGGACATGAAAACAAGGCCGCGATCAAGACGCAAACCAACGCAATAGGTCATAACGGGTCATCCTGCATTAGGTGGTCGGTTTCTTTACTGTTGCACTTGCAAAGAAACAACAAGGCCCTCGCCCCCACTTCCCATGCGGAGGCCGGAAACAGGTGCCGCGTCATGAGCGTCGCGCCCAATTGCAAGCCGCACATAGCGTTCATCGGGCGAGATGCCGTTTGAGACGTCGAAGCCAACCCAGCCAAGATCGTCGACATGGGCCTCGGCCCAGGCATGGCTGGCTTCCTGATCGATCCGGTCGTCCATGAACAGATATCCACTGACGTAGCGGACCGGGTAACCAAGGGTGCGGGCGGCGGCGATAAAGATGTTGGCGTGGTCCTGACAGACGCCACTCTTCTGCGCCACCGCTTCTTCGGCCCTGGTTTCGGCGTGCGTCACGTTCAGCGCATAAGGAACCCGTTCCAGGATTGCGCGGGAGAGGGCGTGCAACCTGTCCAGCGCACTGCCACGCGTATCGAGGGTCCGGGCCAGTTCAGTGATAAGCGGTCCAGCCTCTGTCTGCGGCGTTGGCCGTTTGAAATACCACAGCGGCGCCCGGCCGTAGACCTGGCCCAAAACACCCGACAGATCATGGGTCTGCACCTCACCTTCCACCACCACGGACAGGACCTGCACGTTTTCATCCGAACATATTAAACCAACGTGGTTGCCGTGATGATCATCATATTCAACCTCAAGGCCGCCTCCTTCGATCCTCATGTCCCATGACAGCACTGTCTGGAGAGGGGAATTTCCGGGCTGGAGCCGAACGCGCTGCAGCGCGTATTGAACTGGGCCTTCAAAACTGTACTCGGTGCGATGGGCGACTTTGATAAGCATTCAGCTGATAAACCTGTACTGCGTCTCGATCTGTGTGCCGAGTGCCGCGATGTCGACAAGCGTCTGCGTAATGTATTCATGCAGGCCTTCTTCGAAGATCGTATTTATATCGCGCCCCCTGATCCGCGCCTGCAGGGACTGCGCGGCATCGAGGCTTTGGCTGTCCCCACCGTATTCTTCCTGAAGTTCTTGCAGGTTCGAAGTGATCTGCTTGGCGCAAAAGGCGAGCGACCTTGGAAAACGGGGATCAAGGATCAGGAACTCGGTGATGCTTGACGCATTGAAATCATCCTGCACCGCGTGACGGAACGAACGGTGTGCCGAGACGGAACGCAGGACCATCTCCCATTGCACATTATCGAGTTTGCTGCCCACGAAAGACGGTGACGGCAACAAGGCATGGTACTTTACGTCAATGATCCGCGCTGTGCTGTCGGCGCGCTCGATGAAGGTGCCGAGACGGCAGAAGTTATAGATATCATTCCGGAGCATCGTTCCATGCAGCGCGCCCCGGACCAGCGCGGATTGCTGACGAATAACCTCGAGCGCCTGCGGCAGTTCCGCATCCGGTACGGGTGTCCTGAGGCGTTCGGTTAAAATCATCCACGTTTCATTCACCGCCACCCAGACCTCGGTCGTTAGTGCGGTACGGACAAGGCGGGCATTGTCCCTTGCGGCTTTAATCATCGAAAGAACAGAACTTGGATTGGTCGGTTCCCGCAACAGAAAGTCACTGACGTTCTGGCTGGTGTACCCTTCATGCCGGGCCTCAAAGGCTACCTGCTGCGAGGATGAAACGATAACTGATCTCCAGTCGGTGGCAGGATCAGTGGACCGGGTCAGGGCAATCCGGAAGCCCGCTTCGATCAGGCGCGCCGTATTCTCGGCCCGCTCTAACCCGCGCAACATCCAGTAAAGACCACCTGCAGTTTTTCCCAGCATATCAGTTCTCTAGGACCCAGGTGTCTTTCGTGCCGCCGCCCTGGCTCGAATTCACAACAAGACTGCCTTCAGTAAGGGCTACGCGGGTTAAACCGCCCGGTGCGATGTTGATCTCGTTGGGTGATACAAGCGCAAAAGGGCGCAGATCGACGTGCCGCGGCGCAAGACCCTTTTCGGTGAAAATCGGTACAGTCGAGAGGCTCAGGGTGGGTTGTGCGATGTAATTCGCAGGTTTTGCCGAAAGCTTCGCGCGGAATGCCTCAATCTCCGCCCTGGAAGCAGCAGGGCCGACCAGCATACCATATCCGCCTGAGCCGTGGACCTCTTTCACGACAAGATCGGCAAGGTTCTCAAGCACGTACGCAAGGCTGTCAGGTTCAGAACAGCGGTAGGTTTCCACGTTCTTCAGGATTGCACGCTCTCCCGTATAGAACTCAACGATATCAGGCATATAACTGTATATTGCCTTGTCATCTGCCACACCGGTTCCAGGCGCATTGGCGATGGTGATATTGCCTGCCCGATAGACGTCCATGATTCCAGGAACACCCAGCATCGACTGAGGATTGAACGTCAGCGGATCAAGAAAGTCGTCATCCACCCGACGATATATCACGTCAACGTTGCGATACCCGCGGGTGGTGCGGACCACGATGCGCCCGTTCTCAATGCGCAGGTCGTGGCCTTCGACCAGTTCGACCCCCATCTGATCGGCGAGGAAGCTGTGTTCATAGTAGGCGGAGTTATGGATCCCCGGGGTCAACACAACAACGAAAGGACGCCCTTCGCAATTGCGCGGGGCCGAGGCTTCGAGAGACGCGCGGAGGTTCTTGGGATAGTCGCTGACACGCTGTACTTTGATCTGGCTGAAAAGTTCAGGAAACATCTGCAGCATCGTTTCGCGGTTCTCGAGCATGTAACTCACGCCGGATGGCGTCCGCGCATTATCCTCAAGCACGAAGAAATCATCTTCACCAGTACGTACGATGTCGGTCCCGACGATGTGAGTGTAGACCCCGCCCGGGGGAGTGAAATCAATCATCTCAGGCAGGAAAGCGTCGTTACTGGCTAAAAGGCTTGTTGGTACGACGCCCGCGCGAAAGATTTCCTGCCGGTGGTAGATGTCGTGAAGAAACGCGTTCATCGCGCGCACGCGTTGCTGGACCCCACGCTCCAGCGTGCTCCATTCCTTCTGTGAAAGGATGCGCGGTACAAGATCGAAAGGGATCAACCTTTCTTCGGCGTCGGCCTGTCCGTAAACGTTGAAGGTAATCCCGGTTCGCCGAAAGAAATGTTCCGCCTCTGACGATTTCTGAGCAAGGCGTTCAGCATCCTGGTTATTGAACCAACGTTTATAGCTCTGGTACGGCAGGCGGGGGGCGGCCGCGCCCCCCATTTCATCGAAGAAAATTTGCTTCTTGCTCATAATGCTAGGGTAAGGGTCAAGCGGTGGCAGACAACCCGTTTTAACGATCTGACCATCTCACGCTGTTAAGTGGTCAATTTTTAGGCAAACTAACCGGTGATTATTGTGTCAGATTGAAACCGCACTGCCCTCCAAACTGGCCAGGCCGTTCGTCGAAAATTCCGGAGTTCTGGATGCTGCGGCCGCAGACCAGTGCACAGGGCGCCAACATCAGGTCACTTTTGGCCCCAAGCTGACGTTCACCGGCCGATCTAGATGCTGCGGTGCGGCCCGTCGAACCAGCCATTCGCCGCAATCGCAAAATCTCATCCCAAGCGGACCAACAGTCTGCGGGAGCTTGCCGCCATTGTCCGCCTAAGGACAAACGTCCGCTTTGGGAAGACGCAACCATAGAAACCCGGTCAGAAGCGCAAGTAGTACAGCCAAAGTTGTTAGGGCCGTTTTGGCAATTGTGGCTGTACTGGCGGCATACACCAATGCAATTGATACCTCTGGCCAACTCCAAATCATGGCAGCGATTGCAAGGTTTTCGAAGTAATCGAACAAGGCAGAGCCAACCGATAGAACTATGCCAAAGCGAACTAGCTTAGTGCCGGGTATACGTCGCCCAAACCAGCTTAACGTGGCTGTCAAAGTCAGCGCGAGCATAGCCGGGTAAATTGTATCCAGAGAGATCTGGTAACGGAGATAGTACTCGCGCCCCTCCGCACCCAAGGTTTCAAGAAGAGTCGCGGCGTCTTTGGGACGATAGCCGAGCGGGCGCATGTCGAATGGGACCTGCCCCGAGACAGCTTCAATGTGGGCAAGTGTGACGCTGATCATCAGCACGTAGATTACTGTAGCGATCAACCCGCAGCCAAAGGCAGCAAATCCGATATACCTTGAAAAAAATGTGTGAATCATTTGGGACCTCCTTGATCTGTGCCAAGTTGTCCTTGAGTGAAGCTACACGCATTATCATTTGATAAGGCATATCAAGATGGATCTACGGAAATTTCTCGCAAAGTCACCTGACCTGTCTGATTTGAGTGTGGCAGACGGTTTTGCGTCTCATTGGAGAAGAAAGCGTTTGAACACAGGGGCGCGCCTTGCCCACCAAGGACAACCTGGATCAGATGAGTTCATTCTCTTGGATGGGTGCCTAGCCAGCAGCATTTGTGACCAAGAAGGCAAGGAGATATGCGTTGGGCTCCATGTAGGTCCTTGCGTTGTCACGCCGAATGTCGCGCGAACGCGGGATGGAGTGTCCCTTGTGTCCATCCAGGCAACCAAAGAGGCTACGCTTTATTGGATCGATACTGATCGGCTTACAAATCTGATGATCGAATCTGAACCGATCCGAAACTGGGCAAATGGTATTCTACGAGACGCATTGAGTGAAAAGGCGGAGCGCGAATGGTGTCTCGCCGCTTTTGGCGGGGCGGAGCGGCTGAACTGGTTCCGCCAAGCATTCCCCAGCTACGAAGAAATTTTCACTCATTCGTTGATAGCATCT
The DNA here is from genome assembly GCF_042055075.2 of Roseobacter phycocola. Taxonomy (GTDB): domain Bacteria; phylum Pseudomonadota; class Alphaproteobacteria; order Rhodobacterales; family Rhodobacteraceae; genus Roseobacter. The sequence goes on along the minus strand of NZ_CP194010.1, from coordinate 86,432 downwards.
TTTTTGGGGATCACGCCTGTCACGATGAGCCGTCTACGCGCTAGGTAGAGAGAAAAAAGGCGGGTATCTATGCATCCTGACGCATCCGGTAATATTGGTTCAAAGTGGAAGTACGCCACATAGCTATGGAACATCTGCTTCGCATATTGGGCCTTATCAGCGCATTTGATGTCAATGTCGGCGCTCCAAACGAATACCCGTTGATGACAATTAGGGGCTTGCCGCATTCTTTGATGGGACGGTCTAACCTGCCCATTCGCTTTGTCGAAGAGCCGCGCGAAGACTGAGCAACCCCTCTTCAAGCGCACCCTCAGTCACGGGGCCGCCCAAACAAACACGCAGCCTTTCCTCCGGCGAACTGCCTACAGTAAAAATGTCGCTCGGCACTATGGCCAGCGGCCCGCCCGTAACCCTTGTTAGGATTTCTGCGCGGCTCAATCCCTCAGGCGCCTGCAGCCATATATTGAACGCCTCGTCTTTTGCTTCGAAGTCGAAACCCTTCAAGACGCGAGAAGCCATCTCTTGTCGACGTCGCGCCGAGCCTCTGACCTCCGCTAAAATGTCATCCGCTGTTCCTTCTTCGATCCAGGTGCTGAGTAAGGCCAGATTGAGCGGCGATGTCATTACGCTCACGGTCCGAATAGTTTGCACAAAGTCAGAAAGTTTTTCGCGATCCGGTGCTTTTGCATAGGCCAGCCGCAGCCCTGCCCCGAATGCCTTCGAAACACCCAAAATATGCCAGGCCAGATCAGGTACGTGATCCGAAATCGGGGGCGGTACATCTTTGGCGATGAGGCCATAAGCGTCGTCTTCGATGAGTGGCATGGCTTTAGACTGCAAAACAGCAGCAATCTCCGCACGCCTGTCGGCCGGAATGGTATGAGTCGTTGGATTCCGTAACGTGGGGTTCAGGTAGAGAACTGCATTCTGATGCTTCGAGGCGGCTTCTTCCAGAGAATCTGGCGTAATACCGTGTTCATCCTCCGCCAGCGGCAAAAGTTTAAGAGAAAGACGCGACGCAATTGCACGAATGCCAGGATATGTGACAGGCTCGCACAAGACGACAGACTCTGTCTGTGCCTCAACCGTTAGAGCAGCATGAATAGCGGCGTGGGCACCAGGCGTAACCGTGAGATTATCCGCAGAAACCAGGTGTCCTTTTGACTGCATCCAATCTAAAGATATTTCGCGATCTTTGGAGCCGCCTGTCGAAGATTGATACCTCAGCAAAGAAACCACATTCGAAGCAACATTTTCGAATCCGTTTTGCATTCGTTTGATCAGCGCCGGATCTTCGATTTCTGGCGGCATGTTCATGCGAGGGTCTTCTTCAAGCGTCCGGCGTGGATCCGGACCTCTCTGATCCGGCTCTTGATCGCGAACGAACGTGCCTCTTCCCACATGGCTTTCGACATATCCGCGCCTGATAGCTTCCGAATATGCCCTTGCTATCAAAGATATATCCACACCCATAGCTTTGGCGACTTTACGTTGGGGCGGCAAGCGATCTCCTGGCTGGAGACGACCGGTTGAAATGTCGTCCCCGATTGAAGTCGCCAGTTCGATGTATTTCGGCTGACCGGAATCGCGCAGCTCAGGCAGCCAATCCAATTTCTTCATCGATCCCTCTTATCACCCTGCGATCGTTACCTGCTCTATAACACTGAAGAAAAGCAGCTGAAATTGCAAGCATTCAATTTTTCATTGACACGTGATTGAATGCATACAATACATAAATTGTCTGATGACAATGAAGCCGAATCCACCATCGGTGGGCTCACTCCAATGAGAAAGCGGAAAAGATCCGTTGAAGACGCAGCATGCCAGGGCTGCGAACAGACCCGGCTTGCCGAAGCGAACACGGCTCATGACGCGATGATTGAAAGAAAGGAAAGACCATGGCTAAGAACAACAAACACATTTGCGGATGCGGACACTCTGATGAAGGCGTCGATCTTGCGCGCCGCCATATGTTGGCGGGTGTTGCAGCAGCGGGTGCCGCTGGGGCAGCAACCATTGCCGGCGGTGCGGCGCATGCTGCGACTGACGAAGCAAAAGCTACCTACGCCGACCCAGACAACCCCGCCCTTCCAGACATGGACATGGACATCGATCCTCAAAGAACCGCGCTCGTGGTTGTGGATCCGCAAGTCGACTTCCTTGATCCCGACGGTGTGGCTTGGGGTGTTGTAGGAGAAAGCGTCTCCGAGCAAGGAGTTGTAGATAATCTTGAGCGTCTGTTCATAGCAGCCAAGGGCGCGAACATGCCAGTCGTCATTTCTCCCCACTACTATTACCCGCAGGATCATAAGTGGAAATTCGAAGGTACGCTCGAACGCGTCATGCATGGGATCAAGATGTTTGATCGCAAGGATCCGCTTGATCTCGAAGGCTTTGAAGCTTCCGGCGCCGACTGGATGCCTCAGTATAAGAAGTACATCAACGACGGCAAAACCATCGTTTGCTCTCCCCACAAGGTCTACGGGCCTGAACAAAATGACCTCGTGCTTCAGCTGCGGAAGATTGGCATCGATAAGGTTATTCTTGCGGGTATGTCAGCCAATCTGTGCGTGGAAAGCCACATGCGGGAACTGCTTGAAACCGGCTTCGAAGTCGCCGTGGTGCGTGATGCCACTGCCGGCGCAAAAGTTCCTGAAGGTGACGGATACCTCGCGGCGCTCATCAACTTCCGCATGATCGCCAATGCCGTCTGGTGGACAGACGAAGCCGTTGAGCGGATCGGAAACTCTGCGTAAGTCCCACGATTAAATCTAAAACAACCCTCCTTTAAAGGAATACTCGAATGAAACTCTCAATGTTCATGACTGCACTTTCTGTCGCAGTTGCCATTTCGACGGCGACCTTTGCGGCAGACGAGTACAACATCGGCAACGGTCTGACGCTCAACGGCAATTCACTGGGCATGCACGGCATAGACCCCGTTTCCATGTTCGCTGGTGACGCTCCTGCGCAGGGCGAAGCCGTCCATACATCAACTTACGACGGCGTTGACAACTACTTCGCATCAGCAGCAGCGCAACAGACGTTCGATGCTGACCCACAAAAATTCCTGCCTCAATTCGGCGGGTTCTGTGCCTTTGGCGTCTATGTTGGCAAAAAACTCGATGGCGACGTACGCTATGCGGACATCGTCGAGGGGAAGCTGTATCTCTTCGTAAACGCGGCGATCCTCGAGAAATATCGCGAAGATCCACAGTCTGTTATCGCGGGCGCCAATGAAAAATGGCCGGAGATCATCAACACTTCTGTTGGTGCACTTTAAAACCAGAACCAAGCCCTCGCGGCGGCGCAAATGCGAACCAAAGCCGCCGCGATCGCCAGACAATGATCGCAGCCCTCAGACAATTGATCCCTACAAATGTGTTTCAGGCCCGTGCAAGACTCAATCTACTAAAATCCAAACGACCACTTTGGGCTCTCGGCCGCCTTGCGGCGTCGCAGCAGCAGGTCTGCAGCAAAACCGAGTGCATCGCGAGGCGTTTGATGGCCGCAGTCGGCCCATGCCAGACCTTGAACGAACTTTCGGGATGCTGCGGACGCAACTCGCTTAGCGGCCATTCGCTGCGATATCGAGATCTCGGTCGCTAGCCTCGTAGAAACCATTACGCATGCGGCCCAGGAACAAGCAGCCGCGCTGCAGGAAATCATCACAGCCGTTTCCTCGATGGACCAAACCACTCAGCACAATGCTGCCATGGTTGAAGAGACAACTGCGGTCAGCACCTCCCTGAGTTCCGATGCCCAGAATCTGCGGAACATGATTGCCGCGTTCAAAACTGTGAATGAGGACGGAACGAAGGACGAAGGTAATCTATATCGTCGCGTTGGTTGAGGCCGACTTTGGGATCAGAGTATTTCAAAGATCAACTCGGCAGCACATGGTTGCGGACGAATGACAAACATATCTCACACGACTTGAGCCGCTATTAGAAGAACCGGAAGCAACCAAAGAAGAAGGCTAGTCATGTCTTTGCACATCAGACACATCATCACAACTGCACTCTCCTTGAGGCACATCGCGCAAGTGGACCAAGACGCAGGTATGTGAGCCGATTGGCTAAATGATACGGCCCTTCAAAACGGCAACTTGTTTGATCTGTTTCCAGCACACGAGTTTACTACAACAGCGTTTGATACCGCCACCTCGGCTCAAACAGGTTACCAATCCAACCTGCCAAAAACGGTGCGCCTGATGCTGGCCTCTCTCCTATGGAGTCTGGCACGAACTTTATGGTTACAGACCTCCGTGTGCAGCGCGGCACCGGGTACAGATGGGCTCCTAACGGACGTCGGAAGCGCCGCATTATCCTGATGTTGGAAGGTGCCGACCAGCGTTGCATCAGCCCAAAGCCGACCTCCTGCACAGGACTTCGATGCTGAATTCGCAGCCCGCACCACAGACATTAGCTGCACCCGTGCAGCAATCACGTTCATGGTCGGCCAGTGCATACACAACTTTCTTATCTGGTCTCTTCGGCTGATTGCCAGCTTGCGTGTGTTCGATCCAGCAACCGGTACAGAGCCGGAACGATCAGGAGGGACATTGCAGGGACCATGAGCCCGGTCAGAACAAGCGTCCGGAGAGCAAGTGGCCAATGTCCAAGCATGTCTTCCAGGGCGAACAGCAGGACCGTGATTGTTGGCCATGCTGCATCCCAGGTAATCAGCACTCCGCGCATGTCAGGCTGCCAAAACGTTAGCGTTGTCTTCCAGATGCACGATTGTCGTGGTTCCAGGGATGACAAGAACGTTCGGAGCCCGTGCCAACAGTGTGCGTAAAGCGTCGACGGGTTCCACCGTTGCTCCTTGTCTCATTGGGTTCGCGCCCAGAGGTCCATGCGGCACAAACGCGATGCCCTGTTCGTTCAGCCAGTCGATCAGGTCTTCCAGTGCGTCATCGCGCTCATCGGCGGGCGAATAACGGTTTTGGACTGCCGCAATCGGCGCAACCCTCACAGCCTCCTCGACTTGTGCACGGGACACGTTGGACAACCCGATCATGTCGATTTTTCCGGCCTGCCGCATTTTTTCGAGTGCTGCCACGCTCTCAGAAATCGGTGTGACCCCGTCCGGGGCATGAACATAGTAGAGATCGATCTTGTCCGTGCGGAGACTGGCGAGACTATCTTCGAGATGCCGTTTCATCGTATGGGCCGAGGTATCCCGCGTGAGGCTGGTGGCACTTTTTTCGACACCGCCTTTGGAGGCGATGAACATATCACCGTAACTGCCGTCCTCATTTAACAGCGCGTCCGCGATCAGCTTCTCATTCTCATGAGGTCCGTATGCGCGGGCAGTGTCAATGTGGTCAATACCAAGATCACGGGCTCGGCGCAGCAGATCAATGCCGCCCTGCCAGTCGGCGTAGGGGCCGAAATTGCGGGGCTGGCCAGTCAGGCGCATCGCACCGTAGCCGATGCGGTTCACCTTCCGTCCGTTCAGGAATGTAAAGGTCGTTTCTGGGTGATTGGTCATGTCTTGGTTCCTTTCGTTTCTGTTGCCGGGAACATACCCATCACCACAGGACGCGGTAGTAGCATGAAAAGTAAGTTTATTATACGTTGATCGTATGAGCACTCGTTTTGACCGTCTGGCCCTTCTTGAAACCTTCATTCGTATTGCTGAACGGCAATCGCTCTCCGGGGCCGCGCGTGATCTGGGCACATCGCAACCGTCGGTTTCGAGGCAACTTGCCGCATTGGAGAGTCGACTTGGCGCCGTACTGGTCCGTCGCACGACACACGACGTCACGCTGACGCCAGACGGCCTCGCGCTGTTGGCGGATGCCCGGCGTATGCTAGGGGAGTGGGAGGCGATTGAAGATCGTCACAGCGAGGATCGTGAGCTTAAGGGCACCATCAGGGTCATCGCTCCGGTCGCACTCGGACAGAGCCTTTTCATCAGGGCCGCGGCGCGGTTCATGAAGGATCATCGCGACATCACCATCGATTGGCGGTTGCGAGATGACCCGATCCGCTTTGCCGAGGAAGGCTGCGATTGCTGGCTAAAGGTCGGTCCTGTCCCGGATGATACCCTTGTTGTCCGAGAGTTGGCGCGGGTAGAACGCCTTGTCGTTGGGACGCCGGATTGCCTGGGCCGACAAGCTGGAACTGATCTGAACGCAATGCCCTGGCTGGCACTCGGTCCTTTCGAGGGAAACCGGATCGAGCTGTTTGACAAGAGTGGAACTCCGAAGACGTTTCCGGTCACGCCGAAATTGGCAAGCGACAACATTTTTTCAGTCTACGAAGCCACACTGCAGGGCGTTGGGATTGCAATCCTGCCGCATTGGTTCGTCGCCTCAGACCTTGAAGTCGGAAAACTGATTGACGTGGTCCCAAGCCTGAGAGCCGCGCGATTGCCGATCAACTTAGCTTTGGCTTCAGGAACGAAGCGGCCCGCACGCGTTGAGCAATTCTGCAAGGCGATCCAGTACTGGTGTGATTCAAATTTCCGTTCCGATGTTTGAAGCAGACGAAGTCACGTCTCCCGTCGCTTAGCACAAGGGATTTTTCAGGACGGCCCAGAGCCGACATCCGACCCAGGCTCTCGACGCTGCGGTCGCAGCCCGCATTACTGACATTCGCTGTGAGGGCGAATGAGGTTGATGGCGAACTAGCGTTTTGCAGACGAAGCAGCCGTCAGCCATTTGCAACCGGGGTGTCCTTCGTCAGGGTCCTTTACCTACAAGGGCTGACCTCAGATGGGAGATCCAATCACCAACTGCTCTTCTTTATTTGCTCGCGACGGATGATATAGAAACCAGTGGCGACGATCACCACAGCACCGACCCAGGTCCAGATGTCCGGTAACTGGTCAAAGACCAGCCAACCCCAAAAGGTGCCCCAGATCAAAAGGCTGTAGTGAACTGGTGCGAGGACAGACGCATGCGCGATTTCCAATGATTTGATGACCAGCAACTCGCCAAGTGCAGCAAATACAGCCATGCCAAGAAGTAGCACCCATTGCATACCAACCTCAGGCGTCGTCCAGAAAAATGGTAGTGGCAAAGACAATACGACGGTGCTGACGAGTGCCGTGAACGCAACAGTTGTCACCGTACGGTCGTCCTTTGCTAGATGGCGCGACAAAACTTGCCGTGCAGCAAAAGCGGTTGCGGCCACAATGACTAAAAATCCAGCTGGATGCATGACACCTAAACCCGGCCGGATAACGATCAGGGCCCCGCAGAACCCGACGACTACGGCGGCCCATCGTCTTGGGCCGACGGTTTCACCCAAAAAAAGTGCGCCCATCGCAGTGACTAAAAAAGGCGCTACGAAACTGATCGCAATCGCATCCGCAAGCGGAACAAACTTCACAGCGAAAATAAAACATACAGCTGATATCACCGCCAACAAGCCGCGTCCAAACTGCAGCGCAGGATGACGTGTCGCGAAGATTGACGGGCCAAGCATCGCGAAAGCAACAACGACCCCTGTTAGTAACCCGAGCTGGCGCATCCAAACGATCTGGACCGGATGGAAGAAATCTGTGAGCAACTTCGCTTGAGTGTCGGCCACGGAAAACAACAGGAAACCTAGCCCCATCATCAACAGGCCTCGCACATTGTTGGGCGCAGCAAGATATGCCCGCGATATGGGAGAGGTGGACTCGTTTGAAGGCAACTAGGCCCCTTTTGCGGCTAGTTAAAACGGTGACTTCCAACAACGCCAAAAAAGTGCGTCACATTCAGACAGTGATCCAATCGACCCTAGTCGAATCTTTCAACTAGGGCGACAAAGAAAACCGTTACTTCTGTCATTTCTGTGGTGCCAGCGCTGTCCATTTCTCAGACGATCAATCCAGCGTCGCTTTCCGCACAGACGCACATACTAAGATGTCCTTCAAATTGGAAGCCGGCCCAGCTTTTGCTTCTCCGCTCTAAGACAGTGCCCGGCCCCAACCAACCATTCATCGTGTCAGACGCCGCCGCTTTGCGGCTTTCACCAGACCGGCCATTCGCTGCAAGCGCGAGTTTCGAGCATCATCGAACTCACACATCGCGGACTTTTCGGACCTTGCAACCGACCGGGACAACGACCGCTTTTCACATAACATCTGATGTCGTATTGATATAAAGATGGCAAACCGTGATGATTTTCGAGCGCCCGTAGTCAGAAAAATTGCGCAACGTGCAGGATACCGTTGTTCAAATCAGGCCTGTTTGCGTCCGACTATTGGACCGGACGGTGCCGACGACAGCGCTAGCATTGGTGTTGCCGCGCACATTACTGCCGCCGCTGAGGGCGGGCCGCGGTATGATCCTACTTTGACTCCCGAGGAACGGGCCGCTGCCGAAAATGGTGTTTGGCTCTGTCAGACCTGTAGCAGGCTGGTGGACGTGGATGTCGCCAGTCATTCCATTGATCAGCTTAGAGAGTGGAAAACCCTAGCTGAGATGCGGGCGTATCTGGGCATTCGCGGCTTTGCCATTGTAGTGTCTAGGAGCTTTCAAAGGCTTGAGGACAAGATGGCGGGCCTGGTAGCGGAAATGCGGAACGATATTGGTAATGAACCATTTATCCGAGAGTTCATAATTCTATCGAAAAACTGGTCCTATAATGGCGACCCAGAGAATCCGATTTTCTCTTACTTCTTCGAAGACCACGACAACTTGAAACCGATGCTCAAAGTGATGCAAAATTATGGTGCGATAATCGAAACGACGCATAATAATACTGACCGTTTTGAGTTTACAGAAGACTTTGCTGAATACCTTCAGTTGCCCGGTTAACTCTGTCACTCAAGGTTCACATTTGAGCCGAATTGTCTGCGCGCCATTTTGTGTTTCCAAAAAGCGGACTTTAGTTGCACCGCAGAAATTCGGCAAAATGGGCTCATTCCAGACGTCAGATGCGGCGCGGCATCCTGTAGTATGATGCTGGGGTCAACGTCGGGTTGTCGTCTGGGAGGGCATGGCGGATCGGAGGATCAGTCATGGAAACACCAAACCTACCTGCCATTCGCGCTCTGCGCCCAGCTTGGTACAAGGGTCGCATTGTAGGCCAAAAGCGACCACTGAAACCAAAACATGTCTGGGCGATCCGCGTCAGACTTGAGCTGGCGGAGAACCATCGCGATCTCGCACTCTTCAATATGGCGATCGACAGCAAGCTTCGAGGTTGTGATCTGGTGAGAATGAAAGTGGTCGATGTCATGGCATCAGGTCAGATCAAGGAACGGGCCTCAGTCCTGCAAAGCAAAACGCAGAAACCTGTGCGCTTTGAAATTTCTGAAGGCACTAGAGCTTCGGTAGAGAAGTGGATGGAAGATGAAGTCATGGTCGGCTCAGAGTACCTTTGGCCGGGTCGCTTCCATGAGCGGCTGCACATTTCGACACGCCAATATGCAAGGATCGTCAGGGATTGGGTCACGTATATCGGCCTTGAGGCAAGCGCCTATGGCACGCACTCGATGCGGAGAACCAAGGTCACGCAAATCTACAAGAAGACGGGTAACCTTCGTGCCGTGCAACTTCTTCTTGGCCATACCAAGATGGACAGCACAGTCAGGTATCTCGGCGTCGAGTTGGAAGATGCACTAGCCATCGCTGAGTCAATTGAAATCTAAAGTGGTACGGGTCGCCTTCGCAGGCGGCCCGAAGCTGCGGTCCGACCCGCTCTTGCGGTTCTGCGGTCGCAGTCCGCATTGCTGCCGTTCGCTGCATGAGCGAAGTCGGCGATAGAGCCAATTCGCCGCACATGCGCCAGGAAGGGCATTTTCTTTCCCTAGTGTATTTGAGTTCCTCCAAAAATTATCTTACATTTATGTGAGATATGAAGGGATCTGCAATGGAAACTGCGTTTAAGCGGGACACCGTCGTCCGGTCGTTGAAGGTTGCGCTGATCGTTGGTACCGCCCTCAACCTTATCAATCAGGGCGATGCAATGATGAATGGAGAACCCGTTAATGTCTTCAAATGCTTGCTAACATATGCAGTACCCTATTGCGTTGCTACATATGGAGCAGTTGCCGCGTTGCGGGCGAGACACGATCGCTCGGACTGACTGCCCAAAGAGTGGAAAAGACCTATGTCGTCTAACAATAGTGAGAGAACTTACAAGATCGGAGAGCTTGCAGAGCTGTCAGGTCTGAGTGTGCGAACAGTGCGAGGCTATGAGGAGATGGGGATTATCTCATCGATCCGTTCGAACGGCGGAACGCGATACTATTCCGAGACCGGTCTCACAATCGCCAAATTGGCGCATCGTATGCGCACCCTCAATATCCCGGTGACGACGATCCAGGACATTGCAACCAGGCGTCGTGACTTCGAAACGGGTGACATGTCGAGTGCGGCAATGACCGATATCTTGGAGAGCTTGTCGGATGAACTCCGTGGGCAAGCAGCTAGAATGCTTGAACTGGAGGACGAAGTCATGCGCACTTTGCGCATCATCCGTGGATGCCGTGGCTGTCAAAACTTGCCTTCGGCTAAGACTTGCCCAGATTGCCCGATGGAGAAAGGTGACCCCAAGACAGATCTGTCTCAGATGATCTGGTACGATACCTAACCTTACACTAGGAACACCTTGCCCATCAAAGGCCAACGCACTTCGAACGATGTGTCCAGTTTATCCAGGTTGTCCTCTTCTGGCTCCGGCAAATCTACACCGGCGCGCAGTGCGGATTGTAGGCCGGACCAGCCAGCGATGATTTCTTCGAACTGATCCAGAGAGACACGATTGCTGCGATACGCCAGTGCCAGTTCTATCGGTTGACCGGGAAGTAAAAGATCAGGGTAGCCCGCCAATACGCCGGCGCGCTCTGTTTCCCAATATGGAGCGATGGCGTCAAATACCGAGGCATAGGCGTTCCTGACCGGATCGGGGATCTGAATCTCTCCCCAGCACAGCGCGGCGAATACACCACCTGGCCGTATTACCTTAAGTGCTTCTGATAGGTGTTTTTCGCGGTCGAAGTGGTGAAAGGCCTGAACGGAGATCAAAAGATCAACACTATCTGTATCAAAAGGCAGACTATTCGCGCTTCGTGTAAGTGTTTCGACGTTCTTTGCGCAGGAACCTAAGACGGGATTGATATCTAGCGCAATTGAGCGATCGAAGGTCTTGGCCAGGAAGTTTGCGGTGCCAGTTGTACCGGCACCGCAATCCACGCAAAGCGTGTTGCGGTCCGACAACCCAGATATCCAGGACAACACTTCCCAGGGGGTCAATGGGTCATCGGAGCAGCTCACATTTTTAACAGGCTTTTCATCTTCTCAGCTTCGCCTTCGTGCATGTGATGCGACAAATCGGGGTTCGGGAATTGGCCACCTTGAGCACGTTCAAAATACGTTGTGTACGCTTTGCGCATCTCACCCATCACGTCGCCGAAAACTTCTCGTTTTGGCGGTATTGGAAAGACCGAACAGCCAATAATGTCGCTTGAGACATGGAAGATGCCGTGCGCATGGGGACCGGAGCCAAGACTTGCAACAGCAACAGGCAAGTTCTCGTAACACCATTTCGTCAGCTCAACCGACGTGTGTTCGAACAAGGCCGCGAATATCCCTGCGTCAATCGAGGCTTTGACAAGCTCTAGAATACTCGCAGCTTCCTCCGCCGTACGGCCCGCTGGAGCGTGTCCGGAATTCATAACGGCGCGTTCCCCTTGCACGCCGAAATGCCCAACGACAGGAATGCCAGCTGCAACAATGGCGCGGATATGCTCGACGGTTCCCAAGGACGGCTCGATATGCACACCGTCTGCGCCTAGCTTCACAACCCTCGCCGCATTGCGCACCGACTCTTCGATTGAGATGCAGGCGGTAGTATTGGGCATATTGCAGATGATGAATGGGGAGGACGCACCGCGAAGAACCCCTTCCAGCATATAAAGCTGCTCTTCAAAATCTACAGTAGCCATAGATTTGTGTCCCATCAGGCCCATTGGCCCGGGGCTTCCGCAGCACAAAAGATCCATGCCAAGCTCTTCTGCGATGATCGCACTTGGGGTGTCGTGGCACTCCATTCCGACTATGCGTTCGCCCTTTGCAACTTTCTCCGCTAGGTGCTTTAGCCTTGTTTTTCTGCGCTTTGTCACTTCTTGATCCTCCCTTTGATAGTGATGACGGGGACACTAGCGCGTGTTGTTGTTGGGTTCTGTCAAGCGGTTGACAGTTCGAAATGCGAGACACTTGAGAAGAGAGTTGACATTGCTCGGTACGCTCATAATCTAACAATATAGTTAGATAAACTCTGAGCGCTGAACGTCCATCGTTTGCAGAGTCGAAAGCGTAAAAGGTTGTGATTGTGTCTTGAAGGGGAGACCAGGGCATTTGAAAACCCAACGGAAGATAGAGAGTTTGTGCCAAGGATTGCCTTGGCAGGAATGGGATGGGGTTCTTGCTCACGGGCGTCACACTTGCGTGCCTGGCAACTCATGGCTCGAAAACTCTATGAAAGAAGGGGAAACGACAGCTTTGTTTTTGAGTGGCCGCGTAGGGTTGTGTGCGCTGCGAGAAGACGTTGACGGCAAAGAACCCACTGTTCCTTATTCGGCCCCGGCCGTCCTGTCGTTGGCGGACGGGTCAATGCTCGAGAGTGCGCATTGGGTGCTTGTACAGTCCACCGTGTGCTTCTTTACTCCGCAAAGCCTCCTAATCGCTTTTGCGACATCTCCGAAATTTGCGAGCAACTTGGTAGCAGTATTGCATGACCAAGCAACGCACTCTTTGCAATACACCACAAGCAATGATGACGGCCTGCGCCGTCTGACTGCTTCATTGTTAGCACGGTCAACACCATCAGGTAATCGCAAGAGGGAAGTCATCGCAACGCAGTCTCAGCTGGCAACTGAAACTGGTCTATCTCGCCAATGGGTGAACAGGCTGCTCAAAGAGCTTGAGAAGCGTGGCATAGCGGAGTGTGGGCGAGGCCACATCGTGCTTAACTGTACACATAGGCTAGAGACGTCGCCTACGCAGTATTGAACCGAATCCGGGCTTCCTAGGGTCTGCAGCATCGCTACGGTCTGGCATGCAAATAACAATTCCTAACGGCCCAAAGCTGACGTTGAGCATACGATCAAGATGCTGCAGCCGCAGCCCGCTTTCGGACATTCGCTGCGATTGCGAAATCGGGGAAAGCTCGAACTCACTGTCTGCGGACCAAACTACTTTTCTCTGCGGTTTTTTGAATTGCTGCTTATGTTACAGGTCTAACGGATTAGTCCTTAAATGACTGGATGAGATAGTCTGTCAGCGCTTTAGCAGAGGGTTTTGCATGGCGCCCACCCGCCAGAACGGCATGAACGGAGACAAGCCCAATCTCCCATTCTGGAAACAACCGAACGAGTTGCCCTGTCTTAAGCTCTGCTTTGCATCCCCAGTAACTGGTTGTGATGATGCCCATCCCAGCAACTGCAGCAGCAGTAGCGGCTTCATTGACTGTGACGGTTACGGGACTATCGACCTTAACTGAGAGCGCCTTTCCGTTCTTTGAGAACTTCCAACCTTGAGCACCTCTTCCCGCGGGTCCCAGAATGATCTTATGACTTGCCAGATCGGACGGTGATTTCGGGCTACCCGCTTTTTCAAGATAGGCGGGCGATGCCACAATCATGCGTTGGGTTTCACCGATCTTCCGCGCAATCAGCGTTGAGTCTGCCATCTCACCAAACCGAATGGCGACGTCAATTGCCTGATCTATCAGATCCTGCATTGTGTCCGTTAGAACAAAGTCAATTTGCAGCTCAGGATTTGCATCTACGAATTCTGGGATTCTTGGGATGATCTCTCGGACCGCAAAGCTGGTTGCACAGCCTACTCTCAGTCGTCCCTTTAGAGTTCCATCTCCTCGGGCAAGGTGATTGGCTTCGTCGAGAGATGCGATGATGCCTTCCACTCTGTCCAGATAATTGACACCAACTTCGGTCAGTTTCACAGCATGCGTGCTTCTCACAAACAGAGCGGCACCAAGGTCTTTCTCAAGCTTGGAGATTATTCGGGAAACGGAGGGTTGAGAGAGACTGATCTCTTTTCCTGCCGCTGTGAAGTTTTCGGTACGTGCCACACGGCAAAAAAGACGAAGCGCAGCAACGTTATCAGTCATTTGGAAAATGAATAACAGTTAGTCATATCCACATTCTACAAACGAAATATCAAATGTTCAATATTGTCCGCACAGGCAGCGCGCTTCCTCGGCATCCAAGGAGCGAGGCGGATTGAGAAACGTGCCGCCCATTCGATTGAACACAACACAAACCCTCGAAGTGGAATGAAAAATGACCCTCCAAGACAAACTGGACGCCTTCAAAGAGACCTTCAAAGCCCAAGCCCCAGCAGAAGCCTTTGAAGCCTTTGGGCGGTCCACCCAAGAGCTGATCGACAGCGACCAGGCCGAACGCGCGCTCAAGGCGGGCGACATGGTGCCTGACTTCGTGCTGACGGATGCGGATCGCAACAAAGTCGCTCTGAAAGACCTGCTGGCCAAAGGCCCAGTCGTTCTGACCTTCTATCGTGGTGTGTGGTGCCCATACTGCAACATCGAACTGAAGGCCCTAGAAGCTGTTTCCGAAGACATCCTGGCCCGTGGTGCAACCCTCGTAGCCATCTCAATGCAGGGTGCCGCCGACAGCCGAAAATCCCAGAAAGACAATGAGCTGAGCTTCCCGATCCTGACGGACAAGAATGGTGAGCTGGCTGCAAAGTTTGGCATTCGCTGGACCCTGCAGGACTACGTGATCCCTGTGCACGACGGCTTTGGTGTGCACCTGCCGCGCATCCATGGCGACGGTCAGTGGAACCTGCCGATACCTGCCCGCTACGTCGTCGATACCGATGGCAGCATCGCCTACGCGGAAGTGAACCCCGACTACACCCGCCGTCCTGAGCCTGCCGATCTGTTCCCGGTTCTCGACAACCTCGCTGCCTCTGTTTCCGCTGAATAATGCTACCCGTGCGGCCCGCAGGTCGGGCCGCGCATCTCACCAATTCCAAGCTCCCTGCAACACGCGAGCCGCCAGGCGGCCGCAGGACCAATAATTCGAACTCGAAAGGACGAGACCAATGAAAGGCAAACTCATTCTCCCATACATCATGACCAACATGCTGTCAGGCGTCGGCTCCGGCGTTATGTTCTGGTACTCCGGTTATGATCCCATTTGGATCGGCACATTCTTCGCCACCTTCACCATGCCATTCTTCCTGATGGTTCTGGCCGGTGCCCTTGGCCTCTCCCGGACCTCGAAAAACCTGCCTGCGATCCAGTTGATCAATCTGGCCGCTGTTGCCTTCGTGGCGTACACGCTCTTCGGTCGCGGTGGTCCGGAGGCTGCGGCAGAATACACCTCCGTCGGTCTGGCCCTTTATGGCGCGTTGTCCATGCAGTGGTACATACACATCTTCTCGAACTACAAGCGCACCCCGAGCAAGGCTATTGTGAAAGGCCAGGCATTGCCTGAGCTGCCGCTGCACCGCCTTGATCAGACGCCCGTGTCTTTTTCGGAATTCACCGGTGACAAAACGCTGCTGGTCTTCTTCCGCGCGAACTGGTGCCCATTCTGCATGAACCAGCTCAAGGACGTGAAAGCGCAAGCTGACCGTCTGGCTGCAAACGGCGTGAAGGTGAAATTCATCTCCAACCAAGGCTTTGACAACTCTGCTAAGCTGGCGAAGGACATGGACCTGCCTGCACACTTCGAAATCCTGCAGGACGAAGATCTCCGCGCAGCCAAGGCCCTCGGCATCGAAGATATGGGCGGCGCTCCGTCCGGTATGCCCGGCTACCCGAGCGATACCGTGATGGCGACTGTCATCGCACTGGATGAGCAAGGCAACGTGACCTTCGGCGACGAGACCGACAACTACCGCCGCCGTCCACACCCAGACACATTCCTGGGCGTTTTCGAAACACCCAGCAACGTGACCGCGATGGCTGCTGAATAACGGCCAAAGCAATCCACCCACAAAGCACCGCGGACTTGTGTCGCGGTGCTTTCTTGTTCCCGCAAGGTGTATGAGAGTAGTCACAGTTGAGGATGCAACAAAAGTCGGTGTCTTTGCTCGGCCCAAACCAGCCGTTCATCGCGAGATAAGTTGCCGCATTGCAGCTTCCCCAAAGCGGAAGTTGATCGATTGCGCAGCATCTCCAACATTAACGTAGACTCATCGGATAAAACGAACTCGTGCAAGCGCAGTTTCAACTATTGCCACGCGACCTTACTTGCTCCGGGTTCGGCGCTTTTGCACCTGTTAATCGCCACCACTTCGGCGCTTCGCAACGTCTGACAGACCCCGGGCCAGCAGGTCGAATACGATCCGGATACGACGGCTGGTCTGTAACTCCCGATGGGTGACCAGCCAGATTGGAAACTCAAGCGAAGGGAAATCCGGCAAGACCTTCTCTATGCCAGGTTCAGCCTCGCCCAACGTTTCGGGCTGCATAGAGATGCCATAGCCCGCTTTCACCATTTCCCATGCGACGACACCGCTCTCGCTCGACATCACGAAGCTCTCTGCGCGAACGGGCACGCCCATGTTGTGCAGTGGGGCCATTAGCCGCTCGGGGTCGGCATTGCCGACGAAATCGAGTGCAGCCACATCGCGCGGTGTCCGTGGGCGGCTTGCACGATCGAGATAGTCGGTCGCGGCATAGAGATTGGCGCGAAAGTCGCCCAAGTGCCGTGCGATCAGGTCCGGCTGATCCGGGCGGACGTGGCGTATCGCGATGTCCGCCTCGCGCTGCGTCAAATTTTGCATCTCACTCGACGCAAGAATGCGGACGCGGATGCCAGGCGCCATCTGTCTCAACGGCTTGAGCACACCCGGCAGGATCGCTGCTGACAAGAGGTCCGTTCCCGTGACCGCGACCTCTCCGGTGACATCCTGAGATTTACCGTCGGCCACCATCGAGATGAGCGTTGCAGCCTCGCCCATCGTGCGCATGTGATCAATCAGGTCGCGTCCTGCTTCCGTCAAGGTAAGACCACGGACGCTACGTTCTACCAGCGTGACGCTAAGTGCCTCCTCCAACGCACCGATCTGCCGTCCTATCGTCGGCTGTGTTGTCTTCAGCACGCGCGCCGCGCCGCTGAACGAGCCTTCTTCCGCTGTCGCGAGGAAGGCGCGTACCTGGTTCCAATCGAAGGAGACGGCCTGCCAGTTCATTCATGAGCGTATAGCAGGTGGACGAATTTAAGCAATCGACCTTTCATGAGCGCATGGATGATACCGGCTGCGAAACGGGATCGGCCCGATCTCGGCAACCGAAAGCGACACAATGTATTCCGCAGTTTCTTACGACTGGCACATCCGCGCTGCTTCAAACCTGAAGTGTAACATGCAAAGGAAACCGACATGACTGCCCAAGCCTTCTGGCACCGGCATGCGCCCAAGTACGCAAAAAAGCCCATCGCCGATGTCACCGCCTACGAAGAAAAGCTGGAATGCGTCACTGCGCTTCTTCGATCGACCGATCGCGTTCTTGAAATCGGCTGCGGGACAGGCGGAACGGCGAGTAAGATCGCGCCTCTCGTCGCTCATGTGACCGCAACCGACCTCTCTGCCGAGATGATCCGGATCGCCCGGTCACGTTCAGGCGGCGATGCCGCAGGAACACCAGAATTCCTTCAGGCGGAGGCGGCGCAAGACATTCCTGGCCAACCGTTCGAGGTCATTTGCGCGTTCAGCCTGCTTCATCTGGTGGATGACATACCCATCGTGCTGGATTCAGCATTCCACCAAATGAAACCCGGCGGTCATTTCATTTCCAAGACGGTTTGTCTGAAGGACGCGCCGCGCTGGATGCGAGCCATGGTTCGTGTGCTCATGGCCCTGCGGATCGCGCCTAATGTGATCATCTTGAGTCACGCTGAATTGACCCGGCACCTGTTCCGGGCCGAGTTCGAAATCGCGCAGACGGGGTACTTCGGAAAGAACCGACTGAGCCCCTTTATCGTCGCGCGCAAGCCCGCCTGAGGCAGACCGACACCTTGTTCTGAGAGACCGAAGCATGCACTTTATCAGCCGTCGCGAATGGGCGTTCCTTGCCCTCGTGTTCCTCTACTCTTTCATTCCGGCAGTCGTCGGTCTGGTCCGGCTTCCGGAACTTCTCGGCACTCCGGCGATCATACCGCCAAACCCGCGTGCGGTGATCGATCCCCTCCCGATCACATTGCATATTCTCGGCAGTTCAGTTTTCTGCCTTGTGGGGGCTGTGCAGTTTCTGCCGAGCCTGAGGCGCTACCGCCCCGCCTTGCACAGGATCCTCGGGCGGATCGTGGCGGCCACTGGATGCGTCAGCGCGCTTACCGGGCTATGGATGACCGTAGCTTACGTATTTCCCGACGCCCTGCAGGGACCATTGCTTTATGGGGCGAGGGTCACGCTTAGCCTCGCGATGGTCGCCCTCATCGCATGGGCCGTCGTCGCGATCCGGTCGCGAAACGTCGCTGCGCACCGCGCTGCGATGCTGCGCGCTTATGCCATCGGCCAAGGGGCCTCAACGCAGACCGCGCTCTTTCTGGTCACGATGGGCCTCTTTGACACTGAGCCGTCGGGGTTTTCCCGTGACGTCCTGATGGTCGGGGCGTGGGCCATCAACCTTGCGATTGCGGAACTAATGATCCGCCGCGCCTTTGCAACGCGCACATCCGGCGCGGTGATCTGAACCCGGTCGTGCTCCCGGCCTGATACCGGCAAACTCCAGAAACACAGAAAGAAGACACCAAAATGAGACGGCTCGATTCCCATATTCTTCTTTCGGCCCTGTGGCTGTTCATACTGCTCAACATCATCTTTCGCGATATTCACCAGTTTGTCCTCGCGTCCCATATCGAGATGCTGCTGACAGGCCATTACAACGGCATCGAGATCACCGAAGGGCTGATGCTTTTGGGCGGTTTCCTCGTCCAAGTGCCGATTGCGATGGTGCTCTTTTCGCTCCTGCTAACCCGCAGGATCGGTCGCCCTGTCACCTTTCTTGCAGCGATCTTCACGACGGGTACGCTCCTTTCCTCGCCCCCTACCGACATGGATGACATCTTTCACCTCGTCATCGAGATCGCGGCTCTAATGGCAATTCTCTGGACCGCATGGATGTGGCCCGAGCACGAACACACCGCGCCGCAATCCAACGCAAGTTCTTCGTAAAGAACGTGTGCGCACCGCGGACACTATGAATGAGTAATAGGACCAAAGAGATGTTGGCAGAAACGCCTATAAGCGATCCGGTCGATCTTTATGACAGGCTCGCACCTCGCTATGACAAACTTCATCATCGCTGGCTGCGTCATGCAGGCGGCGAGGCGCAGGCCGCCCTGGAAGGCCTGGTGCGTGCACTTGCGACGCCGAATTCGAAGTTTTTGGATGCTGGCTGCGGCACCGGCAATCTGGCACGTGCATTGATTGCCGAGGGTATGCCCCCGAATTTGATGACCCTTCTCGACCCGTCCGCGGCCATGCTTGCGAGCTGCGCCGATATTCCTGTGCCAAAGATACAAGGACGGTTGGAGTCCTTGCCGTTTGAGGATGGCGCATTCGATCTTGTGACCTGTGCTTGGGCTCTGGAAACCGTCCCCGATCCCCATCTGGCTTTGACTGAGCTTTGCAGGGTTGTTCGAGCCGGTGGCGCTCTTTGTCTCGCGTTTTGCGCGGATGAGCCTGCCCGTGGTCTTGCCGACAGCCTAATGCGCCAGGCGCTTTTGTTTCGCGGGACCGGCCGTTTTATGTCCCGCTCCCGATTGATGCAGGCAATCGAGCGTTTCGAAAATTTTGAAGTGCGGGCAATTCCGAGCCATGGTCCGGCCTCGACCTTACTTGCAAGGCGGTCTGGCGCAGCAACCCAGGCGTCTTTTTAGCCGGGCTTAGAGTTGAAATGACGCCCACAGAATTACGGAGATCAAGTATGATCGGATATGTTACCCTCGGAACCAACAACTTCGGGGCCGCGCTGAAATTCTACGACGCCTTGTTTTCGAGCGTGGGTGCAAACCGCCTTTGGAAACACGGCGATATGGCCGCATGGGGCCGCTCAAGGGCCGAGCCTGCGTTATGCCTTGCTTGTCCATTCAATGGGGAACCGGCAAGCGTTGGAAACGGGGTGATGGTCGCATTGAAAATGACCAACAGAAAAGCCGTCGATACGCTTCACGCCAAGTGCCTCGAACTTGGCGGAACAGATGAGGGACCCCCCGGCCCACGCGGAGATCATGGTTTCTACGGAGGATATTTCCGGGATCTGGATGGCAACAAACTGAATGCCTATGTCCCAGCGTGACGCCAGGCAAAGAGTTGGCTGAAAAAAATCTTGTCCAGCTGACAATGAGCGACGAGCACATCGAAAGACGCCGCAATGAAATCTGAAATAAAATTCGTCCGATTGTCGGAAATTGACCCAGCCGAAATCTTGGCGCACATGTCCGACCCGCGTGTCGCCGAGCATATGCCGCTTCTGAAATTTAGTTGGAATGCCGAAACAGTGGCGCGGTTTGTCGCCAAAAAGGAAGAGTGTTGGCACCGTGACGGACTTGGACATTGGGCATTCTTGTCCGATGATCGATATGTCGGCTGGGGTGGATTTCAAAAAGAAGGGGCCGAGTGGGATTTCGGACTGGTCTTGCGGCCCGACACGTTTGGCCTCGGGCCGCGTATCTCGCGAAAGGCGATCGACTTTGCAATTTCCGATGAACGCATCCCGTATGTGACCTTCCTTTTACCACCGTCACGCACGAACCTGCGGGCACTCGACAGAATTGGTGCTTGGCGGGTTGGCGAAGTCGATTATGACGGGGCGACCTTCCTCAAATTTCAACTTTTGACAGGATGACGGAATTGTCCGATTTCTGGCACATCCCAGGTTCAGAGTGTCGTAACTCGCGGCCTATACCGGACGCTGAGTGTGCGGTTCAGTGCTGCACCGCAGCTTCCCGTAAGCAGACATTGACAGAAGGTTTTGGACGCGTCGCCTCAACCGAGACAAAAACCTGCCAAAATTGCAAAAGTTCTGGCGGGGGTTTTCGTCTTGGCTAAGAGTTTGATCCTGCACGGGCCGGTTCTAGCGGCCATAAACGACCGTTTTGGGCTTCGGGAAGCTAGTTCGTGGAGCCGGAACATACAGGCAAAATGATACTACAAACGCGTAGCTTGCTCGCCATAGATCACATTGGTATCTGACTCTATCTTAAGCCGTTGATCCAGCACTTCCCGGAATTCTGGATCATCGACCCTACGGTCTTTTCGACTAACCAATGCTACCTTTGCTGATAACGGCTTGTACGACTCCGAAAGCTCAGTCAACAAAATCCCGAAAGTCACTGATGTATGGGGATGATCCTGCACCTTGAAAATCATCGGCCGAAAGTACTTCTCGATGTCGGTCACGCCAACACCAAGCATGTAAATGCGACCGTTGTAGTGATAGATAGGACCCTGATGGCGATATAGAACGCCGTCCTGTAACGACTCATGATAGTGCATCCACGGTTCATCGCCGTTCGCATTTGTGATAGTCATCCTTCCTTCGATCAGTTCGGTCTTCCCTTTTCGAAAGATGCTGAAGTCACCTTCATAGTTCAACAGATGACCAAAATCGGAGTTCTTCAATTGAAGAGCTCCGCCAATAGCCTCCGCTAGCCGCCAGTTTCCATTCTCTGATTTTGAAACGTAGCTATAAAGGCGTCTAATCGCCGAGGAAGAAGCTGAGTTTTTGAAAACCGTTCTAGGCAAACCGTTCTCAATCCATCGATCAATCGACTTGCGGCTTGTGCCGATATAGAAAGCCAAAAAATCTAGATATTCCTTTGTGTCGCTAGCCGACATTTCACTTGTACGATACTTTACAAATTCGCAAATTTTGTACCAAGCTTCGCTAAGAAACTCCTCGTCCACCATATCCCACCCCAAGACAGTTCAGATACGTCTAGGACAAAATTTCCATGTTCGCGACACTTTTCTATGTTCGGGACAAAATTCCACTAGAACAGCAAGGTTTGTCTCTACTCTGACAAAACTTAATGGATAGAGTCATTTAGTGAGACAAGAAGACACTGCGAAACGCCCAAAGACACTATAACATGTTGTTTTAAAAAGATATTTTATAGTTTTCCCTAGACTTATACCCATATCTGTGGTATCTACTTACTAAAGAGAACGCAGGAATCCACCGACACCGAACCGGCAAACAAGAAGCAGTCCAAGTTAAGAGTTTCTGATTTTTTTTGAGGAACATTCGCGCTCCCTGAACGGTTCGTCGTATCGCGGACCGTTCAGGGAGCGCTGATGATCAAAAGCGTTGAGGGCTACACGCGGTGTTGAAGCTCTTCTTTTACTCTTTGTTCAAGAATTTTTCGAACTAACGTCACCCGCCCTTCTTCGCTCATCTTATTGCACGACAATATAACTCTTACAGCCATCACGACCTCTAGAACAGAAGGAGAGTCCGCGGCGTCTGAACTAGCCTGGCAAGGTCCAAATTTTGTCTTCCACATCGATGGAGATGACATCTTCGCCGAGCTGGTATGTGCACAAGTTGGATAAGATCCCACAAAATGTGACACTCTTCCATGCGGACAATTTAAGAACACTTTTGGTGCCGATCCTTGGCGAGTGCGGGAATACCGGACCAAAACGCCTACTCTTCCCAAGAGCAGATTGCGGTCTTCAACGTCTAACTCCTGGATAAAACCCGTGAAGATGACTGTTCGGAATGCGCTCTCCACCCCGTGCAATCCTGTTAGATATTTCTTACGAACTTTGGAATTTCTCCTATATGAACAGATAGCCATATGCCGAGCGAATTCAATTCGATCAGAGTTTCTCAGCATGCTGGAGGAAGCACATTTCCTTAACCGCAGGATGCTCTCAATCCTATCTTGCAACTCCTCCTCGCTCCTTGATATTTCCCTAAAGTTTCTAGCAGATATCATTCCACCGAATTCTGAATTGGTATTCCCTCTCAACAAAAGGAACTCCAATTTTCTAATAGGGCTTTGTATGAGAACAAAAACGTAGGAGATAATGATATGACACCACCCAACACAAGAAATCATGAACGCCGTGAGGCTAGTTATTCTCCATGCTATGCTGCGAATTGCAGACCTAACCAGCCTATTTTCTGAAGTAACTCTCCGACCGAAGAAATAGTCTTTAGGGCAAACTCCATCAGTTAACTCTTCTCCGTCATCAGGATCAAAAATATAAAAATCAATTAGAATAATTTTTGGCTCGATCAGAAAAGCCTCCACCCTGTAGAGGATCATCACAAATCCCGATTCGAACTCAAACAGCTCGCGCGATCCCAGCCTTCCAGGCAAACACGCCTTCTCGTCAACCCTATGGCTTACCTGTAGCAGCCTTTTGAAGCCACTTTGGCGCAAGGTTCTTTCAATGGATGCCTCTGCATGCGCCAACTGATCGTGATGATGCTTCACTTCAAGTTCGCGAACTTTCTCTTTGTATGCTCGGGATTGCAGAACTGTCTTTGCGACTCTCGGCAGCTTGTGAAAGCCGTCTCGCTCTCGAGTGATTTGTGACTGCAAGTCGGCCATATCGGCTATCCTCCTGATCGCGCTATCCGTAGCGTCTCAGTATTGATTGGATGAACATCCACCTCAATTTCGACATTATTTTTGTTGGACCGTAGTCTGTTTTCTTCAATTAACAAACTCTCAATCTTAGAAAGGGCGGCTAGTATAGCCGCCCTTTCTGCGATAAGGGTAGTTTTATTAGGGTTGAATGGAGTGCCTGACTGCTCACGGAGTAGGCAAAGGTCTTCAACCGGCTCCCATCTTTTCATCTTAACATACTTGGTTAAAATATGTGCGGAAGCCGTATTGTCTTCAACAACTGCAAACACGATAGGCCACCTATCGTTCATGTATGCCATGTTAAACATGTGGATGACGGCTATCATCTCTTGCAATCTGTAGCCATTATCCTCCGCGTCTGGAATGAGCATCGTGCCCATCTCCAAGAAGGAGGCAGTTTTGTTACTTAGGTCTTGGAATTCGTAGACGAAACTTACACCAGCCAACCGCTGGCCTTGCCGCATGATCAGAACCTCACCTGTTCTGATCGCTTTCTCGAGCACCCAATCTTCGCGCGCACGGATGCCGCCCGTGGATTTTTCGCTAACAAAAGCCAGTACTTCAGCCTTGGTCGCTGCATCGTCAGGATCAACGAACATTATCTTGTACACTTGGCCGTCCCTCAGTTTCGTCAGCAACAATCTATACTATACGACACATTGCTCCAGAGTGCAAGAGTCACCCAATATGCAAAATTGTTGCGTAGTGCATTGACTCGCGCACGCTAAACAACTAACTTTTCAGGATGAGTCACCGCCGATTCCGGCAATCGCTAGCTTCAGGCGGCGACAGATCATACTTTTTTGGAGGTCACGATGACCAAGCGTGTTGCACTCTCAACTTCCGCAATCTGGAAAACGAGAGAGTCCATGATGATGCAGCTAGATAGCATCTTAGAAACTTCTGCCGTTCTCAGCAGGGAGGAGTTCACTGATATTATGCAGGCCGCGTTTGACGGATGTAATCTGAACGTCTCTCGCTTTGCGGCCGACATGAAGGTCAGTCCTTCCACGGCTCATCGCTGGATAGCTGGCGCTAGTGCTCCGCCGCACAATGCTGTCTGGGACAAGGCAGCTGATTGGATCAGAGGTTCACTAAGAGAAGAACTGGCAAAAATCCGAGGAGATGAGGCACCAGCAAATCGCGTGTCCGCTCTTTTGAACTAGAACTCTCTATTCGTTTCGCTGCGCTCACTTTTTGTTGGCGCAGCGAAATATGTTGCGCTTTGTCATAAGCGCAAATCAGCACACTCTTTTTTTGACCGACCCCACGTATAGTTTCCACTTTATTTTTGCGGCTTCCTAAAGACACCAAAGTAAGTCGCAAGGGCCGCTAAAAGCTAAAGCCCATGAGTTGGCCCCCGGTCGATATCCCGATCCTGCTCGACCCCTTGATCCTTCTCCTTGTCTCGCTCGTCTTCGAGCTCTAGTTTTTTCGCGTGGTTTGTTCGATACGTCCTTCAAGCGCTCGTTGACGGACGGCTTGCGCGCCTCGCGCCGGGTCTCCTCGCCAAGCTCGGGATCGCTGTGACCGTCCAGCTTGTGAACCGCCGCCTGACCATCGTACCCAGCGTCTTTTTCCATGATCTCTTTCAACGGCTCCCATGCATAATTGCGGCCTTCCGGCTTCGGTGCGTCGGTCTGGTCCCGTGACCGACCCACAACGCGCGCCAACCGCTCCCGGACGTCCTCCGGGTTTCGGTCACGGTCGCGATCTTTCGCGGTTGCGGTTCTGAGCGCTGCTAGTCCGGCCGACACACACCCCTGCCGTGGCAGAGCGCCCAGCGCTGCGTTTGATCGTCTTCACGGAGAGGTAGTAGCTGGCCAGTGGACAATACCCTGCCGAGTTGAAATTGCTGCAAATCTTGAAACCGCTGGTGAAGAGTTTGCATAAGTGTGCCTTCAGCGATTTTTCACACCACCAACGACGCTGGATGGCAACTTAGAGGCTCAGAGCGGATTGCTGGGCGGCACTGCTAGCAGTCTACGACCCCCTTTCCACCGGCCACGGCCCTTAAGAGACAATGGGCGCCCGCCTCCGATGCTGCGATCGCAGCCCGCATACCCTACATTCGCTGCTCCTGAGGAAAGCAACATTTAGCGAGGCTGAACTCGCATTGAGATCCCACTGCAGGGCACCTATAGCGTGAGGCTTCTTTGCTAGGCGAACAATCGCGCGGTTGTAGGCCAATGCGAGTGCTTCTACAACTGAACAATAGCTTCACGTTCGGTACGGCAGGCGCTTTTGAGAGAAGACCATGACTGACACCGTCATTGCGCGGCGACTGAGCGGCGTTGACGCCGATGGCAAATTATTTGAGCTGCCCCAAAATGACCTTCTTGGCCCGACAAAACCCATTGTCGTCTTGGGCGATGCTGGAATGGGAAAGACGACACTACTGGAAGAAGTCGGACAAGAGGCTGGCTACAAGTTTATTCACGCAAGACGCCTGATCCGATCGCGAAATCCTTCAAAACTCTTGGGTGAGGCGACTACCTTTGTCATAGATGCACTAGATGAACTAGCTGTTCAAGCTGAAGGAGATGCTGTCGATGCCGTCCTCGCTTCGCTTGAAGAAGCGGGGTTTCCCAACTTCATTCTTTCATGCCGAGTGGCTGATTGGAGAAGCGCTACGAGCGTGCAAGCCGTAGGGGACACCTATGGCGATGATCCACTGGAGCTGTTTCTGGAACCAATCTCTAGGGACGATGCTCGCAGTCTTTTGTCGAGCGACATGGGAGATGACCGCGCCGGGGCTGTTCTCACCCACTTTGAAGAAAACGGTCTTGAAGGGCTGTTTGGTAACCCCCAAACTCTGAAGCTGATTAGAGCGGTCGCAAACAGTGAAGAACTGCCCACCTCGAAAGCGGCGCTATTTCAACTTGCTGTGGCGAAGTTGTGGGGCGAGCATAGTCAACAAAAGCCGAATGCTTCGCTATCCAGGCTAAGTGAAAACGAAGCTCTTGATGCTGCTGGGGCAGCATTTTCTTTTCTCATTTTGACTGGCAAGAGGGCAGTATCTAGATCACCCGTTCCGACGATCGATCAAGATGATCTTTCTGTGACGGAAGTTGGCATGCTGGCATCAAGTCAAGCTCTTGATGCGGTCCTGGGCAGTCGGTTGCTTACAAGCAACGTTGAGGGCGACCCAGATAGGTTCAGTTACACGCACAGAAGCGTTGGCGAGTTCCTCGCTGCTCGTTGGCTTGCTAGGAAGGCGGACACTGACAGAAAACGGCGACGCCTGCTTAAACTGTTTCACGGATATGGGCTTGTTCCCGCTAGTCTGAGAGGTGTGCACGCATGGCTTGCCCAAGACGCTCGCCTGGCCACGCATGTTATTGCTGCCGATCCAATGGGAGTGGTGGAGTATAGCGACACTGATGACTTTTCGGATTCTCAGTCGCGTGCTCTTTTGGAAGCCCTCTTCGACCTAGGTGACCGGGACCCCAGGTACTATGACTTTGACAATACACACTCATTGAAAGGTATTGCGAAGACATCTCTTCACAAAGAAATCAGAGACTTAATTGTATCTAGGTCAACGCCATTCTTTCTAAGAGCAATGCTTTTGCATTCGGTTTCTGGGTCCCCCGTTGCGCCTTTGCTCTCTAGAACTCTCAAAGACATGGTGCTCGATCCAAATGTGACGTTCCTCGAACGACGAATAGCTGGTGATGCGCTCTCCGGTTTGTCACAGGATGAGATTGACTGGGCTCAGATGCTCGCAGATCTTCACAGTCTAGCAGATGAGAATTCGCTACGACTCGCGTTGGAGTTACTTCCTGGTATCAGCTTCGCAGGTCCAACGGACACCCAAATCGTTGAGTTAATTGTAGCGTTTAGCGGGCTCAGCCTGTGTGCACTTCCTCACAAACCGCGACATAGGATCGGTGGGGTGCTGTGGGGTTTAGAGAAACGGCTCTCTGATGAACGGATCGAACCCGTTCTCGACATTTTGGCCGACTACCTGAGTGCCCTGCTCGGCAAAGACTTCGATCGTTTCGAGAACTCAGATGCCATCAACGTGGTCTATGCGCTAACCGAAAGACGCTTGGCGTTGGGTAATGTCGACCCGATGAAACTATGGAAGTGGCTGTCGTCTGTTGGAGAATGTCGTGGCTTTCGAGACGACTCTCAGAAAGCAATCTCAAACTGGCTGAAAAACAACATTTATGCGAGACGAACAATTCAGCGTTTTGCATTGTTGGAAGAGGCTGGCTCAAAGACGGTCTGGATGCGGGGTTGGAGGCTCAGCGACAGACTAAACGGGCTGTACCCAGATGAAGGCGACATCATTGCCCTTCTGGAGTGTCTTGATCCTTTGGCCGAGGCCGAAGGAGACCGCTGGAAGGACCTCGTCCGCCTGTGTTCCCACGATGAAGAACGCGGAAAGAGCGTGCGCAAAGCAGCCATTCCGTTCGCAACCGATGGAGATGGCCAAGCTTTCCTCGAACAACTAGCCAACCCACAGGTTCCAGATTGGCAGATAGAGCAGGAAGATCGAAACCGAAAACGAAACGAGGAAAAGCAGAAATCGTGGGCAGAGCACAGGGCCAACTTTCTAGAACATATCGATGACCTGCGCGGCGGTCGATATGGAGAGGTCGTGAACCCTGCCAAAGCATACTTGAACCTTTTCTCGGATATGGGCGACGACATGCCAGCTCACAAGCGGATCGAACAATGGTTAGGCGCAGAGCTTCAAGACGCAGCGTTTGAGGGATTCAACGCATATTTGGCTGACGAAAAATCGACGCCAACGGCTAAAGAAATCTCTGAATCCTACGCTGCAAGCAAACGTTGGGACGCTGCATACATATTCGTAGCAGCGGTTGCTGAGCGGGTTCGGAACAACAGGCCCCTTGATGATCTTTCTGACGACCGGTTGCTCGCCGCTCTTCTTGAGATTCGGCTAAGTCACATCTTGGAACATGCCAAGATCGACCACGTCCCCGAAGCGCTTGAGCAAGAAGTCAAGAGTAGGTCCGGACTTTGGGAGGAGTTTTGGCGCTTGCGGGTAGAACCACAATTGGAAGCCCAAAATGAACACGTTGATGGGCTCTATGAGATTGCCCGTGGCACGACCGGCGATGACATGGCGACCAACCTGGCATGTGAATGGCTCGAACGGTTTCCGAACATGTCGCATCGAGCAGAAACTGAGCTTATCGACTGTGTCATAGCCGCTGGCGATTTCAGTTTTCTGAAACAATATGTCGGCAAACGTAGAGCGAGCAATATCGACGATGATGAGCGGCGCTCTGACTGGGACGCGGTTGCACTACTGGTCGACTATGAAGCTGTTCAAGAAGAGATATTAAGCGCGCGGCGTGATGACCGCGACTTCCTTTGGCACTTGCGATCTCGTTTCGGCCGCCGCCGAGATGAAGGTCAGCCAGTACCACTCTCTGCCGCACAGCTTGCTTGGATCATACGATGCTTTCGAAAGCTGTGGTTGAATGTACCTCATCCCAGTGGCGGGACAACGGGCGACTCAAATCGTTGGGACGCAGCAGACTATCTGGGGACACTGATCAATCGCCTTGGGGGCTTAACTTCGGAAGAAGCAGTTGAAGAACTGCGCGTGCTGTGTGACGCGCCTGATGACGGCTATACAAACTATCTGAAGAGGACCCTTGCAGAACAGGCGCAAAAGGTTGTCGAAGAAAACTATGTGCCTCCCAATCTTGCCGATCTCGAGTCAGTGCTCAATGACGGACGGCCGAAAACAATGGATCAACTTCAAGCAGTTGTGCTGGAAGAGTTGCTCGAAGCACAACGCAAAATTCGGTCCCATCCGGTTGATTGGTACAAAGACTTTTTTAAGGACGACGTGCCCAAGGACGAAGAAAACTGCAGAGACACTCTCTTGAAGATGCTCGGGGACTATCCATACGGGATTCTCTGTGAGCCAGAAGGCCATCTCGCCGATGACAAGCGCGCAGACATACGCTGCACAATTGAACGGCTGATGTTGCCCATTGAAGTCAAGGGGCAATGGCACAAGGACCTCTGGCACGCCGCGGACACACAACTCGACAGGTTATACAGCAACGATTGGCGTGCTGAGCGCAAAGGTATCTACCTTGTGTTTTGGTTTGGCCCCGAAGTCCCCCAAAACAAAAAGCTAAAATCACCGACTGGCGGTGCGAACCCCCCAGCTTCTGCAGAAGAGCTTAGACTTGCTCTCATCGAAAACAGCGACGTGGCCAAGAAAGGCGACGTTGAAGTCCTCGTAATGGACGTGACTAGGCCCTAGGCGTTGTGATTGCTCGAGCCACTCAGAACACGCTACGGTCAAAACTGCTTCACAGCGGGGTCGTTCTTCTTCGAGCTCTTCCCAGGGCTGGACGAACCTCTCTGTTGTCAGCTCTTGCCGCCGAAATGGACGATGGTTCAGCAGTGATGTCGGGGAGCAGCTTGCTTGCATGTCGCATCGAGAAATCCAAACTGCATTCAGCGGGAAAGTCCTGTGTGTCGACGCAATAGATGGGGCGCAAGTACCAAGAGTTGAATCGATTATCCGCTCATGCACCGAACACCAGCGTTCCGCGCCAAGGTTCATTTTGGCCGCCCGAAATACAAAGACAGATCAAAAGCTTAGTAGTGCACTTGTTGGGATAATGACAGACTTGGAGCTTACGCCGATCCAAGTCATGGAACATTTGAACGATAGCAAACCGCTGATGACTACTCAGGGTCCGTCGAGCACCATAGCACCACAGGCTCAATCCACCAATGCGCCTGTGTGGAGCGAAGAAGCCCTTTGGCTACGTGGTGGTCTTCCCGAAAGTCTATATGCAGATAGTGATGAGCAAAGCTTCAACTGGAGATCGGATTACCTTGCTTCTCTGCTTAATCAAGATTTCGACTGTTGGAGCATCGATGCAAGCGATCGTCTTCCTGAGGTTTTTCAATATGTTGCTAATACCAATGGTGAGCAATTTGACGACGCGAACTGCGCAAAGACTCTCTCAGTCAAAAGGGATAGCGTCAGAAAATCAACAAACCTACTCGAAAGAACAGGTCTCCTGCGACGCCTGCCGAACTGGCCAGCGGGAAGCAATCAAAGTAACAGCTCACTGCCGGTTTTCTATGTCAGAGATTGTGGTCTACTTCATGCTGCTCTTGGTATTCGGTCCATGGAGGACCTTCGAAGTCATGGCGCGATAGGCCACAGCTGGGAAAGCTTCGCGATCGAAGCAATCGTCAATGCATCATCAGGCAACGCTACGCCCGCATTCTATCGCGACAAAGAGAAAAACGAGATCGACCTCGTCCTGAGGTTTTCGAGCGACGCGATCTACGCAATCGAGATGAAGTTGAATTCAGATGCGAAGACTAAGAAAGGTTTTGCGATTGGATGCGATGCAGTAGGAGCAACACAAAGGTTAGTAGTCCACTCCGGCGAAACGGATTTTACTTCAGATGAGGGTGTGCCTCGGCTCAAGCTTGTTTCCGCGTTAAAGCAATTGCCACAGTAGCAACTAGCACCAAGGTCCACTCAACCCAAAGTCTGCTTGTCTAACGCAGAACCATCAGTGATGCACCCGCAGCGAATGTCCAGTTCCCGCCCTGCTCAGCCATTATTCCTTTTTTTCACTGCAAGTTGGTGTAACAGATACTCTCGCAAGCCAGCGCCCAACTCATCATCGGTCAACTTTTCGAACACTGCCTGTTGCTCCGAGCAATTGTCGATATTTTCAATCGCTCGTTTTCGCTCATCCCGTGAGAGTTGGCCGTAGTGCCGTTCAGTGATCTGTTTCGTTTCATGCCCCATGTTTTCTGACCAGGCTTTGCGTTCGAGCGCCGTGAGGTGCCGGCGATCCCTTTCTGCAGCGATAGTGTGCTTTGCCGAGTGAGGCGTGTAGAGCGCTTTGGCTCCTATACTGGCTATTTCGAAGGCCTTGGTCACAGCAGTCTTTGTCTTCATCGGCACGATCGGAGCCGCGTTTGGGAACCGCCTGCGATAGCCGGTCAGAATATACTTCAGGTCGGGGAAAAGTGGATCATCGTTTTGAAAGCCAAGTTCGCGCATAAGATCGTCCCACTTGGTCACCTCGGCAGAGAAAACTTCAGGAATTGGGAACCACCATACCTCAAGGCTTTTTCCATTTTTCGTCCGGGATACAGAACCATCCTGTAGGATCAGTTTTTCAGCAATCCTTAGGTGCTTCAGCCGAAGTGAGATGAGGGTGTCTGCTCTTAAAGCACCAAGAAAAGCGATCGCGAACATCGCGCGATCCCGCTGCTGGGTTAAAGTCCGGGACGGCATGCGTTGGAGCATGGTTTCAGCCTCTTCAATGAGAGGATATTTTTTTGGGGGTCGCGGCAGACATTGGGCGTACGCAGCCTTGGGCAAATCGATGTAGTCTGGCAGGTCTCTTGGAAGGCCAGAGGCAAAATCTTGCTTCAAAAGCCATTCAAGAAACATGCGGATGTGAGACGCCGTGTGACTGATACTTGAGCGCGACTTCGGTGCATCACAAGAACCGGAGATCTGTAATTTCAACTCGGATCGCACTGCGTCGATATTCTCTGTGGTCAATGCCGTGAAGGGCTTCCCCCGAAGAGCATCTTCCAGAAAACGAATAGCGCGCAGGTGAGCATCAGTGGTCGCGTCGGCGAAACGGCCTGCGCTGATCTGCCATGCGTGAATTATGCGATCATTTTTTGTGTGCCAAATCCAAATATCACCGGGCACCTTAAATTCTCCTTCGTCTGTTTGGTCCTCGGTAGTATTTGGAGCGTCTTGTGATCTATCAACGTGCAGATCTCCCGGAGTCCCGAATCTGGTGATGTCCCTTTTGCACCTCGGGCACGTGGCGCGCAGAGCCTGCGCGCCAGATAATGTTGCTAACGGCTCGCGGACAAACTCGATTGGTGCCACAGGCACTTTGCAGGTAAAGCAATAGAATTCATGTGGTTTGAGCGAAGCATATCTTCGATCTCGCCGCCTTTTGTGGAAGTCTTGGACTACGGCCCCGCGGAACATATACGGTCTATTGTTGTCGGAAGGTACCAAGCCTTCTTTGACCCAATTGCTGATTGTGTTCTGCGCCACGCCATACAATCGCATCAGATCTTCGACGGAATAGACCCGGTCTTTTTTTGCGCGAATTCTTTTGTAGGACCGGGACATGTTTCCGCACCTTCGCAATCTCGGCAGTCTTGCCGATGTTTGCAAACCAGTTTGCAACGTGGGGTGAGCTGGCAGCTTAGCAGCGAGGCTTAGAGGGCGTTCGGATCCTGACGATTCTTTGCGGCCCAGACGTTCAGATCAAATCCGCGGTAGATGATCTTGCGACCGAGTTTGTAGTACGCGGGACCCACGTTCATGTGACGCCACCGCGCGAGCTTTTGGCGGTCGCCGAGTATCTCAAGCTCGGGATCCCCCAGGACGTAGTTCCGGTCGTTTTCGAAGATGTCAGGCATCGACTGTTCTCCTTGGCTGCTCTTTGGTCGTGGAGATTGTCATGCGATGCAGCAGTTGTGCAGAGTTCGTAAACTTCGCAAACGGTTACCAAGTTTACGATGGGTTTACGGTGGCTTTACGACGCACCTATTAGCAGCGTCTCACGCAGTTTTCGACGCACCGCGTTTAATCCCGTTCAGAAGTTCGCTTCACTCTCATTTGCCATTGCGAAGCTTGCGATAAGCATCTCGCAACGTGGTCAGTCCAATTTTGTGACCGTGCCTTTTCTCCAGAAACCGAAGTTTTTCTTTCGCGGTCAGTCCTTCAAGTTCCTTTCCGACGGATTGAATGAGTTGAACGGTTTCCGGGACCTTCGATGGCCTGCCAACGTTACGAAGCAAACGGGAGTTTTCTTCGAAGTTCACACTGGGGATCAGACGTCGAAGCTTGTTGCGCAGTGCAGTTTCGCTCAGACCACCTTGCCAACGCCGTGCCAACTCGTCCTTTAAACAGATTGAGGAGCCGCGGTACTGCTCTGGCAGGTTGCGCTCATAGTGATCATCCCACATGTCACGGGACCAGGGTGGGAGCTCACGGGCGATCACATAGGTTTGCCGCTCAAACAGATAGGGTAGTGTGTGGAACGGAATTTTAACGGCTTCGAAATCGGCATCACGTTCAACCAGCGCGGCATATTCAGCGATCCATTCTTTGACCTCACTGGCCGTATGAGCAGCCTGCCGAAATTGTGGCGATCCCATGCGGATGAGCCATTCGTTTTCAAGACCAGCCTCATCCTCAAACGTGGCAATACTGAAACTTTCCATCACAGTTGTCTTCTAGAAGAGCTTCGCGTTTGTTCCGGACAGACTGGCATCAATGTCAAGAATGGGGCCTTCGGTTGTGCAAAGCGTGACGCGTAATTCCGAAAGCGACTCCAGAAACAGGTCCTCGCAGAGATCCCTTGGTGAGCCGAAGTGATCATAACGACTGAATTTATCCGCCCTGTAGAACTCGCAAGCACGGGCGCAGCACCATTTCAGATATCGTTCCTCAAACACGCCCCAAAGAAAAGAGAGAAGAGTATAGCCTTCAAAAGCAAACATTAACGACCACCTTTTCGCACATCTTTGGTCACGAATCGCGACCACTCCTCCATCAAGGTGCGCCTTCGGTCCAGCAAATCCGATCGTGCATAGGCCCGCTCGACATCGGAGCCGACCTTGTGGGCGAGCGACATCTCGGCCACTTCGCGCGGCGCTTCCGCTTCTTCGGCCGCCCAGTCCCGAAAAGTCGACCGGAACCCATGCACCGTGACACCATCGATCTTCATTCGACGCAGGAGCATCAGCATCGACATGTTCGAAAGTGGCTGGTGGCGCTTCTGTCCTTCGAAGACAAATTCGGACTGCATTGCGCGTAGCGGTTTCAGGACGTCGATCATTGCCTCTGTCAGCGGCACCCTGTGCACTTCACCTGTTTTCATGCGATCGGCCGGGCAGGTCCAGACGCCCGCCTCCCAGTCGATCTCCGCCCACCGCATGCCAAGCACTTCGCCGGTCCGTGCACCGGTCAGGCAGGTAAACATCATTGCCTTGGCGGCCATGGCGGTCTTCGTGCTCAGGGCGGCATAGAACCGTGGCACGTCCTTCCAGTGCATCGCCTTGTGATGGACCGGCCGGGCTTTTACCTTGGGCAGTGCACCCGCCTCCTTTATCGCAACCACTGGGTTCTCGCCCGAACGCAATCCTCTGGAACGCGCCACATCGAGCACAGTTTTAATCCTCTGCGCCAGACGTTTGGCGGTCTCGTGCTTCTCGGTCCAGATCGGGCTGAGACACATCATGACTTCTGGTTGGGAGATACTGTCGATGGGCATACGCCCGATCTTTGGAAAGGCATAGTCACGCAGAGTGTTCAGCCATTGCTGGCCGTGCTTGGCATTTTTCCACGTAGGCAGTCGCTCAATATGCACCTGGCGGGCAACCTCTTCAAAAGTCGGCACTTCCTGCCGCGCATTAATCCGGGGATTGAGCCCCTGCTTTGCCATACGCCGATAGGCCAGCGCCCGGTCCCGCGCCTGAGGCAACGAAACGATGTCTGCGCCGCCAAGTCCAAAATCCGTACGAAGCGGCCCACCTTTGCGGTTTTTCTGCCCTTTAACCACAACCCGAACAATCCACCGCCGCGCACCCGAGGGATCTACGACGAGGTACAACCCGTTCCCATCTCCGTGACGACCCGGCCCGAGATTCTCAACAAGCTTCTTCGTTAGCTTTCCAGAAAGCGCCACAAGTATACCACATTACATACCACTCAATGAACAAAATTGCACATTATCACAAACAACTCAACACAACAGAATACCAACAACAAGTTGTTTTACAATAAAAATATCCCGCCAACGAGGGTCAATTACTGTCAGAGGTTTTGCTAAGTGGCGGACCGAGGAGGATTCGAACCCCCGACCCCTTGATTCGTAGTCAAGTACTCTATCCAGCTGAGCTATCGGTCCACTGAGGGCGGGGTTTAGTCCTGCGCGCCGGGTTATGCAAGGGTAAAATCGCGCAAAACCTGTTGTTCTGCTCCGGCACAGGATGCGACCCGTCAGGCGTTCTCACCACTGATGTCGGCGAGTGCTTCACCAACTGTCACAGCGCCGTCCCCTTTCGGCAGGCAGATCACAAAACGCGTGCCCGTTGCGTCACTGTGGGCCAGTTCCAGTGTACCGCCATGTCCGCGCACCAGCTCGGCTGAAATCGCGAGCCCCAGTCCGGAGCCCCCTTTGCGGGCACCGCCCTGAAACGGGGTGAAAAGGTGTTCGCGCGCGCGCGGCGGCAACCCCGGCCCGGTATCGACCACCTCTATCCACCACGCCGACATATCCTCATAACCGGTGATCGTGATTTCGCCCGGCGTCTGTGTCGCAACGATGGCCTGCCGCGCATTGCGGATCAGATTTGCCAGAACCCGGTAGAGCTGTTCGGGATCAGCCCGGAGCATCAGGCTGACCGGAATGTCGCAGACGAAGCGCAGCTCGAAATCCCCGACCGCCAGCCGCTCACTGTCGACAACCTCTTCCACCAGGTCGTTCAGATCCAGCATGGTCAGCGTCGGGCTCGGCTCCTCGGCCTTGCCAAAGGCCAGCGTGCTTTCGCACAGATGCACGGCACGGGTGATCGATCCGACCAGTTTGGGGGCCATGCGCTTGACGGCCGGATCCTCACTCATTTCGATGCGGTCGGTGAAGAGCTGCGCAGAGGTCAGGATGTTGCGCAGATCGTGGCTGATCTTGCTGACAGCACTGCCCAGCTGGGCAAGGCGTTCTTTCTGGCGCAGCGCCTGGGTCAGGTCCGTCTCCAGCTGTTGCAGCGCTACCTCGGCCTCGTGCAGCTCGGTAACGCTTGCCGACGGCGTGATGATCCGCCGGGCATCTTCGGGGGCCGCCGCGTAATTCTTCATATGGCCCACGACGCCCTTGATCGGTTTAAGCAGCAGCGCACGCATGGCCAGAAAGAGCAGAAAGGCCGTGATCACAGAAATCACAGCGGACAGGATCAGAATGCGGATACCGTAGTCAATCATCGCCGCCCGCATGGGCGAAGTGTCCATGGTGATCTCAATCAGCAGCCCTGCGTCCCGCACCGGCGCGCCGATCACGCGGATAACTTCGTTTTCCGTCCGCACAAGGCGGGTCATGGCATCACGGATCAGCACAGCGGCGCTGTTGTCGCGCATATCGAATGTGGCCGCGATGGGTTGCGGCATATCGGAAGACAGCATCAGTTGTCGCGACGAATCCCGGCGCAGCACGACGTTGAAAACACCGGCATTTTCCAGCAGCTCGGACTCCAGCTCACTGTCGATCATGTCATCCGCCAGCAGCGCCAGCGAGGCGATCTGCGCCCGCTCCAGCCGGTTCATCATGTAGTCTTCACGAAACCGGGCGATGGAGGGCACAAAAATCAGAACCTCTGCAATCATCACGAAGATGGTTGTCAGAATAAGCAGCCGTCCTGAAAGCGAATTGAACATGTGTCAGCGTTTCACGGGATCCAGCGCTGGACAAGTCCAACGATGCGTTTCACGGTCGGGTTTTCGAACAGACGCGGGCTGAAATAGGCTCCTGCGGCGCGTTTGTTGACCTCGGATATGGTCGGATAGGGTGCCACCATCGCAGCGATCTGGCTCATCTTCATGCGGTTGGCCAGCGCCAGCGCCCAGAGACTGATCAGTTCACCGGCCTGGTGGCCCGCGATCGACGCACCCACGGGGCGCCCTTTGACCACCATGACCTTGATCAGGCCCGTCGTTTTACGTTCGGCTATGGCGCGGTCGTTATGTTCAAATTCAAACCGGACAACCTCCAGCCGGTCGCCATGTTCTTCGCGCGCCCGGGCTTCTGTCAGGCCGACCTGCGCCAGCTCCGGATCGGTGTAGGTTGCCCAAGGGATATGGGTCGTTTTCGCCTTTGACGGCAGACCAAAGAGCATCGAACGGATGATCACACCGGCATGGTATCCGGCCACATGAGTGAATTGCAGCCCTCCGGCCACGTCACCGATCGCATAGACCCTGCGGTTTGTCGTGCGAAGCGCGTCGTCAACCTTGATGCCTGTGCGGGTGGTTTCAATGCCAGCCGCCTCCAGGTTCAGTTTATCCGTATTGGATTTCCGCCCCACGGCCATCAGCAGATGGGTTCCTTTGATGCTGCGCCCGTCTTTGGTCAGCACTTCAACCGCACCTGCTTCGCCACGGATCTCCGCGGCCAGCGCGTCCTCTTCGATTACCACTCCCTCGGCGCGCAGGGCGTCCAGCACCACGGCAGCCATTTCCGGATCATTCTTGCCCAGCGCTTTCGCACCTTCGATCACTGTGACCCTGCTGCCCAGACGAATATGCGCCTGCGCCATTTCCATACCGATGGGCCCGCCGCCGATGATCAGCAGGTGTTCCGGCTTCTCACGCAGGTCGAACAGGGTTTCATTGGTCTCGAACGGCACATTGTTGAGCCCCGGGATGGGCGGTACCAGCGGCGAGGAGCCCGTGGCGATCACGATCCGGCGCGCGGTAATGACAGTATCACCCGCCTCGACCTCGGTGGCGGAGACAAAGCGTCCGAATTCACGGATCACGTTCACGCCCAGCCCTTCGAAACGCTCCTGGCTGTCCACCGGCTCAATCTGAGCGATCACATTGCGCACGTGGTCTTTGGCCGCCGCATAATCTGCCTCTCCTGCCGCGTCGGACACACCGTATTGCGCCGAGTGCTGCTGGCTGTAAGCCGCTTTGCCGCTGGCGATCAGGGCCTTTGACGGCACACAGCCGAAATTCAGGCAGTCGCCGCCCATTTTGTGGCCCTCAAGCAGGGTCACGCTGGTGCCCATCTGCACGGCACCCGCCGCAACCGAGAGGCCGCCGGAGCCTGCTCCGATGACCAGAACGTCCGTCTTGATGCGTTTCATGTCAGAGGTCTTTCCTGCCTGTCACGGCCTTGATGAGAACAGGCAGCAGCGACAGAGCGCTCAGCCCAAGGATCGGCAACAGGATATGCGGTTCAAAGATAATGCCAAGGTCCGGGCTTTCGCCCTGCTCGAATACGGTGCCGAGGCCTGCGCCCACCGACGAATAAACCAGCGAGCCCGGAATGATGCCCAGAAAGGTCGAGATCACGTAGCGGTGCAGCGGCACGGCGAGGAACGCCGGGATCAGGTTGGCGACAAAGAAGGGTACCACCGGCACCAGCCGCAGGAAGAACAGCATGGACCACTGGTTTTCGTCGATGCCTTCCTTGATCTTACGGATCTTGCCCTGCGAGGCATCCATACGCTCCTTGAGCCGCTCACCGAAACCGTAGCGCGCTGCCAGGAAAATCACCGTGGCGCCGATTGTGGCGCCCGTTACGCTGAGCGCAGAGCCGCCCACGGTGCCAAAGAGAAAGCCACCGGTCAGCGTCGCAATCAGCGCGCCCGGCAGGGAAAACGCCACGATCACCACATAGGCCAGAACAAACCCCAGCACGGTCAGCACCAGGTTCGCATCCCGCAGCGCAATCAGCGCCTCGCGGTTGTCGCGCAGCGCATCAAAACTGATGTAATCCCGCAGGGTAAAAGCCCCGACAGCCGCAACCGCCAGTATGGCAATCATCGGCAGCCAGCGCAGTGCGCCTGGTTTTGTGTCCTGCGTCATATCCGACATTTTGTCGCCTTTCCCGCTGCGGGTTGCAATTGATCTGATACATGACGGCTTGAGCGCGGCCGCGACAGGGGTATCACGCGCGCTTGATTGCCCGTGACGCAAATGCGATCAGGACGCGGCGTTTCGTTTCAGTGGCTGTAACATCGCGGCGTAAATGGGGCGTTTATGTTGCAGAAACCCCGGATTTTCCTGTCTGAGGGGTTTGACTTGGCCCGGTGTCCGCTTTAGGAGACGGGCTTCTATTGATATCTGGCGCGGCCGATTCCGCCTCAGACCCGAAGCAGTATTGGAGACGGAGCGATGAAACGCACCTATCAACCCTCGAACCTGGTCCGCAAGCGCCGCCACGGTTTCCGCGCGCGCATGGCGACAAAGGCCGGCCGCAAGATCATCAACGCGCGCCGCGCACAGGGCCGTAAATCCCTGAGCGCCTGACGGGTTCCGGATTTCCCGGTTCTGAGATGCAAAAGCCGCCCCAGACCGACCTGACCGGTACCACCACCGGAGGGCAACGGACCGGGGCGGCTTCTTTGCGTGCTGTCACAATGCTGACAAAGCGCAGTGACTTTCTGCGCGCAGCAAAAGCCCTGCATATTTCAAAGCCCGGTTTTGTGGTGCAGATGCGCC
Source organism: Roseobacter phycocola (assembly GCF_042055075.2). Classification (GTDB taxonomy): domain Bacteria; phylum Pseudomonadota; class Alphaproteobacteria; order Rhodobacterales; family Rhodobacteraceae; genus Roseobacter. The sequence continues at coordinate 46,639 of NZ_CP194010.1, read as the reverse complement.
CGCGCCAGCCGGATGATGGCACCGGCGTGCGCGTCGGCTTCACCTGTTCCAAAAAGGTCGGCAATGCAGTGCAGCGCAACCGTGCCAAGCGCCGGTTGCGCGAGGTTGCGCGTCTTGTCCTGCCGCACAAAGCGCGGGCCGGCACGGATTATGTTCTGATCGGTCGCCGCGACAAAACGGCAGAGCTTCCGTTTGACCATCTGCTTGCTGATTTCTCAGACGCGCTGGATCACCTGCACGGGCGGGTGAAATGACCCCCTTTGCCCGGATCGTCGCCCTGCCTGTCCGGGCGTACCGGCTGATTTTCAGCCCCTGGGTCGGGCACAACTGCCGCTATCAGCCGACCTGCAGTCAATATGCGCTCGAAGCACTGGAAAAGCATGGTGCGATCCGCGGCTCATGGCTGGCGGCCCGGCGGATCGCCCGGTGCCATCCCTTTGGCAGCAGCGGGATCGACAACGTTCCCGACTGACGTCGCCTGATCTGCCATTGCCAGCCGCCGGCAAAGCGCAGGCATAGCAAAATGGCCCCGGCCCTGTCGGACCGTTGCGTCTGCGCCGGCAGATCCGGCGGGGCGGAATATCCACAGTCACGGGAAGTATCCGAAGTCACAGCATAATGGCGGCGCCGCCGGAAGGCGGGAAGCCTGTGGGGCGTTACCCCATGTCCGGAACCGCGTAGGCGGTTCTGCGTGCAGAGTGGACAGCGCGCGGGAAAGGCGTGCCAGGAACCACAGTTTGGCGCGCGGGGCGTCAGGCCGCGCACAGAAGCTTCGGGGAACAGTCTGGCAGATGCCGGTGAACATACGGTTGGGGGGCCTTACGCTGGCCCCGGACCCTGCCATTACTGCTTTTCAAAGGTGATGATGACTTCGCCGATATCCACGCCGTATTTCTTCATATAAGCGCGGTTCAGAACCCTGTCGTCGCTCAGCTGCCACATCCAGTCATCGAAACTGACGCGCAGCGTCCCGTCGGGCACCGGCAGGTCAATCGTGTAGCGCCAGTTGAACGTATCGCCGCGCTCTTCTCCACGCGCTATGCCGATGACACCGGGGGCAGACCCTTCCCATATCTCCGGCCCGGTTTTCGTCAGTGTCCAGATGCGCTGTTCGGTTGAGCCGTCTTCATAGACGAAATCCTCAACAAGGCGCAGATTCTGCCCGTCCCATGTCCCGTTGACCTCAACATCGAGACGCCGCCGCACCGTGCCGAAGACGTCCTGAAACTGTCCCTTGGCGAGTACCCTGCCGTCAAAGAATTCCTCAAGGTTGAACGCCCGGTCCGAGAGTTTTTCGTCGTCCAGCGCCGGTTTGCCGGTGCAGGCAGCCAGCACCAGCACAAATGTCAGCAGAAAAAAATGTCGCATCACGGGTCCTTTTATTCTGTCAGGGATACGCCTGAAACAGGCTTTTGGTTCACCGGCCACACCGGTATAGAGGAGCGGATATTCTCAGGACCCGATGCCATGCTCGACGCTCAGGACGAAATCCATCCGCTTTTCAGCGGTGCCCCGAAAACCACCGAGTTCCGGAAACTGCGCAAGCGCATTGTGCGGGCGGTGCGCGAAGCCACCGATGAATATGGCATGATCGAACCGGGCGCGCGCTGGCTGGTTTGTCTTTCCGGCGGCAAGGACAGCTACACACTGCTGGCGGCCCTCTATGAGCTGAAATGGCGCGGTCTGCTGCCTGTTGATCTGCTGGCCTGCAATCTCGATCAGGGGCAGCCCGGTTTCCCCGCGACCGTTCTGCCTGAATTTCTGGAAAAAATGGGGGTCCCGCACCGGATCGAATATCAGGACACCTATTCGGTTGTGATGGACAAAATCCCGCAGGGCCGGACATTCTGTGCGCTCTGTTCGCGTCTGCGGCGCGGCCATCTTTACCGTGTGGCGCGCGAGGAAGGATGCTCTGCCGTTGTGCTGGGCCATCATCGCGACGACATCCTCGAGACGTTTTTTATGAACCTTTTCCACGGCGGCCGGCTGGCGACGATGCCACCCAAACTGCTGAATGAAGAAGGGGATCTTTTTGTCTACCGGCCGCTCGCGCATGTCGCCGAGGCAGATTGCGAGAAATTCGCCCGTGCGATGGATTACCCGATCATCCCCTGCGATCTCTGCGGCAGCCAGGACGGGCTGCAGCGCCAGCAGGTCAAGGGCATTCTGGATGAATGGGAACGCAACAGTCCGGGTCGCCGCCAGGTGATGTTCCGGGCACTGACCAACGCGCGGCCGTCCCATCTGCTTGATCCCAAACTTTTCGATTTTCAGGGTCTTACCCGCCGGTAGTTTGGATTTTAGCCTTTTTGAGCAGGGAAATCCGGACGCCATTAACCAGAACGTCACAGGGAAACACGTAATCAGAGTGGAAGCATTAGACGCACTGCTCTGAGAGGACACCCGATGGCGGGAAACCTGGTTCGCACCCTGCAGAAATCGCGCGAAAGGGCCTCGGGCATTCTGCTCAGTCCTGTCGCGATGGCGTGCCTTCCTGCTCTTTGCCTTGCGACCTACTGGCTTGTGGGGGAAACCGGGCTGATGGCCGTCGCTCTTCTGGTTCCGGTTCTGTACCTCGCAATCGGTGGGGCAGATGCCCGGCGTTTCGGGGCTCTTCTCGCTGGTGCAGCGCCAAAGGGCCTTATGCCCCGGGACGCCTTTCGTGAGGTGGTCGGCTACACCTTCACCAGGGCCGGAGAGACCGGCCTGAAGTCAGCAGTCTATATGTTCGAGATCGACGAGCATGAGATGCTCGAGAAAACCTACGGTCACGCCGCTGCAGAAGAAGTATCCTCCGTAATCGGTGACCGCATTATTGCGGTGCTGCGGGAAAAGGACGTGGTCACCCTGACCGGTTCTTACCGGTATGCGGCCTGCCTCGCCGCTGTGCACAATCTGGATCTGGAAAACTGTATTCAGCTGGCGGGCCGCCTGCAGCAGGCGATTGAGGAACCGGTTTCCGTGGACGGCACCGCCATTTATGTCACCGCCACCATCGGTTTCTGCCAGCACGCCCGCGTCGCGGGCAAGGATACCCTGTCCTGGATGGAAGGTGCCGATCTTGCGCTGGAGGAGGCGCGGGAAAACGGACCGGGGTCCATCCGTGCCTTTTCCGCAGACATGCGCCGCAAATCCGACAGCCGCAGCGAACTGCGTGAGGAAGTCATCAAAGCGCTAGAGGAAGACCAGATCAGACCCTGGTTCCAGCCTCAGATTTCAACAGACACTGGTCGTGTGACCGGTTTCGAGGCACTGGCCAGGTGGCATCATCCGAAACGCGGAATGATCCCACCTGGTGAGTTTCTGCCCGCCATCGAACAGGCCGGCCAGCTGGAACGGCTCGCGGAAGTCATGCTGCACCATGCTTTCCGGGCGCTCAAATCCTGGGATGACCAGGGGGTTCAGGTGCCACAAATCGGCGTGAACTTCGCGGGGCCGGAACTGAACAACCCAAATCTCGTGCAGAAAGTCCGCTGGGAGCTGGACCGCTTTGAGCTTGCACCGGAACGGCTCGCGGTCGAGGTCCTGGAGACGGTGGTTGCAAGTTCGCCTGATGACATGGTTTCCCGGAATATCAATGGTCTGAGCGATCTGGGGTGCCGTATTGATCTGGACGATTTCGGGACAGGCCATGCATCGATTGCGTCGATCCGGCGGTTTTCTGTCAGCCGGATCAAAATTGACCGGTCGTTTGTCATGAAGTCCGACCGCGACCCGGACCAGCAGCGCATGATCAGCGCTATACTGACGATGGCCGAGCGCCTCGGTGTTGAAACGCTGGCGGAAGGTGTCGAAAGCACGGGTGAGCACGCGCTGCTTGCTCAGCTCGGCTGCGACCACGTGCAGGGTTTTGGCATCGGCAAGCCAATGCCCTTTGACCAGACAGTCGCATGGATCGAAGCCCACAACGCAAAACTCCAGGATCCGCCGCGCATCATGGGTGACCGGTCAGGCTGACCGCCTCTCCCGCGATGCCATCACAGCCGCAGCCCCCTGTGCGGCACCGAATCCACTTGACCTTTGCCCCGACACTCTGTTGAACCCTCGCTGATATCAAACAGATCAGGTGGCAGTCCCGATGGACGATCAGAACAAGAATCTCATTCTGGCAACAGCGCTCAGTTTCCTCGTGATCCTGGTTTGGTTTGTCCTGTTCCCGCCGCCTGAACCCGAAATCCCGGCAGAAGTCACCGCGTCCAGCGATCTGACACCGGAAAGCCCTGTTGCATCCGCACCGACCGCTGCCGCCCCGGCCGGTGAGACCGCGACCGCCACGACTGCTGACACCGGCGCCGATGCTGTCAGCGATGCCCCCCGAGTGCGGGTGTCCACCAACCGCATTGAAGGCTCGATTTCGCTGCTGGGTGGTCGCATCGACGATCTTTCGCTCCGGGATTATCGCGTCTCTCTCGACGACGATGCAGAAATCGTCAAAATGCTCTCCCCCGTCGGCACCGAAAACGCCTACTACGCGCTCTACGGATGGGCAGCAGGCGCAGGTCTCGATCCGACCTCTGTTCCCGGACCCAACACGCTCTGGGAACTCGCCGAAGGCGATACCCTGAGCGCGGATGCGCCGGTCACACTGACCTGGGACAACGGAGCAGGTCTGACCTTTCAGCGCCAGATCGCGGTTGATGACGACTACCTGTTTACGATCACCCAGTCGGTCACCAACACCGGCGATGCAACTGTCAGCATGGCACCCTACGGCATCCTTGCACGGCACGGCGAACCCACTGATCTGATGAATTTTTTCATCCTGCACGAGGGTGTTGTCGCCATGGCGGATGGTGAGCTGACCGAGACGGACTGGTCAGATATGCCTGACTTCGCCTTCTCCGAGCGGGAAGGTGCCCGGGCGGAAACCACGCAGGTCGCCGAAAACGGCTGGATCGGGTTCACCGATCACTACTGGATGTCCACTCTGATCCCTGCCCCCGGCAGCGCGTTCAAATCAGTGGCCAAATACGATGACCGCCGCGACATCTATCAGGCCGAAGTCGTGTTGCCGACGCAGACACTGGCCCCCGGCGCGACTGTTTCCGCGCAGAGCAGTCTGTTTGCCGGTGCCAAGGAATGGGAAGCCATCCGCACCTACCAGAGCGCCGGCGTGGACCGCTTTATCGACAGCATTGACTGGGGCTGGTTCTTCTTCCTGACCAAACCGATTTTCTGGCTGCTGCACGAACTGAACCTTCTGATCGGCAACATGGGCTGGGCCATCATCGGCCTGACTCTGATCATCAAGGCGATCCTCTTCCCGCTGGCGTACAAGTCCTACGTCTCCATGGCGAAGATGAAAGAACTGCAGCCGCAGATGGAGAAGCTGAAGGAAGAGGCCGGCGAAGACCGGCAGAAAATGCAGCAGGGCATGATGGAGCTCTACAAGCGTGAAAAGGTGAACCCGGCCGCGGGCTGCCTGCCGATCCTTCTGCAGATCCCGATCTTCTTCTCGCTCTACAAAGTGATTTTTGTGACGATCGAACTGCGTCACGCACCCTTCTTTGGCCCGTTCCAGGACCTCAGCGCGCCTGACCCGACGTCGATCATGAACTTCTTCGGCCTCTTCCCCTTTGCAGGTCCCGAGCCCGGATCGCTGATGGCGCTGGTCTTTATCGGCATCCTGCCGCTGCTGCTGGGTATCTCCATGTGGCTGCAGCAGAAACTGAACCCGGCGCCCACCGATCCGACGCAGCAGATGATCTTCGCCTGGATGCCCTGGGTCTTCATGTTCATGCTGGGTGGCTTTGCCAGCGGCCTGGTTGTGTACTGGATTGCGAACAACACAATCACGTTCACACAGCAGTACATCATCATGCGCAGTCAGGGATATACGCCGGACGTCTTTGGGAACATCAAAGGCAGTTTCAAAAGGAAACCCGGTCCGGACAGCGAATGAGCCGCATCACTGAAATTCTGCGCTATCCGCTCAAGGCCCATGGTCGCGAGCGCATCGCGGAGGTAACCCTCGAAGCCGGCAATGCCATGCCCTGGGACAGGGTGTGGGCGGTGACGCACGAGGCGACGCGTCATGCTGAAGGGTGGCTCAGATGCTCCAATTTCACACGGGCCGCCAAAGCGCCGCAGATCATGGCGATCACGGCGGAGCTGTCTGAAGACACCGGTACCCTGACACTGCGCCATCCTCAGCGGCCGGATCTGACGTTCCGGCCGGATCACGACACGGAAGCGTTTCTGGAGTGGGTCAGACCTCTGGTGCCGGCTGACAGAGCTGCCTCCAACGGCATTCTGCGTCTTGACGGTCGTGGATACACAGACAGCGATTTCCCTTCCGTTTCGCTGAGCAGCCTTGCGTCGCATGCCGCCGTCGAACAGCAGTTGGGGCAATCGCTGTCCCACCACCGCTGGCGGAGCAACTTCTGGCTGGAAGACCTGTCTGCCTGGGAAGAATTCAACCTGGTCGGCAAACGCGTTTCACTGGGTGGTGCCGTGCTGGAGGTTCGCGAACGCATCACGAGATGCCGTGCCACCACTGCCAATCCCGACACAGGACAGCGCGATGCCGATACGCTGGGGGCGCTGGACCAGTTTGGCCATCAGGAATTCGGCGTCTGTGCCTATGTCCTGCAGGGTGGCCTGGTGCGGACAGGCGACCGGCTGGAGGTGCTCTGATGCTGCCCTTTCCCATCGCAGAGGCACCCGACCCCGCCACAGAGGAAAAAGGCCGCCTGCTTTTTGCAGGTGAGACCGAATTCGTAAAAGGCGTTGTTGCCATGTCGGGCCTGCCCCCCGCAGGACCGATGGAAGTGTGTTTTGCCGGTCGTTCAAACGTTGGCAAATCGTCTCTGATCAACGCGCTGACCGGCCGCAAGGGCCTTGCCCGAGCATCAAACACGCCCGGCCGGACACAGGAAATCAACTATTTCACGGCGGGCGACGACCACTACCTGGTGGACCTGCCGGGATATGGCTATGCCAATGCGCCCGTTGCCGTCGTTGAGAAATGGCAGCGCCTGCTGCGCCAGTATCTCTCAGGCCGCCAGACCCTGCGCCGCGCCTTTGTTCTTATCGATTCACGCCACGGCGTGAAAAAAGTCGACGAGGAAATCCTGTCACTGCTCGACAGCGCCGCCGTGACGTTCCAGGTGGTGATGACCAAAGCAGACAAGGTCAAGGAAGCCGAACGGGCAAAAGTGCTGGACCAGGTCCGCAGCGCGCTCAGCAAACATCCCGCGGCCTTTCCGGAACTCATCGTGACCTCCAGCGAAAAAGGCTGGGGCATTCCGTCATTGCGCGCCATAATCGCGACACTGGAATAGCCCCTTGCAGTGCAGGCAGGGTGCACCCATAACCATCGGACCACGGCGCTGATATGAAGACCCAGGATATGAACCGCGACTGGATTGCCACCGCAAGCACGCTGAACAAGGCCCTGCCCTTTCTGCAGCGCTATACCAATGCAACCGTTGTCATCAAACTTGGCGGTCACGCCATGGGCAGTGACGAAGCGATGGATGAGTTCGCGCGCGATGTGGTGCTGATGCGGCAGGTGGGTGTGAACCCTGTTGTCGTGCATGGCGGCGGACCGATGATCAACGCGATGCTCGACCGGCTGCAGATACAGTCAGAATTCGTGGGCGGCAAACGGGTGACCGATGCAGCGACCATGGAGGTCGTGGAAATGGTGCTCAGCGGTGTTGTGAACAAGCGCATTGTTCAGGCCATCAACCGTCAGGGGGGGCGCGCTGTGGGCCTGTCCGGCAAGGATGGCGGCATGATCACCTGTGCGCAGACGGATGCAGCACTTGGCTTTGTCGGCACACCCGAAGAGGTCAATCCGCGGCTGCTGCGCGACCTTACGGACAAAGAGTACATTCCCGTGATCGCCCCGCTCGGATCAGGGCGGGATGGCGAAACGTTCAATATCAACGGTGACACCGCCGCCGGTGCGGTGGCTGCCGCGCTCCGGGCGGACCGGCTGCTGCTGCTGACCGACGTGGCCGGGGTGAAGAACGCAGAAGGCGAGGTTGTCACAGAGCTGAGCGCCGGCCAGATCCGCGATCTGACCCGTGACGGCGTCATTGCAGGTGGCATGATCCCGAAAACCGAAACCGCGCTGCAGGCGATCGAAGGCGGCGTGCGCGCTGCTGTTATCCTTGACGGGCGTGCCCCCAACGCCTGCCTGCTGGAACTCTTCACCGAGCATGGTGCCGGATCGATTATCCGCGCGGACTAACGCAGATGTGTCAGCCTGTCGCTTGTGCGCAGACACCTTCGGGTTAAGTTCAGGGTCATGGAAAACGAAGCTCTCATCCGCCTGGGCGTATTCTTAGGTCTGTTTGCAGTTCTGGCGCTGCTGGAAAAGCTGGCCCCCCGCAGGGTGCGCAGCCAGCCGCGGTCGCGGCGCTGGGTCACAAACTGGGGCGTAACGATCGTCAATACGCTGACGCTCCGCGCCATGGCCTTTGCCCTGCCCCTACTGGCCGTTGGCGCCGCCATCGACGCAGAGGCTCAGGGATGGGGCCTCTTTAATGCGCTGACCCTGCCGCTTTGGCTGGAGGTGATCGTCTGTGTGCTCATTCTCGACTTTGCGATCTGGCTTCAGCACCTGATCACGCACAAGGTGCCGCTTCTGTGGCGTCTGCACCGGGTGCATCATGCGGATGTGGATATGGATGTGACCACAGCCATCCGGTTTCACCCGGTCGAGATCGCGCTGTCCATGCTGCTCAAGATCGGCCTTGTTTACCTGCTTGGTCCGGCGGCGATTGCCGTCGTGCTGTTTGAGATCATCCTGAACGGGACAGCCATGTTCAACCACTCGAACCTGCGGTTGCCGCTGTGGCTGGATTCTGTTGTGCGGCGTGTTCTGGTGACCCCTGATATGCACCGGGTGCACCATTCCATGCACCGCCACGAGCACGACAGCAACTACGGGTTTTCACTGTCCATCTGGGACCGGATGTTCGGCACCTATATCGCGCAGCCCGAAGCCGGGCATGACGACATGCAGGTCGGCCTCGAATGGCAGGATGACCGCCCCGCACGGTTCGGGTGGTCCATGGCCCTGCCCTTTTCGCGCAAGTGACCTGGGACCAGCTGGAGCAGAGCGCGCAGGCGCGCCACCTGACCCTGCTGGGAGGATTTCACCCGGAACCGGATGACGGAGCACCGGCAGGGTGCCGGACGCTGCTGTTGCTGGGGCCGTCCGCGCCGGGCTTCTGGCCCGCATATCAGCAGTCGCCTGAGGCACAGGACGGCCAGCCGGACCCGATGGACCGCTGGTCCGAACGTGTGATCGGCGGCTGGGCGCGCGAACTGGACGCCACCGCTCTGTTTCCGTTCGGCGGGCCACCCTGGCTGCCCTTTTTCAGCTGGGCACAGCGCACAGGCCGCATTCACGCCTCACCGATCATGCTGCTTGTGCACGACACCGCAGGGCTGTTCGTCTCGTTCCGGGGTGCGCTGGCACTCCGCGAACATATCGAACTGCCAGAGCCGCCGCCCTCCCCCTGTGCCACCTGCGCGGGCAAGCCCTGCACCAGCACCTGCCCGGTCAGCGCATTCGACGGCACCGGCTACGATGTGGATGCCTGCAAATCCTGGCTGCACAGCACGTCCGGTGCGGATTGCATGACATCCGGATGCCGCGCCCGCCGCGCCTGTCCGGTGTCACAGAGCCACCCCCGGCAGCCGGAACAATCCGCCTATCACATGCAGGTATTCAGAGGTCCGGCATGCGCAGACTGATCCTGATGCGCCATGCCAAATCCGACTGGTCTGCGGGATACCCGGATCATGACAGACCGCTCAACAAGCGCGGACGCAGGTCTGCAGATGCCATGGGACACTGGCTCAGAGAGACAGGCTGCCTGCCCGACCAGGTGCTGTGTTCCACTGCGCAGCGGACCAGAGAGACACTTCAAAGGCTCCGCCTGGGCACAGACACCGGGGTGTCCTTTCACCGCAGTCTCTACCTTGCCGAGGCAACCCGCATGCTCAAAGTGCTGCAACAGGCCGACGGCCGCTGTGTTCTGATCCTGGGGCATAATCATGGGATCGCAGATATGGCGCACAACCTGGTCAGCGCGCGCCCTGTGCATGACCGGTTCGACGATTATCCCACGGCGGCCACGCTGGTCTGCGATTTCGACGGTGACAGCTGGAAAAAAACCGGCTGGCACGAAGGCCAGCCGGTTGCATTTGTCGTCCCGCGGGACCTGACCTGAAGATCAGTGGCCGAGAATCTGGCTCAGGAAGAGCTGTGTCCGAGGGCTCTGCGGGTTGTTGAAGAACGCCTCAGGCTCGTTCTGCTCCACGATCTGACCCGCATCCATAAAGATCACGCGGTTTGCCACCTGGCGTGCAAAACCCATCTCGTGGGTCACGCAGAGCATGGTCATGCCCTCTTCGGCCAGTTCGATCATGGTGTCGAGCACCTCTTTGATCATCTCCGGGTCAAGCGCCGAGGTCGGCTCGTCAAAGAGCATGATCCGCGGACGCATGCAGAGCGAACGGGCAATCGCCACACGCTGCTGCTGACCACCCGAAAGCTGGCCCGGGTATTTGTTCGCCTGATCCGGGATCTTCACTTTTTCCAGGAAATGCATCGCCGTTTCTTCGGCTTCCTTCTTGGGCGTTTTGCGTACCCAGATCGGTGCCAGCGTGCAGTTTTCAAGGATCGTCAGATGCGGAAAGAGGTTGAAGTGCTGAAAGCACATGCCGACCTCTGAGCGGATCTTGTCGATGTTCTTGAGGTCGGACGACAGCAGAGTGCCGTCCACCTCAATTGAGCCCTGCTGGTGCTCTTCGAGCGCATTGATGCAGCGGATCAGCGTGGATTTACCCGAGCCCGAGGGGCCACAGATAACGATCCGCTCGCCCCGGTTCACCGTCAGATCAATGTCGCGCAGCACGTGGAACGCGCCGTACCACTTGTTCATCTTGGAGATGGTGATCGCAATCTCGTCAGAGACCTGCATTTGTTTTGCTTGTTCAGCCATTGTTCAGGCCTCCTTACTTGTGGTCTGTCGCCAGCTGACGTTCCAGCCACTGAGAATATTGAGAGATCGAGTAGCACACGACGAAGAAGACCAGCGCTGCAAAGAGGTAGACCTCCCAGTAGATGCTGATCCAGTCTGTCGACTGCTGAATCGGGCCGCGGATCATCCCCACGATGTCGAACATCGAGATGACCGATACCAGCGTGGTGTCCTTGAACAGACCCACCGCGACGTTCACGATCCCCGGAATGGAGATTTTCAGCGCCTGCGGCAGAATGATCAGACGGATCGCCTGCGTGTAGTTCAGGCCAAGGCTGTCAGCCGCTTCGTACTGGCCCTTGGGCAGAGCAGCGAGGCCGCCCCGGATCACCTCGGCGATATAGGCCGCCGAGAACATCGTGATCATGATGATCACCCGCAGGATCAGGTCAAAATTGGACTGTGGAGGCATGAAATACGCCAGCATCACGTTGGCCACGAAAAGCAGCGTGATCAGCGGAACGCCCCGCACAAACTCGATGAAGACGACGCAGACACCTTTGATCAGTGGCATGTTCGACTGACGGCCCAGTGCCAGCACGATGCCCAGTGGGATCGACAGTGACACACAGACGGTACCGAGGATCAGACAGAGCATATAGCCGCCCATGTCCCGCGATGGCACGGCCTGCAGCTCGATCGGGATAATCGAGTTCAGTGCACCGGAGACCGGTGTCAGCAGGAAGGCCAGCATCACGTAGATCGCAAAGAGCGCGGTTACCACGGTCACCAGCCCGCCGTCTTCGGCATCGTTGTAGATCGCGTAACCGATAAAGATGCCCATCGGGATGAAGAAGACGAACATGAAGATCGACGCGGCCTTGAACAGCAGACCCGCGACGGTGCCGAGGGCACCACCGGCGCCTACCTGATTCGAGATGAACCACAGTTCGGTCGCCCCCTGGAAGAGCAGGTAGGCAAGACCCGCACCCGCCGCCAGACCGACAATCCCCGCAAGGATCGTCCGCATGCCCACATCAAGGCCTTCGACAATGCGGAACACGTAGCCGGTGGCGATGATTGCCGCGAGTATGGTCAAAGGCACCCAGAGCGATCCACCCCAGACCAGCCAGAAGGCAATGAAGGGATAGAGCGCTGTGAACAGCAGGAATTTGCGCGGTACATACTGCGCAAACAGTGCCGGTGCGGCTGCAAAGAGCAGCAGGATGAACGCCAGTGTCGGACGCCAGTAGCCCTCTGGCGGATACTTGAACCCGAACAGCAGGTGGTCCCAGCGGTCCACGAGCACCGCGAAACAAGCCCCTGTCGTCTTGCCCGCCGCTGTCAGGATATCGCGGCACTCCTTGATGGAGCCGGCATCCCAGACGCCGTTCCAGAACCAGGGAAAGGCAAACACGGCAAAACGTGCGATGAAGTAGATGGCAATGACGGTCAGCAGTGTGTTGAACCATCCCGCGAACAGGTTCTCGCGCATCCATTTGACCACACCTGCTTCTGAGGCGGGCGGTGGGGATGGCGGGATTTCCTGGGTGCGCACAAATGCGATTTCAGTATCAGACATCTCAGCGCTCCTGCAGTTTCATTTTGTTGTTGAACACGTTCATCACGGCAGAAATCAGCAACGAAATCGTGAGATAGAACAGCATCAGCAGCAGTATGGTCTCAATCGCGCGGCCGGTCTGCAGCAGCGTGATACCGCCCAGCGTGCCGGTCACATCCATGTAGCCCACCGCGATCGCCAGCGACGAGTTCTTGGTGATGTTGAGATACTGCGAGATGAGCGGCGGGATGATAACCCGCAGCGCCTGCGGCAGCACCACCAGCGACATGATCAGGTTCGGGCGCAGGCCAAGCGCGCCGGCGGCCTCTGTCTGGCCTTTGGAAACAGCCATGATACCCGCCCGCACGTTCTCTGCGATAAAGGCGCCGGTATAGATGGCCAGTGCAAACCAAAGCGCAATCAGCGAACCACGGATCTGCATCCCGCCCTGGAAATTGAAACCTTTGAGCGCCGGAACATCCCAGGTCAGGCCGAGGAACGCCAGCACGATACCAACCGGAACCACCCAGATGCCGAGCAGCATGTGCCAGGTCGCAGGCCGGACGCCGGTCTCTTCCTGCGTGCGTGTGGCCCAGGAACTGACAGCGCGGGCAACAAAGAAGGACAGGACGAGAGCGCCGATCACCAGCAGCCAGTCCAGCCCGGTGCTGGTGACCGGTACGTCAGCGGTAGCGCCGAAACTGTTGGTGAACTGCGGCGCGGGTCCATAGATGCCCCGGTTCGTAAACGCCATCGTATCAAAGAATGCCATTGACGCAGACGGGGTGTCACCCCGGAACTCTCTTGGCCCCGGCAGCGCGTTGATCATGATCGAGAAGATGATCAGGATCCAGATGAGTACCGGCACGTTGCGGAAGATCTCAACGTAAAAGCTCATCACTTTGGACACGAGCCAGTTGTTGGACAGCCGCAGAACCCCGGCCACAACGCCGATGACCGTCGCGGTCGCACAGGCCAGGAAGGCCACGATCAGCGTGTTGAGGAGACCGACAACAGCAGCCCGGCCGTGAGACGACTGTGAGTCGTATTCGATAGGCCGCTGGTTGATGTCGTAGCCCGCGGGCTCTCCCAGGAAGGTATATGAAATGTTCAGACCGGCTTCGGCCAGGTTCCGCACAAGGTTGCCGCCTACAAAGGCCATAAAGGCGATGATGGCAACGAGCGCAATGAACTGGAATGTAAGTGATCTGTAGCGAGTGTCGTTCAACAGCATAGACAGCCGGAACGACTCATTCGGTGTGCTTGCCACCGGTGCGTCGGCTAGTGTCGTCATTTATGACGTTCCCCGTCGTTGGATACTGGACTTTTTTTGAGCACTCTTAGCGGTGCAGGACCAGGTGTTGCAGGCTTTTCGCCTGGCTGAAAAAGAAAGAGCGCAGAATTTCTGCGCTCTTTCCAGGGTTTTGCTTAACGGAAGGGCGGCGAGTAGATCAGGCCACCATCGGTCCACTGAGCGTTCAGGCCGCGGGCCAGACCGATCGGTGTGGATTCACCGATGTTCTTCTCGAAGACTTCACCGTAGTTACCGGCAACGCCGATGGCGCGCTTGGCCCACTCTTTGTCGAGGCCGAGCATGGCGCCGAGGTCACCTTCGGAGCCCAGAAGGCGGTTGACTTCGGGGTTGTCGGAGCCGCTGCTGAGTTCTGCCAGGTTCACGGATGTGACGCCCAGTTCTTCAGCTGTTACCAGCGCGTTCAGGGTCCAGCGGACAATGTCCCCCCATTCGTTGTCGCCGTGGCGGACAAGCGGACCCAGAGGCTCTTTGGATACGATTTCCGGCAGGATCACGTGCGCCGACGGATCTTCGAAGTTTGCACGCTGTGCCGCCAGAGCGGAGGCGTCAGTTGTGTAAACGTCGCATGCACCGGCATTGTACTGCTGTACCGCTTCCGCACCTGTTTCGATCGGCACCGGCTCGTAGCTGATGTTGTTCGCGCGGAAGAAGTCCGCGAGGTTCAGCTCGGTTGTTGTACCTGTCTGGATGCAGACTGTCGCGCCGTCGAGCTCTTTTGCGGATGTGACACCCAGCTCTTTCGGGACCATGAAGCCCTGACCGTCGTAGTAGTTCACACCGGTGAATTCGAACTTCAGGTCAACGTCACGGGAGAATGTCCACGTGGTGTTACGTGCCAGCATGTCGATTTCGCCGGACGCCAGCGCTGTAAAGCGTGTTTTACCGGTTGTCGGAACGAATTCGACGGCTGCCGGGTCGCTCAGCACGGCGGCGGCGACTGCGCGGCATACTGCAACGTCAAAACCCTGCCAGACACCGTTCGCATCGGGCTCAGCAAAGCCGGGAACGCCGGTTGTCACACCGCAGTTCAGCTTGCCGCGCGCTTTGACGTCATCCAGTGTACCGGCGGCTGCCGCACCTGCGGCAAGGCCGGCGACTGTCAGTGCGCCGAGAAATACTGATTTTTTCATTTTTACCTCTTCCTGATTTTCCACCCCTCACCCGGGGCGGTTTCGACCGGCCTTCAGGCCGGTGGCGATAATGAAGGCTCTCCCCTCCAAGTGGGCATCATTCTGGTCCCATTCACCGGAAAACGTCAAGGGTGACGTGCCTGAAAAACGGTCTCTTTCTGCGTTGCGCGCCTGATTTGCAGGCACAGGACCCCGGCTCAGGGCTGAACGAGGTCAAACACCTGTTTCGCATGAAGAAAATCGGCGCGTTTGATCGCTGCAACGGCCTCTGCCTCTTCGTCCCTGCCCCATTCTTCGGCCTGCCAGTTCTCGTCGAGCCGGGAAATCTCCCAGATCTCTTCAGCCGGACGTTGTCCAAGAGCAGCACCAAAGCCCAGAATCAACGAGCCCGAAAGGCTGACAAGATCGTGGAAAGCGGCCAGTTCAAAGGATGTAAGCCCGTACACCCTGACACCAAGCCGTTCCAGCGCCGCGGGATCCTGTGGCGCGTGCATCACGCCCGTACGGGGGGCCAGCCGGGCGCCGAGCGTGTCTTCGGCCCAGTCGAGCCAGGGGTCCCATTCTGCCGATTGCCGTGCGACCAGGCTTTCCGGACTGTCCGCGCGGTAGCACAGCAGATCACTGTCGCCATATCCCGCCAGCATCTGCGCCACTTCGGCGTGCTGAGCCGCGACCTTGTCCACGGCCGCATTTGCCGTGCGGGTAAAGGGCATTGTCCGGGGGTCAATGGCCTCTTCCTGAGCATTCCACTCGTCGGCGATGGCCTGCGCCATAGCGGCGGTTGGCACTGTAAGCGCCTGTTTTGCTGGTGTTTTAACAGGGCGGGTGTCCAGCAGAATACTGAACCCACCGTCCTGTTCCGCAACATCCGCCGAGGTCCAGAACCGTTTGGCTTTCCATTCACTCACCGCCTGCTCTCCCACATTTCGGCAACAGCGCCCGGCAGCGCTGCGAAGTCATCCAGCACCCGATGCGCGGCCACCAGCCGGTCAACCGGGTGATACCCCCAGCTGACGCCAAGCGCGCCGACACCTGCCGCCTGCGCCATTTCCATATCAAAGCTGGTGTCGCCGACCATAACCGTAGCATCCGCCCCGGTTCCGGCATCCGCCATGGCCTGCAGCACCATTGAGGGATGCGGTTTGGACGGGTGAAAATCGGCGACCTGCCGGGTCACAAAGAACCGCTCCAGCCCGTGCGCTTCGATCAGTTTGTCGAGGCCACGCTTCGACTTCCCTGTTGCAACGCCCAGAAGGATGTCCGGCGATCTGTGAAGGTTCTCCAGCACGTCAAGCGCTCCGGGATAGAGCGGCGAGGACTGCGCGGCTCCGACGCGCGCCCGGATGTCCACGTAGGCGTCCTTGTAGGCCTCCACCATGCCGGCACGGGTTCCGGCATCTGCATCCGGTGCCAGCCGTTCCATCGCCCTGTCGAGCGACAGCCCCACAATGCCGAGGATCTCTGTACGGGCAGGCACCGGCCGGCCCGTCGTTTCAAACGCTGCCGACATTGCCGACAGGATATCCGCCTGGCTGTCGACGAGCGTCCCATCGACGTCAAAGATGACCAGTTTCAGTCCGCCGGACATGTCACAGCGCCTCAAACGGGTCTTCGGCCGCCAGGTCCTCTGTCCAGCCGAACGTGTCCCAGCTGCGGGCCATATGATCGGGCATAGGCGCCGTAACGGTGATCACATCCCGGGTGACCGGGTGCTCAAAGCGCATCATCCTGGCGTGCAGGTGCAGCTTTTTCGAAATCACACCGCCGAGCTGCGCGCCCCATCCATCGCCCATATTTTCCTGGCCCGAGCCGCCGTATTTGCCGTCACCGGCAATCGGATGGCCGATCTCGGCCATATGTGCGCGCAGCTGATGGGTGCGCCCCGTGACCGGCTCCATCGCCACCCAGGCTGCACGCGAGCCAACCCGGTAGAGCGTGGCGTAAAGCGTATGTGCCCGCTTGGCGCCCGGCGTGTCGTCCATATCTCGCGGATGCACGGCGATCATCTTTTCGCCTTCGCCGCCACGCCCGCGTCCCGGTGCCTTGACCAGACCATAGCGAATTTCGCCCAGATAGGGTGTCGGCACCCCCGCGACGAGCGCCCAGTAAATTTTGCGCGTCTCTTTGTGCCGCATGGCGGCGGTCAGGCCTTTTGCGGCCATGCGGTTGCGCGCCAGCAGCAATACGCCCGAGGTGTCCTTGTCCAGCCGGTGCACGAGGCGTGGTTTGTCCTCCAGCCCGAATTTCAGCGCCTCAGAGAGGCCGTCCACGTGCCGTGTCTGGCCCGACCCGCCCTGTGTCGGCAGACCGCTGGGTTTGTTGATCGCGATCACGTCGTCATCTTTGTAGATCACGCAGGACCGGATCAGTTTTGCATCAGCCTCGCTGACTTTCGTGCGCGGGGCCGGCGGCGGCGCGTCCTTGTCCGGCAGGGGGGGAATCCGGACCTGCTGGCCAGCTTCCAGCCGTGTCGAGCCTTTGACACGGCCGCCGTCCACCCGGATTTCGCCTTTGCGGCACATCTTCTCGATGCGGCCCTGACTGATCTGCGGAAACTGCTGCCGGAACCAGCGATCAAGACGCTGGTCCGCATCATCCGGCGCAACAGTACGTGTCTGAACCCTGCTCACAGCACCACCCCCCGCATTACCGCAAGCCCGGCCATCAGGCCCGCAACCGAGAGGCCGACAGACAACAGCACATAGAGGGCGGCGGGCCCGAATGCCCCCCGTTCCATCAGAGTCACCGTTTCCAGTGAAAAGGCCGAAAAAGTCGTGAACCCGCCCAGCAGCCCGGTCATGACAAAGGGGCTCAGATGCGTCAGCCCCTTGTGCGCGGCCAGCACGACAAAGGCGCCCATAAGAAAAGAGCCCAGCACATTCGCGCCGATAATCGCCAAGGGAAACTCCCCCGGACCACCGGTCAGACGGTAGACAGAGACACCCCACAAAAAGCGCAGTGCAGCGCCCAGCGCACCGCCAAGAGCAACAAGAGACAGAGTTTTTATCATTCGCGGTCTGTCACGCGTCCGCCCGGAAATGTCAAGTTTCGCGCTTTGCACGCAGCCGTGCAAAGTAGTCGAGCCGTTTTTTCAGATCCCGTTCGAAACCACGCTCAACGGGCTGGTAGAGCGATGGCCGTTCCATCCCGTCGGGGAAGTAGTTCTGGCCGGAAAACCCATCCTCGGCATCGTGATCATAAGCGTATCCCTCCCCATAGCCCTGATCCTTCATCAGTGAGGTCGGCGCATTCAGGATGTGTTTCGGCGGTGGCTCTGAGCCTGTGCGTTTCGCAGCCGCGCGCGCGCCTTTGTAAGCGACATAGGCGGCGTTGGATTTAGGGGCCAGTGCGAGATAGGCCAGCGCCTGGGCCAGTGCGAGCTCCCCCTCGGGGCTGCCCAGACGCTCGTAGGTTTCCCAGCTCTGCAGACAGACCGCCTGGGCCTGCGGATCGGCAAGGCCGATGTCCTCGACCGCCATCCGGGTGATCCGGCGTGCGAGGTATCGTGGGTCCTCGCCGCCCTCCAGCATGCGCGCAAACCAGTAGAGTGCTGCATCCGGGTCGGACCCGCGCACCGATTTATGCAGCGCAGAGATGAGATTGTAATGCGCGTCCCCGCCTTTGTCGTACTGGGCTGCCCGTTTCATCAGGCGCGCCGCCAGGGCATCTGTGTCCAGCGGCGCGTCGGTTTTCCAGGCCGCCACCTGTTCCACGAGGTTCAGCAATGCGCGTCCGTCACCGTCTGCCATCTCCAGCAGGCCGGCGCGGGCTCCCGCATCGAGCGGCAGCCCGCGCCCCAGCGTGCCTTCGGCCCGCTGCAGGAGCGCCTCAAGATCTGCCGTATCCAGCCGTTCCAGCACCATGACCTGCGCGCGGCTGAGCACAGCTGCGTTCAGTTCAAACGACGGGTTCTCTGTTGTTGCCCCCACGAGCAGGATTGTGCCGTCTTCCATATGCGGCAGAAAGCCGTCCTGCTGCGCCTTGTTGAAGCGGTGGATTTCATCCACGAACAGCAGGGTGCCCTGCCCGTTATCCCGACGGATTCTGGCGGCCTCAAAGACCTTGCGCAGGTCAGGCACACCGGTGAAAATCGCGCTGATCTGGACAAAATGCAGATCCGTTTCATGCGCCAGCAGCCGCGCAATTGTGGTTTTGCCCACTCCCGGCGGCCCCCAGAAGATCAGTGAGGACAACGCACCGGATTCCAGCATCACGGTCAGAGGTCCCTCGGGACCGAGAACCTGCCGCTGCCCGATCACTTCCGCGAGGATTTGTGGCCGCAGGCGGTCGGCCAGCGGACGATGCGCCGATGACTCAGGCGCCGCGGGATCAGAGGAAAAGAGGTCCGCCACAGCTCAGACCCGGAACTGCAGAACGATGCGGCGTGCGCCACGCAGAACGACAAGTTCATAGCGTCGCGCCCGTTCGGCAAGCAGCGCACGCACATCATCCGGGTGCGACACCACCACATTATTCAGACCCATGATCACATCGCCCCGCGCCAGCCCCACGCGGCGGCCAAGCCTGCCCGTTTCCGCGACCAGCACGCCTTCGGCCTCAAGCGGGAGATTGTACTCGGCGATCACCGCGGGATTAACACGCTCGAGCACCAGCCCCTCCAGCACATCCCGTGCCCGCAGGGTTGTCCGGTCGCGGGCAGGTGTGTCAGGCGCTTCGATCATCTTCACGGAGGCGTCCCGCGCGGTACCATCACGCAGCCGGGTCACGCGCGCCTCACCACCAAGGCCGGTCACGCTCATCCGGTAGATCATCTCGGACGGCGTGTTCACCGGCTGACCATCCACCGCCACGATAACGTCCCCCACAGCAATATCCGCATCCGCAAACGGGCTTGCGGGATGCATACCGGACACGATGATGCCGCCGGGCCGGTCAAAGCCAAAGGCCTCGGCCATCTCCGCATCCACCATCTGCCCGCTGAGGCCCGCCCAGGGGCGCGCAAAGCTTTCCCGCCCTTCCTCAGCCTGGGCTACAAAGGCCGCCACAAGGTCTGAGGGGATCGCAAACCCAATGCCATTCGACCCACCCGACCGGGTCAGGATCGAGGTGTTGATACCGATCAGCTGGCCCGACACATCAATAAGCGCACCGCCGGAATTGCCCGGATTGATCGGCGCATCGGTCTGAATGAAATATCCCCGCCCACTGCCCGTCGCAGCACCGGACCGCGCCAGACCGGAAACGATACCGCTGCTGACAGTCTGGCCAACGCCAAAAGGGTTGCCGATGGCCAGAACCAGTTCACCGACTTCGACCGTGTCGGATGGGCGCAACGGCAGGAACGGCAGGTCTTCAGCATCCCGAAGCCGGAGAATAGCCAGATCGCTCTGAGCATCGCCCAGCAGAACGTCCGCCGTAAACTCGCGACGGTCTGCCAGAACGACCCGGATGTCGGTGGCATTCCCGACAACATGATAGTTGGACACAACGATACCATCCGCACTCAGAATAACCCCGGAACCCAGCGAATTCTGCACCCGCGGCCGCTCCCGCAAACTGTCCCGGAAGAAACGCTCAAAGAACGGATCACCGTCAAACGGACTGCTGCGCCCCGGGCGGATAATCCTGGCATAGATGTTCACAACTGCGGGCGTCGCCTGTTTCACCAGCGGCACAAAACTCAGCTGCATCTGAGCGGCAGACTGTGGCACCTGCTGGGTCAGAGCCGCGCTGCCCCAGAAAGCCACCAGCAGTAGTGTCAGAAAAAAACGCATGCCCGCTCCACCAGCCCAAAGAGCGCAACGCGCACCCTTCTCCGGCTTTAAATATCCCCGCCGGAGGCATAAAAAAAGCCCTTGTCCGGTGACGGACAAGGGCCACTCCGGCAAAGAAGCGCCGGGTTTATTCTTCTGCAGCTTCCTCAACCGCCAGACGGGCCTTGTCGCCGGCGCCTTTTGCATCGCGGTCACGGTCAACAAATTCGATGATCGCCATCGGTGCCATGTCGCCATACCGGAAGCCGGCTTTCAGGACGCGGACGTAACCGCCCTGACGGTCCTTGTAGCGGGGGCCCAGCACGTCAAAGAGCTTGGCAACATACTGGTCCTGCTTCAGCTTTGCGGCCGCCTGACGGCGCGCGTGAAGGTCACCGCGTTTCGCCAGCGTGATCATCTTTTCGATGATCGGGCGCAGTTCTTTTGCCTTGGGCAGAGTTGTTTTGATCTGTTCATGCTCAATGAGCGAGCCCGCCATGTTGGCCCAGAGCGCCTTGCGGTGCTCATGTGTGCGGTTCAGGCGGCGGTATCCACGTGCGTGACGCATTGTTTATCTCCTATGTGCCCCTCAGGGGCTGTTTTGCTTTGTCTGACCGGGTGATGCGTGTCACCCGGCTCTCCTTGGGGCAGATGCCCTGATTTCCCCGCACCACGCGGGCATTCGGGTGAGGATTCTCAGAAAGAATCCTCAAATTTTTTGGCCAGATCCTCGATGTTGTCAGGCGGCCAGTCTTCGACATCCATGCCGAGGTGCAGACCCATGCCGGACAGCACTTCCTTGATCTCGTTGAGCGACTTGCGGCCGAAGTTCGGCGTGCGCAGCATCTCTGCTTCGGTTTTCTGGATGAGATCCCCGATATAGACGATGTTGTCGTTCTTGAGACAGTTTGCCGACCGTACAGACAGCTCCAGCTCGTCGACTTTCTTGAGCAGCAGCGGGTTGAACTCCAGACCATCGTCCTCATCGGCGCGCGACGCAGATTCCGGCTCGTCAAAGTTCACAAAGATGCCCAGCTGGTCCTGCAGAATGCGTGCGGCGAAAGCCACTGCGTCATCCGGCGTGATCGACCCGTCGGTTTCGACCTTCATTGTCAGCTTGTCGTAATCCAGTACCTGACCTTCGCGGGTCGGCTGTACGTCGTAGCTGACTTTCTTGACCGGCGAATAGATCGCGTCGATCGGGATCAGACCGATGGGCGCATCTTCGGGCTTGTTCTTCTCGGCAGAAACGTAGCCTTTGCCCTGATTGACGGTCAGTTCCATATAGAGGTCCGCGCCATCGTCCAGGTGGCAGATCACGTGATCGCGGTTCAGCACTTCGATGCCGGCGCTTTCAGAGATGTCACCCGCAGTCACAACGCCCGGGCCTTTTGCAGATACGGACAGACGCTTGGGGCCTTCGACCTCCATGCGCAGGCTCACACCCTTCAGGTTCAGGATGATGTCGGTTACGTCCTCACGCACACCGGCAACGCTGGAAAACTCATGCAGAACATTGTCGATCTGTACGGAAGTGATCGCTGCACCCTGCAGCGAGCTCATCAGCACGCGGCGCAGCGCGTTGCCCATCGTCAGACCAAAACCACGCTCCAGCGGCTCTGCCATCACGGTGGCCTGGCGAGCGGGATCGTTGCCCGGTTTCACGTCAAGCTGTTGCGGCTTGATCAGTTCAGCCCAGTTCTTGTGGATCATGCGTCCCTCCATTCCTGTCAGCGCCCCCATGTCCCAGGGCTGCGACTCTCGAGGTTTCAAAAAAGCGGATTGGGGCCGCGCAGAATACGCAGCCCCGAAAGGTCTCTGGCAATTAAACCCGGCGGCGTTTCGGCGGGCGGCAGCCGTTGTGGGCCATCGGCGTTACGTCGCGGATGGATGTAATGTTGAAACCGGCAGCCGCCAGCGCGCGCAGCGCACTCTCACGACCCGAACCAGGGCCCTGAACTTCGACTTCCAGCGTCTTGACACCGTGTTCCTGCGCTTTGCGGCCTGCATCCTCAGCTGCCATCTGAGCAGCGTAAGGCGTGGATTTCCGCGAGCCTTTGAAGCCCATGGTGCCGGCGGACGACCAGGAGATCGCGTTGCCCTGCACGTCAGAAATCAGGATTTTGGTGTTGTTGAAGGACGAATTCACATGCGCAACGCCAGCTGCGATGTTCTTGGAGACCTTACGTTTTGTGCGTGTCTTATCACGTGCCATTGATCAGACCTCCTTATTTCTTCTTGCCGGCAATGGCCTTTGCGGGGCCTTTGCGGGTGCGTGCGTTTGTGTGGGTACGCTGGCCGCGGACCGGCAGGTTGCGGCGGTGGCGCAGGCCACGGTAGCAGCCGAGGTCCATCAGGCGCTTGACGTTCATCTGCACCTCACGGCGCAGGTCGCCTTCAACGGTGTAGTTTGCGTCGATGTGCTCGCGCACGGCCAGGACTTCTGCGTCGCTGAGTTCGTTGACCCGGCGGGTCGCGTCGATACCAACAGCTTCGCAGATTGCTTTTGCAGAAGCGTTGCCGATACCGGTGATGTAGGTGAGGGCGATCGGAACCCGCTTTGCAGTCGGGATGTTTACGCCGGCGATACGTGCCACGTGTGCTATTCCTTTTCGTTGCGGGTCCGTAGCTCCAGACCCTTTTTTCACAACGTAAGCCCGAAGCTTTTCACGGCATCGGGCGTCAGCTGATCAGGTGATCCTGTCCACCGGGAGCGACCCTTTGGACAAATTTGATTCTCTATCGAGATAGCGCGTGTTATGGGGTTTTGGCTCAGGCGTCAACCCGCCAGTAAAAGCCTGCAGGCAGGCGCGGCCGAAGACTTGATCCCCAGCGGCTTTTCTACCTATGGTGGCACGACCTGACGCGCAGCACCGGACAGGAGGCCGCTCTGCCAATACGGACAATCAAACCAGCGGGCAAGCCCCCTCAACAGCCTGCAACGAGGGCCGCCGCCGGCCGCAGTCCGGACGGTGCTCCACTGGCTGCACTGCAGCGCCACGCAGACACCAGCCCCGGTGCCAGATCGCTGGCAGTCCTGCAACAGAAAGCAGATCACGTTGCACAACGCGCGGGTGACGAAGACGGGGACGCGGCGCCGGAACAGGAAACCGTCATTGTCAGCATGGATGGCGGCAAGATCGGCAGCATCTATTTTGACGATGGCCGCATCCGTACCACCCACGGCAGCGGGCCTGAGGACGACCGGGGCAAGCAGCGGAACATCAGGCGCTTCAACATCGACCGCGAGGGCGCAGAGGAAGATTTCAAACGTGCTAAAGCCGCAAAGACCACCAGACAGACAAAGCTCAACTGGTTTATCCGCGAGCAGTTAGAAGCCGGAACGCCCGACTGGGCACAGGGCGGCGAGGTCACCGATCCGGCAAGCGCCCCGGCGAACGCCCCTGCGGACCGCAAGCTGATGGAATACTACGAGGTGGACCCCGTAAGCGCGAAGGACTCGGGCCGGAGGGTACACCCCTCGCGCGGTGCGGCCGTTCAGATCACGCGCGACAAATCCGAGATCGACAGCATCAAAGCCGCCGTTGCGCTTATCGACGAAGATGCGACCGCCTCCGCAAACAACCGGACCTTTTTCCGCAAACTGCTGGATGATGGTGCCGCCATGCGCGCCGAAGTACGCATGCCCGAAGAGGTGGATGCCGGCACAGCCGAAAAGGCGGTAAAGCAACTGAAAAGATGCGCAAAGATTATTAAGCGAGCCCTGATCTGGGACCTGAGCGGAGACACGCAGGAAAAATTTGATGAACTGACAACCTACATCCAGAAAACGGCAGACGTCGGGCGTGAGGCCATGCGCACGCTGCAGCAGGCCGCAGACAACGCCCGGGATGTCAGTTACCGTGCGGGTCTGTCACCGGAGGTGAAGCTGGAAATCCGCGCCCGGAATGCCGCAGATGCCGCTGGGAAAGCCGAAGAGGAAGGGCGCGCTGTGCACACGGCCCTCCTGAAAGATTTTGCAACTTTCTGGGGCGACTGGGTCGCCTGAGGTCAGATCCGCTGTCGGGAACGGTTTTGATCCCGCCCTGACCGACCTGAAAAGAGCCGCAAGAGCCGGGCTTTCCGCAGCGCTGCGGTGGGTATGGTAAGAGGTTCGGTCCGCTGCTGTTTCTGCGCTACCTGTCAGCCAGTGCTGCGCCGCCCTGTGTTTGGTAATTTTCCACTACAGGAACTTCTGCCGCGACGGTCTGGACGGACACGCATGGGCGGATCTGGCCGTTTACCGCATCCGGACTGGATCGTCGAACGCGGCAGCCTCGCTGTTATTCTCTTCCGGGCAATTTCCTGATTTTTCTTTGCCCAAGTCTATCTGCAGAAGAGGTCAAAGCCGAGGCTGGGGTCTATTATCCTGAACCGTTTTTCGAGGCTCTGCCCGCTGCATTTTGTGACACTGGTCTATATCGCCGTGCTGCAGCTGGTGGCGACGCGGGCCTGTCATTCAATCGTGCGATCCGGTCAGTATCCGTGGAAATCGTGATCTATATGGTTTTCATTGGTGTCCTGATGGTGGCAGGGACGGGCCGGATCGTTTCGCTGGTCGCGCTTTTGGGCTTTCCAGGACTGATGGCAGTCCCGGACAATCTGATCCTGGCTTGTGGCGCCTACTTTTACTTTGCCAGTCTCGCCTGTGCCGCTGATCATTGCGTGGCAGTTGATGCCGGGTCTGCGACGCACGCTGCAACTGGCGCCCCCGTTTTCCGGTGTTCTGGTTCTGACCGGCCAGCTTAAGGTCACACAGGCAGAGAAATTCCGCTTCCTGAAACCAGCAGGCGACCTGACCTGTTCAATACACCTGCTGTTGATGTCGCTGTTGCAGGTCGGGTCCTGAGGACTGTTCGCACATGAGCTGATCACCACCAACGGATTTGCAATCGACTGTTTTGCGATCCTTATCTTCATCAGCAGATAGGCATACAGATCAGTTGAACGCCCAGCTCAGAGCGCGCTTCGTTCGCTTGGAAAAAGACGCAGCCGGACCGGCTGATGATCTGTCAGCTGTCGAGGACGGCTTTGATCTCGCCCTGCACCGCGTCGATAGCACCCAGTCCGTCCACGCGGCTCAGCATGCCCTTGGCATAGTAATACCCGATCAGCGGTGACGTCTGTTTGTAGTATTCCATCAGACGGGTCTTGAGGCTTTCCTCATTGTCATCCGCCCGACGTTTGAATTCAGTGCCGCCACAGTTGGTGCATTTGCCGTCCGCCGGGATGGGTTTGGTGTTGTCGTTGTAAACTTCACCGCACATGCCGCAGGTTGACCGCGCCACGATCCGGGCGACCAGTGCTTCGTCGTCCACGCGCATCTCAACCACTTTGTCGAGCGTCTGCCCTTCGGCCTCGAGCAGCTCACCCAAGGCATCTGCCTGCGCCAGTGTGCGCGGGAAACCGTCAAAGATGAAACCATTGGCCTTCACGGTTTCAAGTTTCTCGCGGATCAGACCGATGACAATCTCGTCCGTGACCAGCGCGCCGCGGGCCATCACATCGGCCACGACCTTACCCATCTCGGTGCCGCTGTCCTTGGCTTCGCGCAGCATGTCGCCGGTGCTCAGCTGAACCATGCCACGTTCTTCGACCAGATGGCGGGCTTGGGTTCCTTTGCCCGCTCCGGGCGGTCCGAGAAGGATAATGTTCATCGGCGTACAGGGCTCCGTTTCTTGCGGCCTTTTCCACCGGCAGACTTGCCACGCAGCTGAGACTTCTCAAGCAGACCTTCGTATTGATGTGCCAGCAGGTGGCTCTGTACCTGCTGAATGGTGTCCATCGTTACCGAGACCACAATCAAAACCGACGTTCCCCCGAAATAGAAAGGGATCGCAAACTGTCCGCGCAGGATTTCCGGCAACAGGCAGACTGCAGCCAGATAGCCCGAGCCCAGAACCAGAAGGCGGTTGACCACATACTCAAAGTATTCAGCCGTGCGCTTACCCGGGCGGATCCCCGGAATGAAACCGTTCTGGTTCTTCAGGTTGTCCGCGACGTCATCCGGTTTGAACGACACATTGAACGTGTAAAAATACGTAAAGAAGACGATCATAACGACGAAGAACGTCAGATACAGCGGCTGACCGGGACCAAAGTTCGCCAGCAGCCAGGACATCACAGGATTGGTGGAATTGCCCGAGAATGTGCTGATCGTGATCGGCAGCAGCAGCAGCGAGGACGCGAAGATCGCCGGAATAACGCCCGCCGGGTTCACTTTGACCGGCAGGTGGCTGGAACCGCCATCATAGACTTTCATGCCGACCTGGCGGCGGGGATACTGTATGTGGATCTTCCGCAGCGCGCGTTCCATGAATACCACGAACATGATGGTCGCCACGACCATCACCAGCACGCCGATGATCACCGCAGGGCTGATCGCGCCGGAGCGGCCAGAGGCAAAGAACTGCGCAATTGCGGCCGGAATCTCAGCGATAATACCAACGAAGATGATCAGCGAGATACCGTTGCCGATACCACGCGCCGTGATCTGTTCGCCCAGCCACATCAGGAACATTGTGCCACCCACAAGGGTGATCACGCAGGACATGCGGAAGAACATGCCGGGATCGGTGACAATATCGCCGGCTTCCAGACTGACCGCGAGGCCATATGCCTGCACGGTTGCCAGTGCCACGGTGCCGAACCGCGTGTACTGGTTGATTTTTTTGCGGCCCTGTTCGCCCTCTTTCTTCAGCTGCTCAAGCTTCGGCACCATGGCCGTAAGCAGCTGTACGATAATCGAGGCCGAAATGTAGGGCATGATGCCCAGAGCGAAGATACCCATCCGCCCCAGAGCGCCGCCGGTAAACATGGAGACCATGCCGCCGATACCCTGGCCTGCCTGTTCCATGAATTCGCGCAGAGCGACGCCATCGATGCCCGGCACGGGGATAAACGTCCCCAGACGGTACACGATCAGAAGTCCAAGGGTAAAAAGGATACGGTTGCGAAGGTCGGTTGCCTTACCCAGCGCGGACCAGCTGGTGTTGGCGGCCATGTTTTCGACAGCAGAAACCATTAAGGGCTCTCTTTCGTAACAAATACGCCGCCCGGGCCGTTTTCCGGCGGGCGGCGTCAGGGAAAACTCTCCGGACTATGTAAGCGGCGACGTCGCCGCCCACAAGTCCGTTCTGGGGGCTTACGCCTCTGACGTTTCCGCGACCGGTGCCGCCACTGTCAGCGACCCGCCGGCCTTTTCGACCGCGGCAACGGCGGATTTCGACGCGCCGGTCACTTCGATGGACAGTTTTGCGGTTACTTCACCCTTGGCCAGAACGCGGATTCCATCGCGCTTACGGCGCACCAGGCCGCTTTCGACCAGGACGTCTTCGGTGATCGCTTTTTTGGCGTCGATCTTCTTGGCGTCCACGAATTTCTGGATCAGGCCAAGGTTTACAACGGCAAAAGACTTGCGGTTCGGCTTGTTGAAGCCGCGCTTCGGCAGACGCTGGTAGAGCGGCATCTGGCCACCCTCGTAGCCGTTGATCGCCACACCCGAACGGGATTTCTGACCTTTGATACCACGGCCACCCATTTTACCGGTGCCGGAACCGGGGCCACGACCAACGCGCTTGCGTTTTTTGGTGGCGCCGTCGTTATCGCGCAGTTCATTCAGTTTCATTGTCGCTTCTCCTCTTGCCGGATGCGACCCCCAGCGACGGGAGTGGCCGACCACGGCGTTTCATGATTCTGGCGCCCGGACGGGCCCAGTCGTGCGCTCTTACGGACAGACGGTGAGTTTTTCAAGTACCCGGGCGCATCAAATCCCGATTTTCAACAGCAGAAGCCCGCTTCCGGACGGCGGGCGGCTACGCGCGGCGGCGCAGCGCGCCAAAGAGCCCCAGCGACAGCACGCCATAAAGCAGCCCCGTGGCCGGCAGCGGTACCATCGACAGATCATCATCGTTCACAACCCGCCAGCTGCCCGATGCATCTGTGGATGCCTCTGACGCTTCAGCGGTAAAGAAATCCCCAAAGCGCGAAGCCCGCGCAAAGGTGAGAGTTTCCGGCGCGAGGCGCTGATATTCGTAATAATACTCGGCGCGCGCGCCGACACCGGATTCCACAACCAGCAGGTCCAGATCAACAGAGCCGCGCGTGGCGACAAAATACCATGCGGTGATCCTCGCAGCGGAATCGGTGACAAAACTGCCGAACAGCTCGTCCTGGCCGAATACGTTGATGCCGTCATGCGCCGACATCGACGTGATGGTGGGCCCATCCCAGCCATGGGTTGAGTATTCTGTGTCCGCCTGCAGCGGGCCGTCCAGATCGAATGTCAGTGTCGCGTGCATATCCGTCCCGTAGGAGTGCCGCAGCGGCCTGCTCATAGCAGGACGATCCGGTTCGCGATAGCTGACGTCGGAGTACTGCGCACCGGTGTAGATCACGGTCACCGCCTCCGCAGCCGGGGTCATCATCAAAAAACACGCCAGAAAAAGCGCGGCAAACCGGGAAAAACGCATCAAAATAACTCCGTCGCAAAGCAATTTATTAACAAAGTGTTAATATGCGAGCGGGGAGCGCAGAGTCAAATGATGCCGGTGACCTAGTTAACCACGCGACCTGCAACCCCAACAGGAACACACGTCAAGCATTTGATAAAAAGTGTTTTTCATGCTCTTCAGCATGCGGTCTTCACAAAAAAAAACCGCCCCGGCAGGGGCGGCCTTGTTCTCGATCCGTTAACAAAAAAGTTAACGCAGGGCGATTAGCCCTTTTCCTCGATAATCTCCACCATATGCGGAATCGAGTTGATCATACCACGCACCGAAGGTGTATCTTCGAGTTCGCGGGTCTTGTGCATCTTGTTCAGGCCCAGGCCGATCAGTGTTGCACGCTGTTTGGCGGGGCGGCGGATCGGGGACCCGATCTGCTTGATCACGATTGTCTTGGCCATGGGTTATACCTCCTCAGCCACCTGCGCGGAGGACTCTACGTTGTCTTCACGCTTGGGCAGAATGTCGGCCACTTTCTTGCCACGACGCTGCGCGACCGAACGGGGGCTGGATTCTTTTTTCAGACCGTCCATGGTGGCTCGGATCATGTTGTAAGGGTTCTGCGAGCCGATGGACTTGGACACAACGTCCTTGACGCCGAGCATCTCGAAGACAGCACGCATCGGACCACCTGCGATGATCCCGGTACCTTCAGGTGCTGTGCGCATAACCACTTTACCGGCGCCGTGACGACCTTCCATGTCGTGGTGCAGGGTGCGGCCTTCGCGCAGCTGAACACGGATCATCTGACGCTTGGCCTGCTCAGTTGCCTTGCGGATCGCCTCAGGCACCTCTTTCGCTTTACCTTTGCCAAAGCCTACGCGGCCTTTCTGGTCGCCAACGACGACGAGGGCTGCAAAGCCAAAGCGCTTACCACCTTTAACAGTTTTGGAAACGCGGTTGATCGCGACCAGACGGTCTGCGAATTCCGGTGCCTCATCGCGATCGCGACGGCCCCGCTGGTTTGGTTCTCTGGCCATGCAGGCCTCCTTTGGAATGCGGGCACGCGGCCCATTGTCTCAATCCTGGTGGGCAACAGCCCCCGGATCATCGGGAGGGCCGCAAAGCCCTCCTCAGGTCTTCAGATCTTCAGACCGCCTTCACGCGCGGCGTCGGCAACTGCCTTGACCTTGCCGTGAAAGAGGAAACCGCCACGGTCGAAGTAAGCTTCATCAACACCGGCCTTTTTGGCGCGCTCGGCAATGGCCGTGCCCACTTTGGTGGCTGCTTCGATGTTGTTTTTGCCCACAACACCCAGTTCTTTCTCGAGCGTCGATGCGGAGGCGAGTGTCTTGCCGGCCACGTCGTCGATGAGCTGAACGGAGATGTTTTTGTTCGAGCGGTGAACCGAAAGGCGCACGCGACCTGCGTTGACCTTGCGGAGTTTGTTCCGGACGCGAAGACGGCGCTTGAGGAACAGGTCTCTTTTGCTGTTTGCCATTTTTGCGGTCCTTACTTCTTCTTGCCTTCTTTGCGGAAGATGAACTCGCCCTTATAGCGGATGCCCTTGCCTTTGTACGGCTCGGGCTTACGCCATGCGCGGATGTTCGCGGCAACCTGACCAACAAGCTGTTCGTCAATGCCTTCTACCACAATCTCGGTTTGCTTCGGAGCAGTTACAGTCACACCCTCGGGTGCTGTGTAATCCACATCATGGGACAGGCCGAGGTTCAGCTTCAGGGTGTTGCCCTGCATCTGCGCCCGGTAACCCACACCCTGGATCTCCAGTTCTTTCTTGAAGCCTTCGGTCACGCCGGTCACACAGTTCTGAACCTGCGTACGGGACATGCCCCACTGCTGACGGGCACGCTTGGACTTGCCGCGCGGCGTCACGGTGATGACATTGTCCTCAACCTTCAGGTCCACATCGTCTGTTGCACTGAACGAACGTGTGCCCTTGGGGCCTTTGACTTCGATGGTCTGACCGCTGACAGAAGCAGATACGCCGCTGGGCAGTTCGACCGGTTTTTTACCAATACGAGACATCTTGCGCTCCTTAGAATACGGTGCAGAGCACTTCGCCGCCGACATTGGCGCTGCGTGCAGCCTGGTCCGACATCACACCCTTCGGGGTGGAGACAATCGACACGCCGAGGCCCTGACGGACAACGGGGATGTCA
Source organism: Roseobacter phycocola (assembly GCF_042055075.2). Taxonomy (GTDB): domain Bacteria; phylum Pseudomonadota; class Alphaproteobacteria; order Rhodobacterales; family Rhodobacteraceae; genus Roseobacter. Next base: position 15,349 of record NZ_CP194010.1, on the reverse strand, counting down.
TTGACGCCCATGTAAACGCGACGACCGGGTTTGGAGACCCGCTTCAGTTCGCGAATAACAGGTTCGCCCTCGTAGTACTTCAGGCTGATTTCGATGGCCGGGTGGCCGTCAGCGCCTGTGGTTTTCTCATAGCCGCGGATGTAGCCTTCGTCTGCGAGCACATCCAGAACCCATGCACGCAGCTTGGAAGCCGGTGTCATGACTGTGGATTTGCCGCGCATCTGAGAGTTACGGATACGGGTGAGCATATCAGCGATAGGATCGTTCATCTCATGCTCTCCTTACCAGCTCGACTTGACCATGCCGGGGATCTGGCCTGTGGAGCCCAGGTCCCGCAGCGCGATCCGCGAAATTTTCAGTTTACGATAGTAAGCGTGCGGACGGCCCGTCAGCTGGCAGCGGTTGTGCAGACGCACAGCGCTGGAGTTGCGGGGCAGTTTCGCCAGCTTGAGAGACGCGCGGAAACGCTCCTGCGTGTCTTTGCTCTCGTCGTTGATGATCTCTTTGAGAGCTGCGCGCTTGGCGGCGTATTTCGCAACCAGACGCTCACGCTTCTTCTCACGTGCGATCATAGATTTCTTAGCCATATCTCTAATCCTTCCCGCGCTTAACTGTTGAAGGGCATGTTGAAAGCTTTCAACAGCGCCTTGGCTTCAGCGTCGGTTTTCGCCGTTGTGGCGATGACGATGTCCATTCCCCAGTTCTCATCGATCTTGTCGAAGTTGATTTCCGGGAACACGAGGTGCTCTTTGAGCCCCATGGCATAGTTGCCACGGCCGTCAAAGGATTTGCCCGAAACGCCGCGGAAGTCGCGGATACGGGGCATAGCAATCGTGATCAGACGATCAAGGAATTCGTACATACGGTCACCGCGCAGGGTCACCTTTGCACCCAGCGGCATGTCCTCACGAACCCGGAAGCCCGCGATGGACTTCTTGGCGGTCGTGGTCAGTGCCTTCTGGCCGGCGATCAGCGTCAGGTCCTCAACCGCGGACTTGGCTTTTTTGCTGTCACGAACGGCTTCAGCACCACAGCCGATGTTCAGAACGATTTTGTCGAGACGCGGGATCTGCATGTCGTTCTTGTAGCCGAACTCTTCTTTAAGCGCGGCGCGGATGGTGTCTTTGTATGAAACCTTCAGACGGGGTGTGTAGTTTGCAGAATCAAGCATCGATCACGTCCCCTGTGGTCTTGGCGAAGCGTACCTTTTTGTCACCTTCCATGCGGAAGCCAACGCGGGTTGCTTTGCCGTTCTTGTCAACAATTGCCAGGTTGCTCAGATCGACGGGCATTGCCTTGGGCAGGCGGCCACCCTGAGATGTCTGGGACTGGCGGGTTGCGCGGATTGCGATATTGATGCCATCCACAACGGCCTTGCCGGATTTCGGGTCAACAGACGAAATGTTGCCTGTCTTACCCTTGTCCTTGCCGGCCAGCACGATGACCTTGTCACCTTTGCGAAGTTTAGCAGCCATGATTACAGCACCTCCGGAGCGAGCGAGATGATTTTCATGAAGTTCTTCGCGCGCAGCTCACGGACAACCGGGCCAAAGATACGTGTACCGATCGGCTCGTTGTTGTTGTTGAGGATAACGGCGGCGTTCCGGTCAAAGCGGATCGCTGTGCCGTCTTCGCGACGGACTTCTTTGGCAGTGCGAACAACGACGGCCTTACGGACGTCGCCCTTTTTCACACGACCGCGCGGGATGGCTTCCTTGACCGACACGACAATGATGTCGCCGACGGATGCGTATTTACGCTTGGAACCACCCAGTACCTTGATGCACTGAACACGGCGTGCGCCGCTGTTGTCAGCAACATCCAGGTTGGTCTGCATCTGGATCATTTGGTTTCTCCCGACCTTTGGGGGGCCGATGCGTGGCCTTACCCCCAGGGTTTCGAATAATCAGGTCGTGATCAGGCCTCAGCGGCCGTCAGCACTTCCCAGCGTTTGGTCTTGGACTTCGGTGCACATTCAATGATGCGGACAGTGTCGCCCACTTTGAATGTGTTATTCTCATCGTGCGCCCGGTACTTTTTGGACTTACGGATGGTCTTTTTCAGAACCGGGTGCGTAAAGCGGCGCTCGACGTTCACGGTGACTGTTTGTGCGTTGGCATCAGAAGTAACGACGCCCTGCAGGATACGCTTCGGCATGAGGGCTCTCCTTACTCAGATGCAGCAGCTGCGGCTGCTTTTTGGTTCAGAACGGTTTTGACACGGGCCGCGTTGCGGCGGGCCGTGCGCAGCTGTGATGGGTTTTCCAGCTGGCCGGTGGCCTGCTGGAAGCGCAGGTTAAACTGCTCTTTCTTCAGGTTTGCCAGCTCTTCACGCAGCTGGTCAGGCGTTTTGTCATGCAATTCCTTGGCGTTCATCGCCTTTTTCCTTTCAACATCACAGGCAGGCCGCACAAAAGCGTCACCCTGATTCCCGTGGAGTTCATGATGAAGGGGCCGTATAGGAGGGTTGCGCAGCCTTGGCAACCCTTTATTTCCTTGGGCATCGGGCGCTTTGAGCACTCTCAGGACGGAGCCGCCGCCCAGTGCTTTGCAAGTGGTGCACGGTCAACTGCTCCGGGCCGGCGACCTGACCCGCCCGGCCCCCTGCCCTTTGACCACTACGCCCCACCGGAAGGGCATCCTGACACACCGGTAATCCGCGCGCATGGCTGCCAGTGCAGCACCGCCCTTTTGCCGTATTCAAACCGGATTTCGCAAGCCAGCCCATCCCGTGCTATGCATATTGTATGACAGGGCCTTCGAAGAAAAAGACCGTAACGCCGCCACGCAGTGTCGATCTTCGTTGTTTTGCCATTGTGCTGATGCCGGTCCTCATTTTCCTGACCCACAAATTCATCGGCACGCACCTGATGCCCCGGGACCTGGGTGTGTCGGACGGCATCGTCAAACCTGGCCAGGACTGGCTGGAAGCTGCCGGGCGTTACCGCTTTCTGGCAGCCTCCTGGCTCTTTGGCGCGCTCTCCGTGCTCGCCGCCGCGATGCTGTGTATGACACTTCTGCGCCCTTTGGCACCTGCCACGCGCATTGCCGCCATTCTGACTTTCCTTTTTGTTGTATTGCTTGCGGCGCTGCCAACCCTGCGTGATTTCGGCGATGCCGGCGGTTCGCAGGTCTACGACCGCCTCGGCAAGGATGTTTTCGAAAACGTCCTGTCCCGCGGCACGCTGAAGGGCTGCGCTGATGCGGCGGATACCTGGCTGATGGGGACCTGCGGTGACGCGCCGGTGATCTCCATGTTCGCCGTCGTGGTGGATATGATGAACATTTTTGCCGGGCTGGCGCTGGGATCCATCATTGTCGGCATGATCCTGTGCCTGAACGACCGGGATACCCGGGATATTGAGGAAGAAGCCGCTCTGCTCGCCGAGAACCTGCGCCACATGCGGCAGCAGCTTTACCTCTCGGGCCTCGTGCTGTCCTTTGGCATGCTCTACGCGGCCAGCTGGATCTACTGGCCTCTGCCGCTGATCGCGGACGCCGAAAGATCAGCTTACAGCGCGGTTCTGTTGTCGGCCTCGCTCTATACAGGCACCTATTTCAGCCTGCTGATGCTGAGCTTTTATCTGCCCGTTGCCTTCATTCTCGACACCCGTATCAAACGCCTCGCCAGCCGGGCCGACCATGCAGAACTGACCGGCGAGCCGCCGGACTCACAATCCTGGCGGTCTGAGCGCGGGCTTAAGGAAGGCGTGGCAGAATACCTGCGCGCCGGTTTTGCGCTGACCTCGCCAATCCTCGCGGCGTTTGCGGGGGGCATCTCGCCCCTGGCGCTGTGATCTGCCGCGCCTGTGGTTCTATCCCGGGGCATTATCAGCCGTCAGCCCATCAGCTAAGCCGCCGACCACCCGAAGCTTCCGGTGACCGCGCCCTGTGCGTCCGCCAGTGATGCGCGTAGTCCCGGGGTACCCGCCGAAAAGGACAGGTGCGGGACCGGAGCAAACAGGGCCTCGACCGGTTCAGGATCGGGCAGCGTGATCTCAACCTGGGCCAGTGTCCTAAATTCCGGTGCCTGCCGCTCTCCGACAAGACCGTCAGTTCGCCGGATCGGCGGGACACCTCCGGGCGTTCGGAACATGAACGGCAAACTCAGATCGCGGCTCGCCCTCGCAACCGGGATGGTAGTCCCGTCCGGCAGAAACGGGGCCGCATAGGGATCACAGTCCAGACCCGCATCGCCACGCCACGAAATCCCCAGCGGCGACCCAAGCCCCTGGCTGCGGGCTTCCAGCCCGATCGCCTGACTTGCTGGTGAAACTGCTGATCCATCCCCCCAGAGAAGTTCAAAGAACATATCATCCAGACAGGCACACAGGTTGGTAGTGCCCTGGCCTGGGTGATGCCGGGTGTAGTTCACGCGCAACCTTGCATCCGCCATCATCCGGCGGGCGGTTTCCTCGTTCCGCACGAACAGGAATATGTGGTCCAGTTCCATCCGCAGGCTCTCTGTCCGGTCAGCCCGACACCAGACGGGCATGCCTGAACATCAGGTCCCAGCGGGATCGTCAGGTCAACAGCCTTTCAAGCGTCCCGTACTTTGCCCGACCGCCTGCCTTCAGTGAACCCAGCGAGGCTCAGACGACGCAGCGGCGCCCGGTCCGTTCACGCGTGCGCCGGAACGGAGGGCGCACCTTGTCACTCTCATAGGCCTCGGGTCGGTCGGGCAGTTCGACAAGCTGCACAGACAGCGCACCGCCGGGTGTGCGGCGAAAGAAATACCGCATGGGCACGTGAAACAGCGGCCGGCCGTTTGCATCCTCATGCGCCCAGGACACCCAGACCGAGAAATGCTGACGGCCATGCAGGCTTTGCGCTACGATTTTCGGGGACACCCGGCGTGTGCCGAGCAGGAAGTTTGCCTCGCAATGGCTGCGAAGGGTCTCGATCAGCGAGTCTGTATCGTTGTACACAATAATGTCGTCTTCGACATAGACGGCCCCGGGTGTATCAAACCCTTCGGCTACTCTTGCAAAATCACCGTCGGCATAGGCGGCGGCCATCGAATTAAAAAAGTCTTCCGGTCTTGAATGTCGCATAGCGCACTCCGCGGCCCGGCCAGATTCCCGGGCAGTTCAGAACAAATTTTCAGGTATTTTTTTGACCAGGAGGTCAATTCATATTGATGCAGGTGCCTTGCACCCGCGCGCGGGGACTCAGTTGTGGAAAAACGACATCTAAGGGTACACGCACGACACGCATTGGTTGTTACGCGACGTAACAATGCAACCATGCACCGGGGTGGCTTTTCTGGCAGCGCCTGATACCCCTGTAACACCCGTTCCCAATTCCAGAGACGAAACCGATGCCAGAAATCCGCTCTCTTTTCGCAACACGCCTGTACCGCGCCCTGCTGTCCGAACAGGGCAAGCCGATTGATGGTAATGAACTCGAAGCGTCCTGCTGGTCCATCGCGGAAGATGACGAGGCGGGACAGAACTGGTGCGAGGAAAACGGGTATCCGGGCTACACCAGCTATGCGTCCCTCACGGATCTGCCCTATCGCTTTCCGGTTTTCAAAGACCTTGTGAAGATCCTGGATCAGCATGTGAGTGCCTTTGCGAAGGATGCTGAATTTGACCTCGACGGACGCGGGCTGGAGCTCGAAGACATCTGGATCAATATTCTGCCGCCCGGCGGCATCCACACCTCCCATATCCATCCTCATTCGGTGGTCAGCGGCACCACCTATGTTGCCGTGCCGGACGGTGCCAGCGCGATCAAATTTGAGGATCCGCGCCATACGATGATGATGGCGGCACCACCGCGTCTGCCCGATGCCCGTGACGAGCTGCGCGCGTTCAGCTATGTGGCGCCGAAAGCCGGGGAAGTCCTGCTGTGGGAAAGCTGGCTGCGCCATGAGGTACCGCTGAACATGGCAGACGAGGAACGGATCAGCGTCAGCTTCAACTATAAATGGAGCTGAAAGCCCGAAATCGTGCCCGCAAAAGTATAATCTACGGGCGCGATTCCATCCTGGCGAGAAGTCAGGCGGAAAAACACTGAAATCAGGCGGGTATTTCACCAGAAGCTTGAAACAAAACAACTTTCACCACAGGCTGAGCTCATATTTTTTTAAGATGAGTACGGTGGCTCAGCCCGCCGTCGGATGAATGCAGCAGAATTTCAAGACCGCAAAAGAAGTGTCTGAGCACCTCCTGGAGCTGACCGGGACGGCCTTCATGTCGGGTGACTTCGAGCTCTTTCTGTCGTGTTTTCATCTTCCGTATGAGCTGGAGACATTTGAGGGTCACAGGACAATCAAAGACGTCGACGATCTGAAGGAAGTCTATCTGGCCGTGCGCGCGCATTACGCCAGAAACGGTGTAAGTCAGATGTACAGGCATTGCGTCGAGGCGCGCTTCCGCGACAGCGACACGGTTATTGCCACGCACGAAACCAGACTGCTGAGTGGAAATGTGATCACCCAGGCCCCTTTTGCGGTTTATTCGGAGCTGCGGTTTACCGGAGGCAAATGGGTGATCGTCAGCAGTTCGTATGCCATTGGCGACCGTGATGACCATAACAAGGCGCTGCTGGGCCGAGCCTCTGCCGTCTGACAAAAAAAGCCCCGCCTGTTCGGGGCGGGGCTTTCAGTGTTCTCCGGATCAGAAACGACGCGGTTACCAGTCCTCGCGGACAACCACACGTGTTTTGATCGGCAGTTTCATCGCAGCAAGGCGAAGCGCCTCACGGGCAATGTCATCATTGACGCCGTCGATCTCGAACATGATACGGCCAGGCTTGACCTTGGCCGCCCAACGGTCGACCGAACCCTTACCTTTACCCATACGGACTTCGATGGGTTTGGCTGTGACAGGCACATCCGGGAAGATGCGGATCCAGACACGGCCCTGACGTTTCATGTGACGCGTCATCGCGCGGCGTGCCGCCTCGATCTGACGCGCTGTGACCCGCTCGGGTTCAAGAGCTTTAAGACCATAGGTGCCGAAGTTCAGGTCAGACCCGCCCTTCGCGAGACCCTTGATCGAGCCCTTAAACTGTTTGCGGAATTTAGTACGCTTTGGCTGAAGCATTGATCATTCCTCCTCAGCGACGACCGCCGGCACCACGCGGTGCAGGGCCATCCTGGAGTTCCTGTGCTTTACGGTCACGCGCGGACGGATCGTGCTCCATGATCTCCCCTTTGAAGATCCAGGTTTTGATCCCGATGATGCCATAGGCAGTCGTCGCTTCCACGTGTGCGTAATCGATGTCGGCGCGCAGGGTGTGCAGCGGCACACGGCCTTCACGGTACCATTCAGTACGCGCGATTTCGGCACCGCCCAGACGGCCGGCCACGTTCACACGGATACCCAGGGCACCCATGCGCATCGCGTTCTGAACCGCACGCTTCATGGCGCGGCGGAAAGACACCCGGCGCTCCAGCTGCTGTGCAATGCTCTCACCAACGAGGGCCGCGTCCAGCTCGGGCTTGCGCACTTCAACGATGTTGAGGTGCAGCTCGCTCTCGGTCATTTTGGCGATCTTCTGACGCAGCGTTTCGATGTCCGCGCCTTTCTTGCCAATGATGACACCGGGGCGTGCTGTGTGGATCGTTACGCGGCACTTTTTGTGCGGACGCTCGATGATCACACGGGCCACACCGGCCTGCTTGCATTCTTCTTTGATGAATTCACGGATCGCGAGGTCTTCGAGAAGAAGATCACCATAATCCTTGGTGTCGGCGTACCAGCGGCTGTCCCAGGTGCGGTTCACCTGCAGGCGCATGCCGATCGGATTGACTTTGTTACCCATCAGGCTTGCTCCTCAACTTGACGTACGACAATCGTGATTTCCGAAAACGGCTTGATGATCTTGCCGAAACGGCCACGGGCCCGCGGGCGACCGCGCTTCATTGTCAGATTCTTGCCAACATAGGCTTCTGCAACGATCAGCTCGTCCACGTCGAGGTTGTGGTTGTTTTCGCCGTTTGCAATCGCGGACTGAAGGCACTTCTTCACGTCCTGAGCGATCCGCTTTTTGGAGAAAGTCAGATCGGTCAGAGCACGGTCCACTTTCTTGCCACGGATCATTGCGGCGACGAGGTTCAGTTTCTGCGGGCTTGTACGCAGCATGCGCAGCTTGGCGCGCGCTTCGTTGTCGGCCACGCGGCGGGGATTCTTATCCTTGCTCATTTGCGCTTCGCCTTCTTGTCAGCGGCGTGACCGTAGTAGGTCCGCGTCGGCGAATACTCACCGAATTTCTGACCAATCATATCCTCGGTCACATTGACCGGGATGTGCTTGTGGCCATTGTAAACGCCGAATGTCAGACCCACGAACTGGGGCAGAATTGTCGAGCGGCGCGACCAGATCTTGATCACTTCGTTGCGGCCGCTTTCGCGGGACGCCTCGGCCTTTTTCAACACATAAGAGTCGACAAAAGGACCTTTCCATACAGAGCGTGCCATCTATCAGCGCCCCTTCTTCTTGGCGTGACGCGAGCGGATGATCAGCTTGCTGGACGCTTTTTTGGAATTACGGGTCTTGGCACCTTTGGTCGGTTTGCCCCAGGGGGTAACCGGGTGACGACCACCGGATGTACGGCCTTCACCACCACCGTGCGGGTGGTCGATCGGGTTCATAACAACACCACGGACCGACGGGCGCACGCCTTTGTGGCGCATACGACCGGCTTTACCGTAGTTCTGGTTGGAGTTGTCCGGGTTGGACACGGCACCAACAGTCGCCATGCATTCCTGACGCACGAGGCGCAGTTCGCCCGAACTCAGACGGATCTGAGCGTAACCACCGTCGCGGCCAACGAACTGGGCGTAGGTGCCGGCGGCACGTGCGATCTGACCGCCCTTGCCGGGCTTCATCTCGATGTTGTGCACGATTGTACCGATCGGCATGCCGGAGAAGGGCATCGCGTTACCGGGTTTGATGTCTGCTTTCGCGCTTGCGACCACGCTGTCACCTACAGCAAGACGCTGCGGCGCCAGGATGTAGGCCTGTTCACCGTCTTCGTATTTCACGAGCGCGATGAAAGCTGTGCGGTTGGGGTCGTATTCGATGCGCTCGACCGTGGCCGCCACATCCATTTTGTTCCGTTTGAAGTCAACGATCCGGTAGAGGCGTTTTGCCCCGCCGCCTTTGCGGCGCATCGTGATCCGTCCGGTGTTGTTCCGTCCGCCATTCTTGGTCAGACCCTCTGTGAGGGACTTGACCGGGCGGCCTTTCCAGAGCTCCGAACGGTCGATCAGTACCAGCCCACGCTGGCCCGGCGTCGTCGGTTTGTACGACTTGAGTGCCATGTTGTCTGTCTTCCGTTTTGCTGTACGGCAGGTTGCCCCGCCTATGGTATGAAGGCCCCCGTAGGTGCCCGATGTGTTCGTCCTTTCGGACAACAACGAAGCCCCGGACGAATCCGGGGCCTTGCCGATGGCGTCTGATAGGGGAGACCGGGCAGCGGGTCAAGGAGTTACCGGGGATAGCCTGCGTTTATTCCCCGCGGAGGTGCAGCTGGTCAGGCGACCGTGCTGCGCATCTGCTCAACCGCGACACGCGACTGCTGCGAAAGCTCCTTGATCTCGGAAGCGATCACAGCAAACCCCTTGCCCACGTCGCCGACACGCGCGGCTTCAACGGACGCGTTGACGGCAATGAAATTGATCTTGCGGGAGATCGTGTCAATCTGGGAAAGAGCCGACGAGTCCACGTCTTTGGCCAGCCTTGCGCTGGCCTTTTCCCAGGCGACCACGCTGTCAAACAATGCACTCAGAAAGGAAGTCACCGCTGGTGCCAGGCTGTCCTCAACCTCTGCCTTCAGATCCTCCAGCAGCCCGGACGATGCCTCGCTCTGATCCGCGGGCAGCTTCTGACAGACAGTGTCGACGGCGTCCCGGAGCGTGCGCAGCGCCGCTTTCAGTTCATCCGACAGGTCGCCGTCTGCTGCGCGGAAGGACTGCTGAAACTCATCCTTGAGAAAACGGAGCGCCTGCCGGAGATACTCCTGCTCACTGGCACGTTCTTTGTCGCGCTTCGCGCATGACTCCTCGGACATGGCGCACAGCGCATAGCAGAGCAGCAAAGATGTCGCGCGCTGTGGCAATGAGACGACTGTTGTCTCTGCTTTGTCGGCAATGTCGCGGGGCGTGGTAACGGATTTCTGGTCGGGCACAGGTGCAGTCTCCTCTTCTTGGAGACAGGGATACGCACAAGACCTTAAACGTTACTGAACAACAAAAGAACGTTGCCGAAAGATGCCTTCTTCAACGCCTCCCCCGGTCAATCCGCCTCTTCGCCTTACCTGCCAGCCGCACAAAAAAAAGCCCCGGTCCGTTGTGAACCGGGGCTTATTCTTCAGACGTAGTCGTCGGCCTCAGAGGCCGGTCGATACGTCAATTGTGTTGCCCTCTTCAAGCGTCACATAGGCTTTCTTCACGTCTTTGCGCTTGCCGAGCTGGCCGCGGAAACGCTTCACTTTGCCCTTTGTGATAGTGGTGTTGACCGCCTTGACCTTCACACCAAAGAGTGCCTCAACAGCCTCCTTGATCTGAGGTTTGTTGCTGTCCATCGCCACTTCGAAAACAACGGCGTTGTTCTCGGAGCTCATGGTGGCTTTTTCGGTGATGACCGGCTTGCGGATCACATCGTAGTGTTCTGCCTTGGCACTCATTTCAGACGAGCCTCCAGTGCTTCGACACCCGCCTTGGTGATCACCAGCGTGTCACGCTTGAGGATGTCATATACGTTTGCGCCCATTGTCGGCAGGATATCCAGACCGTCAATGTTGCGCGCTGCCTTTGCAAAGCCTTCATCCACGGATGCACCGTCGATGACCAGTGCACGCTTCCAGCCCAGGTCGGCGACCTGTTTTGCAAGTGCTGCTGTTTTGCCTTCGCTTGCGGCGGCGTCGATGATGACCAGCTCACCCGCTTTGGCTTTCGCCGACAGCGCGTGGCACAGACCCAGTTTGCGGAACTTCTTGGTCAGATCGTGACCGTGGCTGCGCGGGGTCGGACCCTTGTAGATACCACCTTTGCGGAAGATCGGCGCATTACGGTCACCATGGCGTGCGCCACCGGTGCCCTTCTGACGGTAGATCTTCTTGGTCGAGTAGCTGGTTTCAGAACGGGTCTTGACCTTGTGCGTACCGGCCTGCGCATTGTTACGCTGCCAGCGGACGACACGGTGCAGGATGTCCGCGCGCGGCTCCAGACCGAAAAGCGCCTCGTCCAGCTCTACCGAGCCGGCTTTGCCGCCGTCGAGTTTGATGACATCGAGTTTCATGCGTCACCTTCTTTCTTCTCTTCGCCGGCATCCGCTTCGTCAGCTTTGTCGGCTTCGATTTCGGCTTCGGCTGCTTTCAGCGCTTCGGCTTCAGCTGCGGCCTGCTCTTCGGCGAGACGCTTGGCTTCGGCTTCGGCTTCGGCAGCAGCTGCAGCAGCGGCTTCCTCGGCAGCTTTGGCTGCAGCCTCAGCAGCAGATTTCAGCGCCGCGGGCAGGATCGCGTTTTCAGGGAACGGCTTTTTGACCGCGTCCTTGACGGTGACCCAGCCACCCTTGGAGCCGGGAACAGCGCCTTTGACCATGATCAGGCCACGGTCGGCATCAGTGCGGACAACCTGCAGGTTCTGCGTGGTGACACGGGCAGCGCCCATGTGACCGGCCATCTTCTTGCCTTTGAAAACCTTACCCGGGTCCTGACACTGGCCTGTGGAACCATGCGAACGGTGCGAAATGGAAACACCGTGCGACGCGCGCAGACCACCGAAGTTGTGCCGCTTCATCGCACCGGCAAAACCTTTACCGATCGAGGTGCCGGCCACGTCAACGAACTGGCCCTCAAAGTAGTGGTTCGCGGTGATTTCTTCACCCACACCGATCAGGTTCTCGGCATCCACACGGAACTCAGCAACCTTGCGCTTGGGTTCCACTTTCGCTGCTGCGAAATGGCCGCGCATGGCCTGGGATGTCCGCTTGGCTTTGGCCGTACCTGCGCCGAGCTGAACAGCGGAATAGCCGTCTTTCTCAGCAGTGCGCTGTGCCACAACCTGAAGCTTGTCGAGCTGGAGAACGGTCACAGGGATCTGCTTGCCGTCTTCCATGAACAGCCGGGTCATCCCGACTTTTTTTGCAATAACGCCTGAGCGCAACATAACAATTACCCTCCTAGGCTTATGACTGCAGTTTGATCTCGACGTCCACGCCAGCAGCGAGATCGAGCTTCATCAGCGCGTCCACTGTCTGGGGAGTCGGATCAACGATATCCAGCAGACGCTTGTGCGTGCGGATTTCGAACTGGTCACGGGATTTCTTGTCAACGTGCGGGCCACGCAGAACGGTGAACTTCTCGATTTTGTTCGGCAGCGGGATCGGGCCGCGAACGGAAGCACCTGTACGCTTGGCAGTGTTGACGATTTCTTGTGTGGAGGCATCCAGCACGCGGTAGTCAAACGCCTTGAGGCGGATGCGGATGTTTTGGCTTTGAACGGCCATGTGCATCACCCTTTATATCAGGGTCCAGATCGGAGAGGAGGACGGGCGCTCATCGCACACCCTCATCGCGTCTTTTGGTCCAACGGAAAAGGGCGCGGCCTGCCGCACCCTCATTGGATTGGGGTCGTTTAGGGGGAGTCGCACATGGATGCAATGGTGTTTTTGCCCGGAAAGCGGATTTTCCGCACAAAGCAGCTCTGTGCGCTCAGACCTCGGAAGCGCCCGCTGCCATCAAGCCCGGCGTTGACGGAGAGAACGTTCCGCCTCCGGCAGGGCTTTGCGGGCCAGCATTTCCTGAAAAGCCGCAAAGATACTCTGCATATGAGCACTTTTGTAGGGAAACACTGTTTCAGGGTCCATATCATGCACAATCAGCGCGTTGTCGGCTTCGAACACCAGCAGGTTGCCCTCTTTGTCCTCTGCGCAATCGATCCCGAAATAGTCAAGACCGATGCTGGATGCGACGGCTTTCAGCGCTGTTTCGTGCTTGCGGGCAAAATCATCCGGGAAAGCGGCCATGAACTCCTCCTCTTCCTGGCGTTTGCTTTCGCTCAGGTGCATGCCGGCGTTCAGGTACCAGACGTCCCACTGATCAGCGATCGCCATGTGGCAGGGGAAGGGCTGACCATCAACAAAGATGATGCGGTATTTCCGGTGCAGGGAATCCGCGGCAGAAGAGTAGTCAATAAACTCGGAAACATTGAAGGCAGCGTCAGACTGCCTGGTCAGGTACCCGGCAAGCTCACTGCGCGACACAACCCGCTCCAGACCGGCTCCGGCGTGAGAGCCAACGGGCCGGATGAGAACCGGCCACGGCAGATCAGGGTCATGCCCCCCGGTTACCGATGCAGACTGGCACAGCTTTTCCAGCATTCTGCGGCTCAACCGGAGTGTTTTCGGCACTGTGACGCCCGGCGCGCCGGCGAGCTGGTGTTCCAGAAGATGCCGTTCAAGATGGATCGTCCTGTCCGGGAGGTTCACGACCGGAGTCGGTGACCTCGCAGCGATCTGCCGGACACGGGAAAAGAATTCACGCGCATCTCCGCCATCTGTCGGAGCTGCACAGAACGCGACGTCATGCGGCGGCAACGAAACCTCAGTTGATGCATCGGGATCGGGATCGGGATAGAAGATAACGGTCTGGATCCTCGACCCCTCCAGCAGAAATTCGAAGGGTGTGTTAGCGCCGATGTTTGCAGGGGTAGCGTAGACCAGCAGTCTCGCACCGCAGGCCGCGTCGCGGTGCGTGTGGTACATCCGGCATAATTTCAGCGCTTCATCCTGCCAGCGCAGACCGGTTTCTGCATTGCCGGACAACTGATCAATTGCGGAAAGATCCATCATGAACCCCGGCGCGGGATCCTGGCACGCCACCTGCCTGAGCAGTTCCGATCTGAGGGGGGACAGGTCGACACCTGAAAATGCGAGTTTCGTCAGCTCGGCGATGCCGATCCGTTCCTGAGGTTCCATTCTGGCTCCTGTTCATTGTCAGAGCCGAGTGAACCACCAATTGATTGTCAAAGTATGGACAGAACCGGATTTTCGCCTGTAGTCAGCAAAAAGGTTTGCTGCTTCAAATACCCCCCCCCGCACAAAAAACGGCACCCGGGGATACCGGGTGCCGCTTGTCAGTTCTGACACGGCAGAGACCCTGCCGCGCACACAGGGTTATTCTGTGATCCTGGACACGCTTTTCTTTGCGCGTCCGTGGATCACTCCGTGATCTTGGACACAACGCCCGCGCCAACGGTGCGGCCGCCTTCGCGGATCGCAAAGCGCAGACCGTTTTCCATCGCGATCGGCGCGATCAGCTCAACGCCAAAGGACACGTTGTCGCCCGGCATCACCATCTCGGTGCCTTCGCCCAGCTGAACCGTGCCGGTCACGTCGGTGGTCCGGAAGTAGAACTGCGGACGGTAGTTCGCGAAGAACGGCGTGTGACGGCCACCCTCTTCCTTGGTCAGGATATAGGCTTCCGCCTCAAACTTGGTGTGCGGCGTCACGGAACCCGGCTTGCACAGAACCTGACCACGCTCAACGCCGTCACGGTCGATGCCGCGCAGCAGTGCGCCGATGTTGTCGCCCGCTTCACCACGGTCCAGCAGCTTGCGGAACATCTCAACACCTGTGCAGGTGGTCTTTTTGGTGTCGCGGATGCCCACGATCTCGATCTCGTCGCCCACGTTGATCACGCCACGCTCAACACGCCCCGTAACAACGGTACCACGGCCGGAGATCGAGAACACGTCCTCAACCGGCATCAGGAACGGCTGGTCAACCGCACGCTCAGGCGTCGGGATGTAGTCATCCACAGCTGCCATCAGCTTTTTGATCGACTCTTCACCGATCTCAGGGTTGTTGCCTTCCATCGCCGCCAGCGCGGAACCCGGGATCACCGGAATGTCGTCGCCCGGGTACTCGTAAGAGGACAGCAGCTCGCGGATTTCCATTTCCACCAGCTCCAGCAGCTCTTCGTCGTCAACCTGGTCAACCTTGTTCATGTAAACAACGATCTGCGGGATGCCGACCTGACGGCCCAGCAGGATGTGCTCGCGCGTCTGCGGCATCGGGCCGTCCGCTGCGTTCACAACCAGGATCGCGCCGTCCATCTGCGCCGCACCGGTGATCATATTCTTAACGTAGTCCGCGTGACCCGGGCAGTCCACGTGCGCGTAGTGACGGTTCTCCGTCTCATACTCAACGTGCGCCGTCGAAATGGTGATCCCGCGGGCTTTCTCTTCGGGCGCGCCGTCAATCTGGTCGTACGCCTGGAAATCGCCGAAATACTTCGTGATCGCAGCCGTCAGCGTCGTCTTGCCGTGGTCAACGTGACCAATCGTGCCGATGTTTACGTGCGGTTTCGTCCGTTCAAACTTTGCCTTTGCCATG